>JAOPZJ010000101.1 GCA_025964155.1 Solirubrobacterales bacterium
TCTCGAGCGCGGCCATGGCGTTGGGCGTGTTGCTGTAGCCGGTGCCGGGCGCGACGCCGAAAAAGCCCGCCTCGGGGTTGATGGCGTACAGCTTGCCGTCCTCGCCGAACTTCATCCAGGAGATGTCGTCGCCGATCGTCTCGACCCTCCAGCCCTCGATGGTCGGGACCATCAGCGCGAGGTTCGTCTTGCCGCAGGCGCTCGGGAAGGCGCCGGTCACGAACTTGACGTCGCCCTCGGGCGAGGTGAGCTTGAGGATCAGCATGTGCTCGGCCATCCAGCCCTCGTCGCGCGCCATCACCGAGGCGATCCGCAGCGCGAAGCACTTCTTGCCGAGCAGCGCGTTGCCGCCGTAGCCGGAGCCGTAGGACCAGATCTCCCGGGTGTCGGGGTAGTGGACGATGTACTTCGTCTCGGCGTTCGTCGGCCAGGGACTGTCGGCCTCTCCCTCGGTCAGCGGGGCGCCGATCGAGTGCACGCAGGGGACGAACTCGCCGTGCTCGCCGAGGACGTCGAGGGCGCCCTGGCCCATGCGGGTCATGATCCGCATCGAGACGACGACGTACGGCGAATCGCTGACCTGGACGCCGATGTGGGACTTGTCGGAGCCCAGCGGGCCCATCGAGAAGGGCATGACGTACATCGTGCGGCCGACCATGGCGCCCTCGAAGAGGCCGTTCATGACGTCGCGCATCTCGGCGGGCTCGCGCCAGTTGTTCGTCGGGCCGGCCTCCTCGGCGGTGGCGGCGCAGATGAACGTGCGGTCCTCCACGCGGGCCACGTCGGACGGATCTGACCATGCCAGGTAGCTGTTGGGGCGCTTGGCGTCGGACAGGCGCTTGAAGGTGCCGCTGTCCACGAGACCCTGGGCCAGGGAGTCGTACTCCTCGGCGGATCCGTCGCACCAGTGGATCGCGTCGGGGCGAGTGAGCGCGGCGATCTCCTCTACCCAGGCCAGCAGCTTGGCGTTCTTCGTGGGGGCGGCGGCAGTCTCGCTCACGGGTCTGGAGCTCCTGTATGACGGTTGACGTGGCACAGCATCAGTACGTCCCCAGCACCTCCTCAAGGGCCAGGGCAATCCGCGCAGACTACCTGGCAGCCGGGTCAGCAGGCGTCCCGATGACCCGCAAAACCACCGTCGCGAACGGCACGCGACGCCCACGTGCCCTGAAGGCCGCTTGGACAAACGGCTGGCTGAGACCGGTTCGGGACTCATGTCACCAGCTGACAGTCGATGCTGTGTCCACATGTTGCTCAGCCGCAAAGACCGCACCCGCCCGACCGCCCCCACGAAGGTCCGCGCGGGCACCGTGCAGGGCAGTCAGGTGACGATCGCCTGGCGTGCCGCACACGACGATGTGAAGGTCACGGCGTACGAGGTGTGGCGCGACGGGAAGCGTCTGGCGCGGACCTCCCGGACCCGCTACACCGACCGCACGCTCGCCCCGGGGAAGACCTACCGCTACGTCATCCGGGCGCGCGACGCCGCGGGCAACCTCTCCAAGGCCGGCAAGGCGATCGTGGTCAAGGTGCCGGCCGCGAAGGTCACGCAGCAGCAGCAGCCGTCGCTCGGCACGGGCGCCGGGCCCGCCGCCGGCACGGAAGCCGGGCCGGGCGGGACACAGACGCCGGGGGGCACGCCGACGACGGTCCCGCCGGTCACGCCGACGGGGTCGGTCCTGACCCGGGCGATGGTCGACCGGATGTTCTGGCGCGCCGGCTTCGGGCCGTCGGAGGCCGAGCGGACGACCTGGACGGGCAGGGGTGTCGACGACCTCGTGGACTTCTTCCTCACGGCGCCGCAGACGCTTGACCAGACCGTCCCGCCGCCGGTCTCGCAGACGAACCAGCCGATCGATCCGACGGCAAGCCGCAACGACCTGGTGATGGAGTGGCTGGACACGATGCAGCGGGCCGGCAACCCGTTCACCGAGCGGCTGACGTTCTTCTGGCATCGGCACTGGGCCGTGAGCGACGGCGACGGCCTGACGCACGACTTCCTCATCCCGTACCGCGACCGCCTGCGCAAGTACGGCGACCTGGCGGCGCATCCGCACGCAAGCTTCAAGACCCTGGCGGAGGAGATGACGACCGCGGACGGCGCGATGTCGTACTTCCTCACGGGCTACGCAAACCAGAAGGGCTCCCCGAACGAGAACTACGCGCGCGAGTTCATGGAGCTTTTCTGCCTCGGGGTGCGTGACGCCGCCGGCACCGCCAACTACAGCCAGCAGGACGTCCAGGAGCTCGCGCGGGCCTTCACCGGCTGGCGGCTTGATCAGAATCCCAACTCCCCCACGTTCACGAACGTGTCGTTCGGCGGGCCCAGCTACCACGACGCCGGCACGAAGACGATCTTCGGCCAGGCTGCGAAGTGGGGCGCCATCGCGGGGACGCCGGCGGGCGCGGTCTCGGCGATCGATCTCGTCCTTGCGCACCCGGCTCATGCCCCGTTCCTGATCCGCAAGCTGTGGGCGGAGTTCGTCGTCAGCCCGCTCCCGGACGCGACGCTCGCGGAGCTGGCGGCGACGTACACCGCGGGCGGCGCGTACGAGCTGGCGCCGCTGCTGCGCAAGATCCTGTCGCACCCGCTCATCTTCGAGTCCCTCGACGAGCCGAACATGGTCAAGCCACCGGTCGTCTACCTCGTCGGCGCCCAGCGGCAGCTCGGCGCGCCGATGAAGTGGTTCTGGCAGCGCGAGGCGCTGGCGAACATGCAGCAGATCCCGTACTCGCCGCCGAACGTCGCCGGCTGGGAGGGCGGCCTGTCGTGGCTGAACACGAACACGACGCAGGCGCGCTTTGACCTCATCCTGCGCCTGCTGATGCTCAAGCACAAGCCGTCGCCGACGCCGACGAGCGGCAGCGGCTTTCCCGGCAGCGTGCCCATCGCTGCCCCGCCGCCCGGGGAGGGCGCCCAGCAGGCGTTCGACACCGCCTACGCGGCGTGCACCTCCCCGTGGCTGTCGGACGCGACGAAGACCCAGCTCGTCGCCTTCGCCGGCACGCACCCCCACGCCACAAGCGACCAGCGCCTCCAGCGTCAGTACACGCTGCGTGCGCTGATCCTGGGCGGCCCCGACGGACAGGTGATGTGACATGAGCACGACCGACACGACGACCGAGACCGCCGGACCGGGGCCCGCCCCCGACCGCTGCATCACGTGCGAGGAGCTCGAGCTCGCGCGCGTCCGCGACGCCCGCCCCTCCCAGACGCTGCCGCTGCCGGCCGCCGCCCTCGCGGGCCTGCCCGGGGGCCGCACGAGCGGCGACATCACCCGCCGGCGGCTGTTGGCCGGCGGCATCGCGGGCTTTGCGTCCGTGTACGGCTCGCGGCTGCTGGGCTTCGAGGAGATCTTCGAGGCCGCCGTCGCCGAGGCGGCGGCGCCGGCGCAGAACTGCCTCGTGATGCTCTACCTGGCCGGGGGCAACTGCAGCCTGAACACCGTGCTGCCCGGGACCGGCGCCGGCGCCGACTACGCGGCCTACACGACGGCCCGCGCGGCGATCCACCGCCAGCACGGTGCCTCCGGCGCCGTGGTCGGCTCCCAGGACATCCCCGGGGCCGGTGGCGCGCTGGCCTGGGCCAACCCCGTGGTCTCCAGCGGCGGCGGCGGCGACAACGGCAGCCCGACGTACGGCCTTGACCAGCTCTACGGCGACGGGACGGCGGCGAACTCGCGCCTGGCGTTCCTGCCGGCCGTCGACTACACGCCGTCGAACTTCTCGCACTTCGACAGCGCCGACTACTGGTTCGCCGGCGGCCTGACGGCGATGACGACCGGCTGGCTCGGGCGCTGGATCGACCAGAACGGCTCGGCGACCAACCCCCTGCAGGCGATCTCGGTCGACACGGCGCTCAGCAAGGCGATCCGCACGTCGGTCAACCCGGTCTGCGCCATTCCCAGCACCTCCGCGCTCGGGTTCTCGATGAATGCCGTCGGCGGCTACGGCATGCCCCCCTACCCGCCGGGCCCCTCCGCGGCGGACATCAACGCCCAGATGGCCGCGCTCGGTGCGCTGCAGGCCGGCGCGAGCAACGCGTACCTGCGGCGCTCGCGCGCGACCTACGGCCTGGCGACCGACGTCGCCGCGGCCGGACCGACGATCAACAGCCAGACCGCGCCCACGGTCACCTACCCCTTCGGTGACCTCGGCGACAAGCTCAAGCTCACCGCCCAGCTGCTGGCCGCGAACCTCGGCACCCGGATCGTGACCGTGCACTGGGGCGGGTTCGACACGCACGGTGGCCAGGTCACGACGCAGGATCCGCAGCTCAAGACGCTCTCGGTGGCGCTCGGCGCCTTCCAGGCGGACCTCGCCGCTCGCGGGCTGGACCAGAACGTCTCCACGCTCGTGTTCAGCGAGTTCGGGCGGCGGGTGCAGGAGAACGCCAGCGGCGGGACCGACCACGGAGCGGGCGGGCTGATGATGCTGGCCGGCAGCCGCGTCCGCGGCGGCTGGGCCGGCGAGTTTCCCGGCTGCAAGCCCGCGGACCTCGACCCGACCGGCAACCTCAAGGTCACGACCGACTTCCGCTCCGTCTACCAGTCGATCCTGACCGAGTGGCTCGGCGGCGACACGAGCGGCCTGCTGCCCGGCAGCCCGTTCCTCCCCGGCGTCAACCGCCACGACGGCCAGGGCAACACGCTCTTTCAATGATGGCGGCCCGCGGGCGCTGGACGATGGTTGCGCTCGTCGCGGCGGTCGCCGGCGGCACGCTGGGCGGGGCGGTCGGGGCGGGCGCGCTGACCAGCCGCAGGCCCTGTGCGAAGCACGGTGCGAGGTCGTGTTCGACCCAGGCACGCGCGTGGCGCGCGGGCCCCGCCCACCCCGCCGGTCTGCCCGGGCGGCCGGGGCTGAGTGGGCCCAAGCCGGCGGTCACAGGGCCGCAGCCCACGACGACGACCGGCCCGCAGACCACGCCGACGACGCCGCCCGCGGCCCCGCCGACGACGACACCGGCCCCGCAGGTCTACCACCGCAGCGGCGCCGCGCTGACCGAGTACGCGCTGAAGCTCTCGCGTCCGACGCTCGGCGCCGGCGCCGTCGAGCTCAACGCGATCAACTACGGCATGGACGACCACGACCTCACCGTCGCCAAGGGTGGGCAGATCCTCGGCCAGACGCCCGTGGTCGCCCCCGGGTCAGAGTCCGCCCTCACGCTCGACCTGGCCCCCGGCACCTACAAGGTCTACTGCTCGCTCTACGACGGCGCCCACGACGCTGCCGGGATGCACGCAACGCTCACGGTGCAGTGACCGGCGCGCCCGCGAGCGCGCCGGCTCCATCCTGTCTAGGCCTCGGCGCCCGGGGTCTTCTTCGGGACGAGCACGAGGCGCTTGAACTCGGCGACCAGGACGCCGTCCTGGTTGCGCACCTTCGTGTGGACCTTCACGACGCCGCGGTCGGGCTTGGACGCGGATGCCTTCTTCTCCAGGACCTCGGTCTCGACGAACAGCGTGTCGCCGTGGAAGACCGGGTTCGGGTGCGAGAGCTCCTCGGTGGCGAGGTTCGCGATCGCCTTGCCGGAGACGTCCGAGACGCTCATGCCGAGCGCCAGCGAGTAGACCAGCGGCCCCACGACGACGTTGCGCTTCTGCTGGGACTGCGCCGCGTACACGTCGTTCAGGTGCAGCGGGTGGTGGTTCATCGTGATGAGGCAGAAGAGGTGGTCATCGGACTCGGTGACCGTCTTGGCAGGCCAGTGCTTGTAGACCGCGCCCTCCTCGAACTCCTCGAAGTAGCGGCCGTAGGGGTGGCCGCCGGAAGCTTCGCGCTCGCGCTGGTCGGTGGTGAAGCCTTCGGACATGTGGATCTCCTGCGTGTCAGGGGTCATCGGTTGCCGGCGACGTCGATCACGTTTGTCGTCCGGAACGTCGGAAGAACGGCGCGGGATTCTAGGTGGCCGCGGACGTTCACGGCCCGCCGGCGCTTCGACGGCGTGTCGAACGGACGCTCAGGCCCAGCGTTTGCGCAGGCGCAGGAAGGGCCGCTCGACGCCGAAGTAGCTCGCCGCCGTGACGGGCGCGACGATGAGCACGCCGACGAGCAGGGCGAGCTTGAAGTCGATGCCGTCGCCGACGATCGCGAAGACGCCGTTCGTCACCTGGGCGTGCGTCCCGCTCAGCACCTGCAGGATCGGGACGTGCCACAGATACAGGCTGTAGGAGGCGACACCGACGAGCGCCAGCGGCCGCCATTCCAGCGCCCGGACGCCGACGCCGCCCCGCAGCGGAAGGACGGCCGCCGCGACGACGAGGAAGCCCGCGAACGGCAGCAGCCGCGTCTGGGTCAGCTGCGGGCGGGTGGCCATGACGAGGTACAGCAGCAGCCCGGCAACGAGCCACACGGTCGAGGAGCCGACGACGCGGCGGCTCATCCACGCCGGCGCCCGGCGGTCGATCGCGACGCGCGCGACCGCCAGCAGCATGCCGCTGATGAACAGGTACAGCAGCCCGGGCAGCGAGTAGAGGCCGTACAGGACGCCGAGCGAGTCGCTGGTCTGCACGCCGTGCACGCGCAGCTTGTAGCTCACGACGGCGGCCGCGAGCAGCACGACGGTCGTCACCCGCAGGGACCCGCGCGTGACCCGCACGAGCAGCCACGCGACCAGCGGGAGCACGAGGTAGTAGTGCGCCTCGACCTGCAGCGACCACACCGGCGTGTCCGGGAAGGTGCTCGACGTCCCGGAGTAGTTGTGCACGAAGAGCGCGAAGCGCCACCACTGCGACTGCTGCCCGTCGAACGGGCGGACGATGCTGAGCACCGTGACGACGACGACGTAGAGCGGCAGGATCCGCAGGATGCGGTTGCGGGCGTAGTCGGCCAGAGCGACCGTCGGCCGTTCGCCGACCTGCGCCCGCAGGAACGGCAGGAACAGCAGGTAGCCCGACAGCGTGAAGAAGAGGAAGACGCCGAGCCCGCCGCCGACGACCAGCTGGTTCTTCGTCCCGACGAAGACGCCCGGCTGCGCGCCGAAGGACAGGGAGAACGCGTGCCCGACGAACACCGCGAGCGCGGCGAGCGCCCGGAGCGACTCGACGCGCGCACTGCGGCCCTCCCCCGCCTGGTCGATGCGGTCCGTTGTGTCCCGCGTCGTCAAGAGTCGCAGCGTAATCGGCCCTGGCTGCGCGCGCGCCACACACCGCCAGGCGGGGGGCAAGAACTATTGTTCCGCGCTATGCGCAGCCCCAAGGACTTCTTCAAGCCGCTCTGTGTGGGCGCACCGGACCCCGTCCGCGAGATCCCGTTCCCCCCCTCGCGGATGATCCACTTCTTCGACGCCTCCAACGAGAAGATGGTCGCCAAGCTGCCCGACACCGCGGCGCGGGCCGACATCGTGCTGGGCAACCTCGAGGACGCCGTCCCGGTCGACCGCAAGGTCGCCGCCCGCGAGGGGCTGGTCAACGTCGGCACGACGATCGACCTGGGCCAGACCCAGTTGTGGACGCGCGTCATCGCGCTGGACAGCCCGTGGGTCCTGGACGACCTCACGACGCTCGTCACCGAGATCGGCGACAAGCTCGACGTCATCATGGTCCCCAAGGTCGAGGGGCCGTGGGACATCCACTACGTCGACCGCCTGCTCGCCCAGCTCGAGTCACGCGCCGGCATCAAGCGCCCGATCCTCATCCACGCGCTGCTGGAGACCGCGCAGGGCGTCGCGCACCTGGAGGAGATCGCCGCGGCCTCGCCGCGCATGCAGGGCATGTCCTTCGGCCCGGCCGACCTGGCCGCCTCGCGCCGCATGAAGACGACCCGGGTCGGCGGCGGGCACCCCGGCTACGTCTCGATGTCGGATCCGGATCCCGCCAACCCGGACGCGCCGCGCATCACCGCCCAGCAGGACCCGTGGCACTACTCGATCGCCCGCATGGTCGACGCCTGCACGATGAATGGCCTGCTGCCCTTCTACGGCCCCTTCGGCGACATCAAGGACACCGTCGCCTGTGAGGCGCAGTTCCGCGCCGCCTTCCTGCTGGGCTGTGTCGGCGCCTGGTCGCTGCACCCGGTCCAGATCGACATCGCCAAGAAGGTCTTCTCCCCCGATCCGGAGGAGGTGCTCTTCGCCAAGAAGGTCATCGAGGCGATCCCGGACGGCGCGGGCGTGCACATGATCGACGGCAAGATGCAGGACGACGCCACCTGGAAGCAGTGCCAGGTCATGGTCACGCTCGCCCGGATGCTGTCCGAGAAGGACCCGGAGCTCGCGGAGGCCTACGGGTTCTGATGGCCGGCCCATGAGCTTCGGCGCCCTCGCGGTGGTGCTGGCCGCCGGCCTGTGCGGGCCGATCCTCGCCGGGGCATCGAAGCTCCGGGTGCCGCTCGTCGTCGGCGAGCTGCTCGCCGGTGTCGTCATCGGGCACACGGGCTTGCGCTGGGTCCACGCCGACGAGCCCGAGTTGAAGTTCCTCGGGGAGATCGGCTTCGCGGTGCTCATGCTGATCGCCGGCACCCATCTGCCGCTGCGGACGCCCGGCCTACGCGCGGCCCTGCGGTCCGGGGCGGCGGGCGCCGTCCTGGCGCTCGCGCTGGCGGTACCGCTGGCCCTCCTGCTGCACCGGGTGACGTCACTGCACGCCACGGGCATCCTGCTGCTGCTGCTGGCAACCTCGTCCGCCGCGATCGTCATGCCGGTGCTCGCCGACAGCGGCGTCCCGGAGGCGGGCGCCACGCTCGTGGCCATGGCCTGGGTCGCCGTGGCGGATGTCGCCACCGTCATCGCGATCCCGATCGTGCTGGCGCGCGGTGACGTCGCCAAGGTCGTCCTCGGTACTGCGCTGGTGCTCGCGGCTACCGTGCTCGTATACGTCGTCGCCCGTGCGGCGATGCAACGTGGGCTGCTGGACGGCTCCGAGCGCACCTCGCTCGCGCGGGGCTGGGCCCTGCGGCTGCGCCTCGGCCTCGTGACGCTGTTCACCCTGGCGTGGCTGGCGGACGAGTTCGACACGAGCGTGCTCGTCGCGGGCTTCGGGCTCGGCGCGGTCATCGCGCTGCTCGGGGAGCCCAGAAGCTTCGCCCGGGAGCTGATCGGCGTCGGCGAGGGCTTCTTCGTCCCCCTGTTCTTCGTGCTGCTGGGCGCCCGACTGGACGTGCGCGCCCTCTTCTCGAACCCGGCCGAGCTGGGGCTGCTCGCCGCACTCGTGGCGGGAATCGTCGTGCTGCACGTCATGGTGGCGCTCCTCATCCGGACCGGCTGGGCGACCGGTCTGGTGGCCAGCGCGCAGCTCGGCGTGCCGGCCGCGATCACCTCGGTCGGGCTGGCCTCGGGCGCGCTGACGCCCGGACAGGGGGCCGCGATCGTGACCGCGGCGATCGTCAGCGTCGGCGTGTCCGCGTTGGGCGCCTCACGCCTGGCGCGGACGCCGGCGCCGCCGGCGCCGGACGCGCTCCCACTGCCAGCGGCCCGCTGACACCTCCCGGCTGCGGATGGTCCCCGTCGTCGTCACGTGCACCGGCGCCGCCGGGTCCTCGGTCCTCCAGCGGTGGTACGCCGCGCCGGTCTCGTGCGACAGCACCGCATCGGGTCCGCAGGCCCAGAGCGCCGCCAACCAGCGACCCTCGTCGCGCAGCGCGGTATGCCCGAACGCGTAGACGAGGTCGTGGACGCGTGTGAGCCTGCCCGCCGCCAACCGGCGCGCGATCCCGCTGCGGCTCAGCCCGTGGGCGACCAGCTGGGCATGCCGCAGCAGTCCGAACTGTCCGTTGGCCACCGTGAGCAGCCGCGTGTCCGTGTCCGTGAGACCTAGTGCTCGCATATCGAGCACTAGGTCTCACAGACCAGGGTTCGCCCCCTCAGGACGCCCAAAGCGCCGGGCCAATAAGGTTCTCGCCGCCATGAGATTCTTCGAATACGAGGCGCGCGAGATCGTCAAGCGCGCCGGCATCCCCGTCACCGACTACGGCTTCACGACCGACGCCGCCGAGGCGAAGGAGATCGCCGCGCGCATCGGCGGCCCCACGGTCATCAAGTCCCAGGTCCTGACGGGTGGGCGCATGAAGGCGGGCGGTGTCACGTTCGCCGACACGCCCGAGGAGGCCGAAAGCCAGGCCGCCGACATCCTGCAGCTCGAGATCAACGGCCACATGCCCCGCGGCGTGCTCGTCGACCCGAAGGCCGACGTCAAGCAGGAGTACTACCTCGGCGTGGTCTGGGACGGCGCCGCGAAGAAGCCGCTGATGCTCTTCAGCGACATGGGCGGCATCGACATCGAGCAGG
>JAOPZJ010000122.1 GCA_025964155.1 Solirubrobacterales bacterium
GCCGAACATGGTCGCCCAGTCGATCGTGTACCGCTTCTGCGTGGGGGGCGGCCTGGACCGCTCGATCGCGACGGTCAAGGCCGCGCTCGGCGACCGCGTGGCGACGCTGACGGCCGCCCTGGACCGCGAGCTCCCCGAGGCCGAGTACGTCGCCCCCGAGGGCGGTTACTTCATGTGGGTCACGCTGCCGGAGGGCACCGACGTGGCCGCGCTCTTCACCGCCGCGGCCGAGCACGGCGTGACGTTCGTCAAGGGCACCGACTTCCTGCTGGAGGGCGGGCAGAACACGCTGCGCCTGGCCTACTCGGGCACGACGCCCGCGCAGGTCGAGGAGGGCATCAAGCGCCTCGCGGCGGCGTACCGGTCGCTGTAGCCGCTCCGGCTGTCGACGCCGCTTCGTGGCGCCTCGGTCCCCGCCGTGCGGCAACGCCCCGGGAGCCGGCGGCCCGCTCCCCGCGCGATCGAGCGTCACGTTTCTGCTGCCAGGTAGCGGATTCGTGACGCTCGATTGGCACGCGCCGGGCTGGGCAGGCGCGGGTTCCTCAGCGCGCGATGTTGTGAGCCGCTAGGCGAGCAACTCGCAAGGGATCGGAGCCGCCAGGCGAGGTTCCCTCGGTTCCTCAGCGCCCGTAGCGCTCCTTGCCGAGGACGAGCGCCTCGGGGAGGGTCACGCGCTGCGGAGGGGATGGGTCGGCGAGGACGCTGACGGTTGCGCCGACGCTCGGGGTGACGCCGCAGCGGCGGCCGCCGGGCAGCTCGATCGCGACCTCCTCGTCGTCGTTGACGACGAGTGTGCCTTGCAGGCCTGGCTCGAGCCCACTCTGCTTCAGGTAGTGCAGCAGGTCCTCGGCCTCGTTCTCGAAGCGCAAAACGGTGACGGCGGCGCCGACCTGCACGTCGGCGAGCGGGACGCCCTCGATGCGGGTGCCGACCTCGATGGGATGACCGTGGGGGCAGGTCTTCGCGTCGCCGATGGCCTCCTTCATGTAGGCCTCGAAGCGCGGTGACATGGCGTGCTCGAGGCGCTCGGCCTCCTCATGGACGTCGTCCCACGGCACACCGACGATGTCGGTGAGGTAGCGCTCGATGAGCCGGTGCTTGCTGACGATGTCCGTCGCATGGACGAGTCCGCTGTCGGTGAAGGAGATCGCCTTGCTCGCGTTGCGCGTGATGTACCCGTCGCGCTCCAGGCGGCCGACCATCTCGTGGACGGTGGGCGCGGACAGCTGCATCGCGCGGGCGATGTTGGCCCCGGTCATCGGCAGCCCCGCCTCCGACAACCAGAACAGCGTCTGGAGGTATTCCTCTTCGGCGACGGTGACGGTGTCAGAGCTCACGGGATCAATCCTACCGGCGGAGGGTAGGGTCCCGGGATGGAAATCGGAACGGGCACTCGGGCGCTGATCACGGGCGCGTCCCGCGGGATCGGGCGGGCGCTGGCCATCGAGCTGGCCGGGCGCGGAGCGACGCTGGGACTGGCCGCGCGGTCCACCGACGAGCTGCGGGCGCTGGCCGACAGCCTCCCGGGCACGCACCACATCCTGCGCTGCGACGTCGGGGACGAGGCGAGCGTCCGGGAGGCCGTCGATGCATTCGCGTCGGCCACCGGCGGGATCGATCTGCTCGTGGCCAACGCAGGCATCACGCACTACGGGCCGTTCCGTGACCAGACGGCGCAGCAGATCCGGCAGATGACGGACGTCAACTGGTACGGGACGGTCTTCACGGTGCACGCCGGGTTGCCCGTGTTGCTGGGCCAGGCCGCCGGCCACGTCGTCATCGTCTCCTCCGGCGCCGGGCTGCGGTCGTTCCCCTGGGCGGCGGTCTACGGTGCGACGAAGGCCGCGCAGCGCATGTTCGGCGAGGCGCTGCGGCACGAGCTGAGCGGGACGGGCGTGTCGCTCACGATGGTGTATCCCGGTGAGATCGCCACCTCCTTGCACGACCACGAGAAGGACCGTATGCCGGAGTGGTACCGCGGCGGCCCGGACGCGGCGCCGGCCGACGCACTGGCGAAGAAGATCATCATGGCCGTGGAGAAGGACTCGCGCGCGGTGCACTTCCCGCTGCTCGTCAAGGCGCTCGGCGTCCTGCACGGGGTGTCCCCCCGCCTTTCTGACCGCTTCCTGCGCGCCCTGCGCGGCGCGGCGGCGGCGCCGCGCGTGGACTAAGAACCCCCGGCCTCGCGGCGCCGCGCCGGGCCGCTGGCGTCCAGCTCGGCGGTGCGGGCGGCCATGCGCTCCTCCGCGAGCGTGAGGAACTCGCGGGTGGCATGCGAGAGCGGCGCCCCGCGACGCCAGATGAAGGCGAAGTTGTCGTAGATCGGCTCGGCGAAGGGAACCCAGCCGAGCTCCTTGGGGACGCGCTCGCCCATCCCGGCGAGCATGGCCCGCGAGGTGATCGTGTCCCCGAACCCGCGCCCGGCCAGCTCGACGGCGGCCTCGACATCCTCCACGTCGATGACGGGGTCGATGCGCACGCCGGCCAGCTGCGCCAGGTCGGCGAGCTGACGGCGGACGGGATCCTCGCTGCCGAACGTCGCGTCCGGCAGGATGAGCGGCGCACCGGCCACCGCCTGGATCGTGACGGCGCGCTTCAGGCGCGCGGGGACGATGCTCGCGTAGACGATCTCGTCCCGGGTGATGGGCTGGATCTCGAGCCCGCGATCGTCGATCGGCAGCGCGACCATCCCCGCCTCCAGGCGCCCGTCGCGGACGGCCTCCGCGGTCTCGGAGGAGTTCTGGCCGATGAGCCGGATGTTGACCTTGGGATGGCGGGCACGGAAGTCGGCCACGAGGTCGGTGCCCAGGAAGTACCGCGCCGTACCGAACGTGCCGAAGGCGGCCGTGCCGCCATCGAGGTTCCGCACGGCTCCCACGGCGGCGCGGGCGGCCTCGGCGGCGTCCAGGACGGCGATCGCGTGCGTGCGCAGCGTCTCGCCGGCCTCGGAGACGACCAGGCCGCGCCCGACACGGTGAAAGAGCTGGACTGAGAACTCCGCCTCCAGTCGGCGCACCTGTTCTGACAGCGACGGCTGTGCCATGTGCAGGTGCTCGGCAGCGGCGCTGAACGAGCCGTGCTCACAGGCGGCGAGGAAGTATTCAAGCTGGGCCAGGGTCAAGGTTCAACCTTCTGATCGTGAAGTCAATCAAGGCTACCGCGATGGGAACGTATGGTCGATCATCGAACCATGATCCTTCTCGCCTCCATCGTCGTCGTCTCGGCCGTCTTCGGTGTCGCCTCCGTGCGATACGGGACAGACAGCCGCCGCGACGAACGCAACTGGTAACCACCCACCACCCCTCACCCACCTGGCCATGGACCCACGCGGCACCACACTCGTCGTCGTCTCCGCCGGCAGCTTCGGTGTCATGGCCATCCTGGCCAAGCACACCGGCGCTTCACCGGCGGGCGTCGCGACCGTGCTCGCGGCGCGGTTCCTGCTGGCCGCAGCGCTGTTCTGGCTCATCGCCGCTGCCCGCGGCGTGCGCCCGACGCAACTGCCCCGGCGCGCCGCGCTGGCGGCGCTGGCGATCGGCGGCGGCCTCTACGCGGTCGAATCGACGGTCTACTTCAGCGCGCTGACCCACATCGACGCGTCGATCGCGTCGCTGCTGCTGTGTACCTATCCAGCGCTCGTCCTCGTGCTTGCGGTCGCCCTTCGCCGCGAGAGCGCCGACGCGCGCCGCATCGCTGCGCTCGTGCTTGCGATCGGCGGGGCGCTGCTCGTCCTCGCCGGTGGCGCCGGCGGTTCGGTGGACGCCGTCGGCGTCGCGCTGACGCTCGGGTCCACGGTGCTCTACGCCGTCTACGTCACGCTGGCCGACACCGTCACCGACCACCTGGACCCGATCACGTTCGGTGCGCTGCTGTGCACGGGCGCCGGGATCGCGATCACCGTCGGCGGCGGCGCCTCGGGCCGCCTGCACCCGGCCGCGCTCGGCGATGGGACCGTGCTGACCGACGTCGTCCTGATGGCGACGATCAGCACCGTGCTGGCGGTGGCGGCGTTCTTCGCCGGCATGCGCCGCATCGGCGCCAGCGGTGCGAGCATCGTCGCCGGCATCGAGCCCGTCTTCACCGTCCTGCTCGCGGCCGCTCTGCTGGGCGAGTCGCTGACCGGCGTCCAAGCGGTCGGGGGCCTGATCGTCCTGTCGGCGGTCTTCCTGGTTCGGGCACCGGCGGCGGATAGCCTTCCGGGGGATGGCCCTTCCGCTCGCCCCGCCCCTGCTGCCCCAGCTCGCGCGCTCACGCTCGAGCCTGCCTGACGACGACGGCTGGGCCTTTGAGCCCAAGTGGGACGGCTTTCGCTGCATCGCGTTCGTCGACGGCGACGAGGCGTACCTGCAGTCGCGCAGCGGCAAGCCGCTGTCGCGGTACTTCCCCGAGCTGCGTTTCCCGCCGGGGCGGTACGTCATCGATGGTGAGATCGTGCTCTTCAACGCCGACGGTGGCACTGAGTTCGACCTCCTCGGCCAGCGCATCCACCCGGCGGCGTCCCGCATCGAGCGCCTGAGTGTCGAGACGCCGACGACGTTCGTCGCCTTCGACCTGCTCGCACGCGAGGACGAGGTCCTCCTCGAGCGCCCGTACCTCGAGCGCCGCGCCGCCTTGGAGGCGCTCGTCACGGCGCCCCTGCAGCTCACGCCGATGGTGCTGAGCACCGCCGAGGCCGACACCTGGCTGCACACCGCCGAGGGCGTGATCGCGAAGGAACGCGACGCGCCGTACCTGCCCGGCGAGCGCAAGGGCATGGTGAAGATCAAGCGCGTGCGCACGATCGACGTGGTCGTCACGGGCTGGCGGCCGGGCAAGGCGGAGGGCACGCTCGGCGCGCTGATCCTTTCGCTCTACGACCCGGACGGCGAGCTGCGCGTCGTCGGCCACTCCTCGGGCTTCACGGCCAAGCAGAAGCGCGAGCTGCCCGCGGAGCTGGCGCCGTACGAGACCGGCGAGCGCGGGACGGGCGAGGCCTCGCGCTGGAAGTCCGAGAAGGAGCTGGAGTGGATCTCCCTGCGTCCTGAGCTCGTCGTCGAGATCACCTTCGACCACGTGAGCGACGGCCGCATCCGGCACGGCGCCAAGGTCGTGCGCTGGCGTGAGGACAAGACCCCGCGGGAGTGCACGGTGGATCAGCTCCGGACGTGAGGGCTCCGGGATCGCGATGCGGTCGCGCAACTCCCAGGTCCGCCCACCGTTGAGGCGGCATGTCCCGCCTGCTTGCCTCATTCCTGACGATCGGGGTGCTCCTCGCCGTGGCGCCGGGCAGCGGGCAGGCCAGGGCTGAAGTGGATCGGGCATTCTTCCTTGACGGCAGCCACAAGCTGCCGTTCGAGTCCGACCGTGCCGGAGCGGTCCTGGCCCGAGCCGGTCGCATCTTCGTGCTGGGCGACGGTGACCAGATCGTCGCCGTGACCACCGGGGGACACGTCGATCGCGGGTACGGTATCCGGGGTGGCGCACGCGCCGCGGTCAACGACACGCTCGGGACCCCGCCCACGCTGCTGGCCGACCCGCGTCCCGCGGATCCGCGTGGCCTGATCGCCGCGGGCGCCCAGGGGTTCACCGAGCTGGTGCAGGTCCGCCTCGACGGTCGCGGACGGCTCGATCCTCGCTGGGGCAGCGGCGGAACGCAGCGCCTGTTCAACCATGACGGGTACGTCCACGCCGCGCAGAACGCCATCGCAGACCCCTTGCACCCGGGCCGAGTCATCGTCGGCGCGACCGTCGCGCCGCCGTATTGCGGCCCGGGTGCGCCCGGGTGCGCCACGCGCCTGCAGATCGCGCGGCTGGACGCCCGCGGACAACCGGATCCGGCGTGGGGCGACGGTGGCGTCACGCGCATCGACCTGCCGCCGGCCGGGCCGGCCGAGCTGGCGCTGGCGAACGGGCCGGACGGCTCGGTCACGGCGCTGCTGACGGCTTCGGTCGGCCCATTCGGGACCGAGCACCGTGTCGCGGTGGTCCGCCTCACGAGCGCCGGACAGCCGCTCCCCGGCGCGCCCGGCGCCGGGCCGTTGCACGTCCTGCCGACGGTCAGCGGCGACCATGTCTTCACCGACGCGGGCGCGGGGTTCTTCGTCGGCAACCGGTTCGGCCCACCGACGTCCCTCACCCACGTCCTCGCCGACGGGACCGCCGACCCCGACTTCACCGCGGTACGCGTCCCGCGGCTGAGCGAGGTGACCGCCGCGCACGACACGCGCGATGGCGTCGTCGTGGTGGGCACGGTCCGGCACGGGACCGCGAACCTGCCACGGCTCGTGCGCCTGGGGCGCGGCGGCGTGCCCGACCCGCGCTTCGGTCCTGGCGGGGTGCTGACCCTCGGCTTCCGTCAGGTGCGGATCGCGCAGATCCTGTCCACGGTGACCGAGGACGAGCTCGGGCGCCTGGTCCTGGCCGGGAGCGTCGGCGACCTGTGGACGGACATCCGCGAGGATCTGTCGGCGACCACGCTCGGGCTGATGCGCGTGCGGACACGCGCGCCCGATCTGGACCTGGCGTCGCGGCGCGTCACCGTCGACGGCCGCGGCGTGGCCAGGGTCCGGGTGCGCTGCGGACCGAGGGTGACGGACGGATGCACGGGGGCGAGGTTCGACGTGCGCCGCGCCCGGCACGTCCTGGGCCGGGCACAGGTGCCCGCACTGGCCGCGGGCCGCACGCGGGTGATCGAGGTTCGCGTCGGACATGCCGGGCGTCGGCTCGCCGGCCGGCATGCCGCGGTCGACGTCGCGCTGACGCTGATGCCCCGCCGCCTGCCGGTCCAGTCCGTGCCGATCGAGTCCGTGCTGCGCAGCGCCCGGCTGCTGACGGGGTAGGTGCCACGGCGCGTCGTGCGCCGCGGCGATTCCG
>JAOPZJ010000153.1 GCA_025964155.1 Solirubrobacterales bacterium
GAGGTGGTCTAGGTAGGGCCGACCAGGCCGACGCCTGACCGGGCTGAGACGCAGGCGTCCTCCGGCGCGTCGGCGTTCCCCGTGCGCGCCTAAAGGTTGGGAACGCGCCGGTCGACAGGCCGGGACATCCCTCACCCATCTGGCGGTCAGACGGCCGCCGACCGAAGGAACCGGCTCATCTCAGGACGTCCCGACTTTCCCGCCTGCTGCTGGCCGCCGTCGCGCTACCCGTCCTGGCGCTTCCCGCGGCCGCGCAGGCCGCCTCGTACTACCCGTCCGGCCCGCAGCAGGATGTCGCTCGCTCGGCGGTCACCGACGGTCCTGGAAGGCCTGCCCACCAGCTAGACCCCCCGGCGGGCCCGCCCCGCCGAACCGAGCATCAAGCACATCGCGAGGCCCCGGCTACCACCGGGGCCTTCGCGCTGCTCGCTCCGACAGCGTGGGGCTGACGAACGTGTCGCCGGCCTGAGACACATCAGGGCGCGCCCGCCTCTAGAGGCCGTACGGGCGGCGTCGACGCGGATCGGACGGGCTGGATGCAGCAGCAGGCGAGCCAGACGGACGGGGCGCATGAGCGTAGTCCCGCTCAGGGTGAGGCGCTCGTCATCGCCACCATGCAGCGGCACGCCGACGCGCTGCTGCGGATCGCCCGGCGCCATTCACTGTGCGACGACGATGCGGCCGATGCTTACCAGCGCTCGCTCGAGATCTTCCTGCTCCACGTCCGGCGCCTGGACGAGGCCACAGCCCACCGCTGGCTCTTCCGCGTCGTCCGGCACGAGGCGATGGCGGTCCGCGAGCAGCGGCAGCGCTCGATGGGGACCTCGGCGCTGGAGCCCGATCTGCTCGAGGCACGGACCGTCGAGTCGCCCGAGGACCGCGTCGTCCGCATGGAGACGATGGCGCACGCGGCCGAGGCGCTGAACGCGCTGAAGGAGGCGGAGCTGCAGGCGCTGTGGCTCCAGGCGTCCGGCAACTCGTACGCGCAGATCGCGGAGCTCCGAGGCTGGACGCGGACGAAGGTCAACCGCGCGCTGGTCGAGGGTCGCCGACGCTTCCTCGCGCAGCGTGACGCGATCGACTCCGGTCAGGAGTGCGAGCGCTGGCGCCCGGTCCTGTCGGCGCTCGTCGACGGCCGGGCCAGCGCCCGGCAGCTGACCGACGTGCGCCCGCATCTGCGCAACTGCCAGTCGTGCCAGGCCCACGTGCGTCAGCTGCACCGGGTCGGGGCGCAGGCGGCCGGGGTGCTGCCGGTCGGCCTGGTCGCCGGTCCGCTGGTGCAGTCGGGCGCCGGGCGCGTCACCGGATGGCTCACGCGCCTGCACGATGCCGTGGGGCTGCAGCTGCAGGGCCTGACGACGCAGGCCGTCAAGGTTCAGGTGGCCACCGACGCGTTGTCGGCCGGCAAGCTGGCGGCGGTCGCCGCATCGGCCGCCGCGATGGCCGGGGGCGGCGTCGCGGTCGTGGGGCCGGGTCCGCCGGACCGCGGACGTCCAGCCGCTGCATCGCGCGCAAGCGCTGTAGGTAAGCGCGGCGCGCCCCGTCGCGCGGTGGTGCCGGTCAGCCCGGTGGCGGCCTCCGTCGCGGCGAGGCGGGTGAGCGTCGCACGTCAGCCCGCGGCGACGGCGCGAACGCCGGTGGCGCGTGCCCAACGCCCGACGGAGTTCGTGTCCCGCGCGGCCGGTTCGGCGCCCGCCGAGCTGGCGGCGGCGCGGAGCACCACCGGACCAGGCCCCGAACGCATCAGCGCCGTCCGGACCTCCGGCGGCGGCAGCGAGTTCGCCGGTGGCCTGCCGGCGGCGGGCGCGGGGACGGCCGACGCGGCGTCGAGCTCAGCCACCGCTGCCGGACCGACCGCCGCGGGCGCGGAGTTCGGTCCGTGAGCAGCGGGTCTCCGCGACCACCGGGGTCACCAAACCCGCGTTGACGGCGCCGTGCAGGCGCCCAAGGCGTCGGCGTCGCACGTTTGTCGGCCCGGGTGCGAGGGATGTGCGACGCCGGTCGGGCGCGCGGTCGCGGGGCGTCGGCGTCGCACGTTTGTCGGCCCGGGTGCGAGGGATGTGCGACGCCGGTCGGGCGCGCGGGCGCGGGCCGTCGGCGTCGCACGTTTGTCGGCCCAGGCGCGACGGATGTGCGACGCCGGCCGGGCGCGCGGTCGCGGGACGTCGGCGTCGCACGCTTGTCGGCCCTGGCGCGACGGATGTGCGACGCCGGCCAGGCGCCCGGGCGACGAAGGTGAACCACGGTTCCGCGACCACAGGAGTCACCGAACCGTGGACGACCGTCGGGCGCGCGGGCGACCCACGGCCGCCCCACCCGACCCGTCGACGCCTACGGCTTGAAGACCTTGAAGACGGTCGTCGTGCCGGTCATCCGCGGCTTCGTCGTCAGCTTGAAGACCTTCTGCTGATCGATCTGGACGCTCCACTTGCCGGTGTTCACGCGGCCCTTGACCGGGATGCCCGGGGCCTTGACCGTCAACTCGCCGCACGGGCCCTTCGCCAGCCCGAACCGGTAGTTGGCGCGGGTCTGGCCGGCGTAGCGGAAGTGGCCGTAGATGGGCTTGCCGGGGGTGAGGCCGGAGAACCTCCAGGTGCGCTTGAGCTTCGGCGACTGCTGGCCACCGGTGGTGGAGAACGCGAAGTTCGTCGTCCGGAAGGTGGCGGTCGACGACAGCGGCGTCGCGGCGTTGTCCGTGGCGGACAGACTGACCTGCTTGGACTTGGGATCGTTCGACCCCAGGAGCGGCGCGTTGAACGGAATCGTGACCTGGCCCGTGGCGTCGGCGACTCCCGTCTGGAAGATCTGGTCGCCCTGGATGCTCACCGTGCTGTTGGGCGTGAAGCCCGACAGCACCGCCGACAGTCCGAACGTGGCGACCTGACAGGGCTGGCTGACGGTGAGCGTCGCTGCCTGGGCGCTCGCGGCCGGCGCAGTCACGGCGATGAGAACGGTGCCGAGCGCGATCGCGCGGGTGCAGCGGTGCAAGAGGGCCTCCTAGCCTGAAGCGGGACACGACCATAACCGCCCCATCGGCGTCGTTTGGTCGCAGATCGGTCTCCCGCGTCGCAACCGCCGCGGGCCAACGAGTTGCGACAGGGTGCTGCAGCGCCTCTGGGACGTCAGGAGCTGACAGGTACCTCGCGCCGCTTCTCCTGCATGGGCTCCGGCTCGTGCGCCAGTGGGTTCGGCCACCACACCCGCGGCCCGACGTCGAACACGAGCGCGGGCACGAGGATCGACCGCACGATGAACGTGTCCAGGAGGACGCCGAACGCGATCGTAAAGCCGATCTCGGTGAGGAACACGAGCGGCAGCACGGCGAGGACGGCGAAGGTGCCGGCGAGCACGATGCCGGCACTCGTGATCACGCCGCCGGTGACCGCCAGGCCCCGGAGCATCCCTTCCCGCGTGCCGTACCGGGCCGTCTCCTCCCGCACCCGAGCCATGAGGAAGATGTTGTAGTCGACCCCCAGCGCCACGAGGAAGATGAACGCGAAGAGGGGGAACGAGGGGTCGGCCCCCGGGAACCCGAACCCGACATCGAACACGATCGAGGCCACGCCGAGCGCGGCACCGAAGCTCAGCAGGACGGTCCCCATCAGCAGCAGCGTCGCGGTGACCGCCCGCAGCAACGCGAGCAGGATGAGGAACACGATGAGCAGCGTCAGCGGGATGAGCAGCAGCGTGTCGTCGGCGCCCGCGTCACGCAGGTCCTTCTCGACCGCGGTCGGGCCACCGACGAGTGCGTTGGGCTCCGCCGATCGTGCCGCCGAGCGGATCGCGGGGATGACGTCGAAGGCCTGGGTGGAATAGGGGTCGCGCTCGAGGAACGCCGCGAGCAGCACGCCGTCCTTGCCGCGGAACCGCGTGGGGACGACGCCGGCGACGCCGTCCACGCGCTTCACCGCTGCGATGACGGCGTCGACCTTCGACGGATCGCGCACGACGATGTCGGTCGGCGAGCTCTGGCCGGCGGGGAACGCCTGCTCGACGAGCTTCTGCCCGGCGATCGCCTCGACGTCGTCACGGAAGGCGCTGCTCTGCGTGAGGCCGGTCGAGAAGTTCAGCAGCCCGAGGGTGCACACCGCCAGGAGGGCGACCGTGGCGACCCAGACGCGGCGCGGACGCGCGGCGATGCGCTCACCGAGCTTGCGGTACAGGCCGTGCGTCTCGTCGACGCCGGCGTCGCCGAAATGCGGGACACGCGGCCAGAACGGCTTGCGGCCGACCGCCACGAGCAGCGCGGGCAGGAACGTGAGCTGGACGACCATCGCGGTGAGGACGCCCAGCGCGCCGAGCGGACCGAGCCCCGCCGTCCCGTTGACCTTCGCGAGGATCAGCGCGAGGAGCGCGATCGAGACGGTCAGACCGGACGCGAGGATCGCAGGGCCGGCCGAGCGCAGGGCAAGGGCCATCGCCTCGTGCTTGTCCTCGTGCGTGCGGAGCTCCTCCCGATATCGCGAGACGAGCAGCAGGGCGTAGTCGGTCCCCGCCCCGAGGACGAGGATCGACGTGATCGACGAGGACTGGCCGTTGATCGTCGCCCCGAGCTCGCTGACACCGTACCCGAGGCTGCGCGACGTGATCTCGGCGATGATGACGCTGAACAGCGGGAAGAACCAGAAGAACGGGCTGCGGTAGATCGCGATGAGCAGGATGAGGACGAGCGTCACCGCCGCCGCCAGCAGCGTGCCGTTGATGTTCTCGAAGACCTTGATCGCGTCCGCGCTGATGCCTGCCGGGCCGGTGACCTTGACCTGCAGGCCGCCGCCAGGATCACTCACGAGCTCCCGGTAGCGGTCGACCGGATCCAGCACGCTGCTTCCCTCGCCGTTCCCCTCGAGCGTGTTGGCGATGAGCGCCGTGGTCCCGTCGGCGGACAGCTGGTACGAAGTCCGGGCGTTCGGGCCCGTCGGGTTGCCGAACGGCGTCGCGTTGGGGAACTTCGTGGCGTTGAGGTCGCCGAGATCTCGGACGATCCGTGCCTTGTCCTTCGCCGTCAGGCCTCCATCGCGGCGGTAGACGATGACCGTCGGCGCCTGCTCGCCGTCCTGCAGCCGCTTGACGGCATCCAGGGCCTTCGTGGACTCCGCGCCTCCGGGGAGGAACGACTTGGAGTCGTTCTTCTCGGCGTCGGCGAACTTCCCCGGCAGGTTCGTCCCGAACATGACGAAGAGCGCGACGAGCCAGACGCCGAGAACGACCCACTTCGAGCGGCGACCGGCGGGGAATGCCAGGAATCGGGTCATGGTGAGGTGAGACTCCTCCGGTGCCCGGAAGTCATCGGTCCCCTTCGCGAGCCCGTTCGGGAAATGCGGACCGCCGGGCTCCGGCCGGTACGGGGGTTGACCACCGCAGTGGGGGTGAATCCGCTTACGAGCGGCCCCAGGGGCTAGGGCTTGCCGATGCCGATGCCGAGCAGCGCGCAGAGCTCTGCCGGCTCGGTCACCGGCGCCTGGCAGGCGAAGTGCTCGCAGACGTAGGCGGCGGCGCGGTCGTCCACCGGCCCGCGTCCCTCCAGCAGCGCGATCCCGGCGGCGTCGTGGCCGTCGCCGCCGGTCAGCACGACATCCGGGCGCAGCCGCGAGCGCACCACGGCCACGAGCGCCTCGCGCTGGTGCGCGGGCCCGACGATGGCCACCTCGCGGGTGGTGCGCAGGTGAAAGTCCAGCGCCTGGAGCAGATGCCCGAAGGCCCCGGGGTAGCGCGCGGCGATCTCGTGCAGGAGCGCCAGCTGGGAGACGCCGGCGACCTCGTAGCGGTGGTTGCCCGTCAGCGCGGCCAGCCGCAGCAGGCCGAAGGCGGCCGACGAGCCGCCGGCGGGGATCGGCGAATCCTCCAGATCCTTGCGGCGAGCCAGGAGCTGCTCGTGATCGTCCGCGGTCGAGTAGAAGCCGCCGTGCTCGGCGTCGTGGAAGCGCTCGAGCAGGACCTCGGCGAGCGCCACGGCCTCGTGCAGCCAGCGCGGCTCGAAGGTCGCCTCGTGCAGGATGATCAGCGCCTCCAGCAGGAAGGCATGATCCTCCAGATACGCGGGCAGCCTGGCCACACCGGCGTTGTAGGTCCGCAGCAGACGGCCATCCTCGTCCCGCAGGACGTCCAGCACGAAGGCCGCGGCCGTCCGCGCCGCCTCGACGTAGTCCTCGCGCCCGAGCACGGCACCCGCGTCGGCCAGCGCACCGATCATGAGCGCGTTCCAGGCGGTCAGGCGCTTGTCGTCCAGCCCCGGCCAGACGCGCTGCGAGCGGACGTCGAGCAGCCGGGACCGGATCCGGGCACGCGTCTCGTCGTCGGGCCGCGGACCGCGGTCCTCCAGCACATTGAGTCCCGGTGCACCCGGAGCGGGGGGGTGGTGCGGGTCGACGAAGTTCCCCTGCGCGGTGGCGCCGAACCAGCGGATCGCGACGTCCGCGTCATCGCCGAGGACCGCCCGCAGCTCGTCGAGTGTCCAGACGTAGAACTTGCCCTCGACGCCCTCGCTGTCGGCGTCCAGCGCGCTGTAGAAGCCGCCTTCGTCCGCGCGCATCTCGCGCAGCGCCCAGTCGAGCGTCTCCTCGGCGACGCGTCGCAGCTCCGGGTCGCCGGTCACCTGCCAGCCGTGCAGGAACGCGCGCGCCAGGAGCGCGTTGTCGTAGAGCATCTTCTCGAAGTGCGGGACCGTCCACGTGGCGTCGACGCTGTAGCGGGCGAAGCCGCCGCCGACCTGGTCGTTGATCCCGCCGCCGGCCATGCACTTCATCGTCTGGACGGTCATGCCGGTCTCGCCGCGGCGCAGGAGGAACTCGATCGTCGAGGCGGCCGGGAACTTCGGCGCCATGCCCCAGCCGCCGTCGATCGGGTCGTGCAGCTCCCGCAGGTGCTCGACGGCGGCATCCAGGGCGGTCGGGTCAAACGTCTTGTTCGGCGGCCGCAGATGCGCGCCGCCGCCCAGGCGCGCGGCGAGTTGCTCGCCGCTTGCCCGGATCTCGTCCGCCCGCGTCCGCCACGCCTCGGCCACGGCCTCCAGCACCTGGCGCCACGACGGCATGCCGCCGCGCGCCTGGGGCGGGAAGTACGTGCCGCCGTGGAACGGCACCTGGTCGGGCGTCAGGAAGATGTTCAGCGGCCACCCGCCGTGCCCGGTGGCGCCCTGCACGTACTCCATCGCGATCGCGTCGACGTCCGGACGCTCTTCGCGGTCGACCTTGACGCAGACGAAGTGCGCGTTCATGACCGACGCGGTGGCGGGATCCTCGAAGGACTCGCGCTCCATGACATGGCACCAATGGCACGAGGAGTATCCGATCGACACGAGCAGCGGTTTGTCCTCCGCCGCTGCCCGGGCCAGGGCCTCGGGGCCCCAGGCCATCCAGTCGACGGGATTGTCCCGGTGCTGCAACAGGTACGGGGAGGTCTCCTGAGCGAGGGCGTTGGCCATGGCTGCCAGCCTAGTGCCGGTGTCTGCGGGACTCGGGCTGGCGGGAGGAGGTTCGCCGCTACCGTGACGCCGCGACGAGCCGTCCCCTGGCCAGTGCCTCGGCCAGCGGGGGCAGCACGTCGGGCGGCCGCGCCGCGGCTCCACGGAGGAGGCGACCGCTCGAGACGGCGACGCGCCGGCCGCCCAGGCGGCCGGTGATGGCGCCGGTCTTGGCGAACGTCAGCGAGCCCTTCGCGGCGGCGGAGCCGGAGACCCGCACGTGCGTGGTCCCGTTCAGGACGTACACCCCGTTCACCCGGACGCCGGGGACGTACTCGTAGTTACGCAGCGTCAGGCGCGAGAAACCGGCGATCTTCACCGAGCCGTTGCGCAGACCGCCGATGGCAGACGGCAGCAGGCCGGTGCCGACCGCGGCCCCGATGACCTGACGGCGCGCGTCGTCGAGGGTCGACGACACCGCGTTCAGCGTCCGGCCCACCTTGGGCGAGAAGCCGCTGACGAGCTTGACCTTGACGAGCGAGGCCGGCGGGCGTGGCGTCGGGGCGTACGGGTTCTTCACCGGGGGGCACTGCTGAGGGGCCGTACCGGCCGCGAGGGCCGCAACGGCATCACCGGCGCAGGTTCCCGGGTCCGATCCGAGCACCGAGTGCCCCGTATGGGGAACGGCGATGACGCTGGCGCGCGGGAAGCGCGCGCCCAGGGCCTGCGCATCCTCCAGCGGCGTGCGCAGATCGGACTGGCCGTCGAGGACGAGGACCGGGACGTCGGGCAGCGCGCCGGGCGGGGCGGGCGGCGGCCCGGCCACCGGGTAGCCGAGGCACAGCGACGGCAGACCGCCGAGCGCGACGCTCCGCGGGAAGATGCCGAACGACTGAGCGGCGGGAAGGCCGCGCACGACTGCCAATGCTTCCTTCTCGCGCTGAGCCTGCGGGGCCCCACGCGTCCACGGCAGCGTCGTGCTCTCCTCACAGACGGTGGTGAAGAACAGGGCGTCGCTGTCGGCCGCGGACTGCTGGAACCGGGCGCTGTTCTCCAGGCCGGACGAGCGCGCGCTGAGCCGCAGGATCGGCCGCACGTCGCCCGTGAGAGCGGCCCGCATCGAGCCCGGCAGCTCGGCGCGGAGCGTGGGGTCAAGGTCACCGGCGACGAGGATCGAGACGAGCCCGTCGGCGCTCAGGGTCGCGGTGTACCGGCGGCCACCCCCGTCCAGCACGGGGCCGCTGAGCGGCTTCCGATCGAGCTTGGCGGCGAGTCGCTGGATGTCGGTGACCGGCGAGCGCGAGATCGACGAGCACGCCCCGCCGCCGCACAGGTCGCTGCCGATGACGCGCGGGACGGCCGCCAGGGTCGATGTGCGCAGGGCCGCAGGGCCCTCCGGGAGGACCACCGAATCCACGATCAGGGCCTGCGTCGTGGCCGGATGCGCGGCCGCGTAGGCGAGGGCGACCCTCGTGCCGTACGACACGCCGTAAAGGACGAGCTTGCTGTAGCCGCCGGCGATGCGCAGCGCCTCGATGTCCTCGACCGATTGGGCGGTCGTGAAAAAGGCGCGGGCGGGGCCGATCTGCTCGGCGCATCTGCGCACGGCCGTCGCCAGCGTGCCCGTCGGCAAGGCGAGCGCCGCGCAGGTCAGCGGGTTGGACTTGCCGGTCCCCCGCTGGTCGTATACGAGCAGGTCAGCCTGACCGAGCAGCGGGGAGAGGACGCGCTTGAAGTCAGCGGCGATCGGCAGTGCCGCCTGCCCGGGCCCGCCCGCGAGCGCGACGACGGCGGTTGTCGCCGGGACCGGCGCCGGCGCGCGCGCCGCCGACAGGGTGATGACGCCCGGGGTGGCACCGCTGCGGTCGACGGGCACAGTCAGCGTGGCGCACTGGAAGCCGGCCGGTGCGCAGGACGTCCAGGGCAGCGCGGCGTGGGCCGCCCCGGGGGCCCCGAGCGCCCCGAACAGGGTGGCGGTCAGGCCGGCGACGACGAAGCCCAGAGAACGCATGAGCGTCAACGTACCCGGACGGCGGCACGATAGCCTCCCGTCCATGTCAGCACATCGTCGCCCTGTCACCGCCCTTGGCGCTCCGGGGGCCGTCGGTCCGTACAGCCACGGGGTCGTCAGCGGCGGTCTGCTGTATTGCTCGGGACAGATCCCGCTGGACCCCGAGACCAACGAGATCGTGACCGGCACGGTCGGTGACCGCACGCGTCGCTGCCTCGACAACCTGAGCGCCGTCTGCGCCTCCGCGGGAGCCCAGCTGAGCGATGCGGTGCGGCTCACGGTGTTCGTCACGGACATGAGCGCCTTCGCGCAGGTCAATGAGGTGTACGCGACGTACTTCCCGTCCGATCCGCCGGCACGGGTGACGATCGGCGTGGCCGCGCTGCCGCTCGGCACGGACGTCGAGATCGATGCCATCGTCGCGCTTCCGGGCGGGTAGGCAGAGCACGGATGTCGACGACGGCGCGTGTCACCGCTGAAGCGATCGTGCGCGCGCGAGCCGCGATCTGCGACGTCGCACGCCACACGCCGGTCCTGCCGTCGTCGACGCTCAGTGAGCGGTGTGGCGGCCCGGTGGTGCTGAAGGCCGAGAACCTGCAGCGCACCGGCTCGTTCAAGGTGCGGGGCGCGCTCAACAAGCTCGCGGCGCTCGGTGACGGCTGCAGCGCCGGCGTGGTCTGTGGCAGTGCCGGCAACCACGCGCAGGCGCTGGCCTTTGCTGCCCGTGAGCGCGGCGTGCTGTGTGAGGTCTTCATGCCCGCGCTCGCGCCGATCGCCAAGGCGGAGGGGGCGGCCGAGCTTGGCGCCATCGTACGGCTCGGCGGGGCGTCGGTGGACGAGTGCGTCGCGGCCGCGCAAGCGCGCGCCGACGAGGCCGGCCTGGCGTTCGTGCACCCGTTCGACGACCCCGATGTCGTCGCCGGGCAGGGCACGCTCGGCCTGGAGCTGCTTCAGGACATCCCGGACCTGACCACGGTGGTCGTGCCCATCGGTGGGGGCGGGCTGGCCTCCGGGGTGGCGATCGCGGTGAAGTCGGCGCTGCCGCATGTGCGTGTGATCGGGGTCCAGATCGCGACCTGTGCCGCGTTCCCCGCGTCGCTGGTCGCGGGCGTGCCGGTGCAGGTGCACGGCGGTCTGACCATCGCCGACGGCATCGCGGTCAAGCGCCCGGGCGAGCTGACGCTCGGTCTCATCGCCGAGTGGGTCGACGAGATCGTCGTCGTGGGGGAGGACGAGGTCGCCGAGGCGATCGTCCTCCTGGCCGAGAAGGCCAAGCTCGTGGTGGAGGGCGCCGGCGCCGTCGGCGCCGCGGCGCTGCTCGGCGGGCAGGCCGGCGTGGCGGCCGACGGCACGACGTGCGTGATCCTGTCGGGTGGCAACGTCGACCCCGGCCTGCTGGCGGAGGTCGCCCGGCGCCACGAGACCGAGGCCGGCCGCCGGCTGGTGCTCTTCACGCGGGTGCCGGACCAGCCTGGAGCACTGGCGAGGCTGCTGGACCTCGTGGCCCGCAGCGGCGCCAACCTCGTCGACGTGGAGCATCTGCGGGAGGGCGTGGGCCTGCACGTGCGCGAGACCGCCGTCCAGCTCGTCTTGCAGACCCGCGGTCGCGACCACGCCGAGCAGGTGACGCGCGCGGTCGGGGAGGGGGGCTACGCCGCGCGTGTGGTGTCTTGAGCGAGCGGAGGGACTCGCCCAACCGGCTCGATCTTCCGTTCGCGCCTGAGGAACACCATGAGTGACGGAGAGCTCCTTCTCATCTGCGGCGCGCTGCTGGCGGCGGGCATCGCGGCGGCCGTCCTGGCGTCGCGCATCCGGGTGCCGGGCCTGCTGCTGTTCCTCGGCCTGGGAATGCTGCTGGGCAGCGACGGCGCGGGCTTGATCGCGTTCGACGACTACGAGCTGACGCAGCGCGTCGGCATCATCGCGCTGGTCCTCATCCTCTTCGAGGGTGGCCTGGCGGCAGGCTGGGGGGAGATCCGCCCGGTGTTGCGCCCGGCGCTGGCACTCGCCACTGCCGGCACCGCGCTGACGGCGGTCATCGGCGGCCTGATCGCCGCGTGGCTGTTCGACATCTCGATCCTGGAGGGCATGCTCCTGGGGTCGATCGTCTCCTGTACCGACGGCGCGGCGATCTTCTCGCTGCTGCGGGGCTCGACGCTGCGCCGGCGCCTGGCGCGCACGCTGGAGGGCGAGGCGGGC
Source organism: Solirubrobacterales bacterium (assembly GCA_025964155.1). Classification (GTDB taxonomy): domain Bacteria; phylum Actinomycetota; class Thermoleophilia; order Solirubrobacterales; family Solirubrobacteraceae; genus Paraconexibacter. Next base: position 11,610 of record JAOPZJ010000153.1, read on the forward strand.
TTCAACGATCCCGTGGCCGTCCTGCTCGTCGTGGGCTTCGTCGACTGGATCAAGAAACCCGATTACGGGATCGTCGACATGCTCGTGTCGATGGCCGAGGAGATGGCGATCGGTGCCGTCGTCGGCGTGATCGTCGGGCGCCTGGCCGTCTTGGCGCTCTCGCGGGTGCGTCTCAGTTCAGCGGGCTTGTACCCGGTGGCGTCGATCGCGATCTGCACGCTGGCCTTCGGTACCGCCGACGTCATCCACGGGTCCGGCTTCCTCGCCGTCTACCTCGCGGGGCTGGCGATCGGCTCGAGCGACCTGCCGGCCAAGCGCACGATCGTCACCTTCCACGAAGGACTCGCGTGGGTGGCGCAGCTGGGGATGTTCTTCACGCTCGGACTGCTCGTGTTCCCGAGCCAGTTCGGCGACATCGCCGTCGAGGGCACGGTTCTGGCGCTGGCCGCGGTCGTCGTCGCGCGGCCCCTGGCGGTGTTCGCAGCGACGATGTTCCAGGGCTTCGAGGTCCGCGAGCAGCTTGTGCTGGGCTGGGCTGGTCTGCGTGGTGCGGTCCCCGTCGTGCTGGCGACCTTCCCGGTCCTGGCGGGCGTCCCCGACAGCGAGCGGTTCTTCAACATCGTCTTCTTCGCGGTCCTCGTCTCGACGCTGCTGCAGGGCACGACCTTCGAGGCCTTCGCCCGGCGGCTGGGTGTCACGACGAACGAGCGGGCGCTGCCCACGCCGCTGACCAACCGGCGGGCGATCCAGCGGCTCGGCGCCGAGGTCATCGAGTTCGAGGTCGGGCCGTTGGACGCCGCCACCGGCGTGCGCGTCCGCGACCTGGGGCTGCCGCGTGATGCGCTGCTCAACGTCATCGTCCGCGGCGAGCAGGCGATCCCGCCCCGTGGCTCGACGCAGATCCAGCCGGGCGACCGCCTGCACGTGCTCGTGCGCCAGGAGGTGGCGATCGAGTTCTCCGAGCTGCTGGAACGGTGGCGCCAGGGGCCCGTCGGTCCCCCTCCGCGTCCGCCGCGGGAGTGGCGCTCGGTGCCGTCGGTGTCCAGCACGCGCCCCCTCGACCGCGAGCGCGACGGTGACCCGAGCGCGCCCACGCACGTCAACGGCATCCCGGTGGTAGACCGTCTGCGCACCCGGCGCGACGGCGTGTCCGGCGCGCTCGTCGTGCTCGAGGACGGGCGCTTCGCCGTCACCGGACCGATCGTCATGGTCGGCGGGTCGTCGGCACTGGCACGCAACGCGCAGCGCCGCCTGGCCTACGCCAAGGACGACGCCGAGATGGCCTGGTGGCGGGAGGTCATCGGCGCCGTGGCCGCGGACGGCTCGGTGCCGGCCCGCGCGCCCCGTGCCGACAGCGTCGTCGACGCTACTCCGGAGTGACGTAGGCCCCGCTGAGCCCGCCGTCGATGAGGAAGGTCGAGCCCGTCACGTAGGTCGAGTCGTCGGAGGCGAGGAACAACACGCCCTTGGCGATCTCGTCGGCCCGGGCAAACCGTCCCATCGGCAGATGGACCATACGCCGGGCGGCCTTGGCCGGGTCCTTGGCGAAGAGCTCCTGCAGCAGCGGCGTGTCGACCGGCCCGGGGCACAGCGCGTTGACGCGCACGCCGCGGCGCGCGAACTCCACGCCGAGCTCCCGCGAGAGCGACAGCACCCCGCCCTTGGAGGCGGTGTAGGAGATCTGCGACGTGGCTGCGCCCATGACTGCCACGAACGACGCGGTGTTGATGACGCTGCCGCCGTGCTGGTTGTCGAGCAGGTGCGGGATGCCGTGCTTGCAGCAGAGGAAGACCGACTTGAGGTTGACGTCCTGCACCCGCTGCCATGCCTCCAGGCTCGTGTCGAGCACGCTGTTGTCGTCGTCGGGCGCGATGCCGGCGTTGTTGAACAGCACGTCGATCTTCCCGTAGGCCTCGCGGACCTGCGCGTACATCGTCGTGACGGCGTGCTCCTCCGTCACGTCGACCGCCAAGGACAGATCTCCCGGGGAGCCGTCGTGCAGGTCGACGCCCACGACCGTCGCGCCCTCCTGCGCGAAGATCGCGGCGGTGGCGGCGCCGATGCCGCCGGCCGCGCCGGTGATGACGCAGACCTTTCCTTCCAGACGTCCGGCCATGATCGGTGGTTCAGTGCTCCTGGGTGGCGTAGTAGATGGTCTTGATCTCGGTGTAGGCCTCCAGCGCGTGGGGCCCGAGCTCGCGCCCGACGCCCGACTGCTTGAAGCCGCCGAACGGCGTGCTGACGCGCACCGAGCTGTTGGAGTTGATGGACAGCACGCCGGTGTCGAGCGCCCGCGCGACACGCAGCGCCTTGCCGCCGTCGCGGGTCCAGATCGACCCGGACAGCCCGTAGATCGTGTCGTTGGCCAGCTCGATCGCGTGCGCCTCGTCCTTGAACGGGATGACGCAGACGATCGGCCCGAAGATCTCGTCGGTCGCCGCGCGGGACGACGGGTCTACGGGGGCGAGGACCGTCGGCGGGTACCAGAACCCCGGTCCCTCGGGCGTCTCGCCGTGCATCGAGACCGGGGAGTCGGCGTCGACGAACGCGGCGACGGTGTCACGGTGCGAGGCGCTGATGAGCGGCCCCATCGTCGTGGCTTCCGACAGCGGGTCGCCGACGACGATCTGGGCGACCGCGTCGTGCAGCGCGTCCAGGAACGTGTCGAGCACCGAGGACTGCACGAGGATGCGCGAGCGGGCGCAGCAGTCCTGCCCGGCGTTGCCGAAGACGGCCATCGGCGCGGCGGCGGCCGCGCGCTCGATCTCGGCGTCGGCGAAGACGACGTTGGCCGACTTGCCGCCGAGCTCCAGCGTCACGCGCTTGATCGTCTGGGCGGCGGTGGCGGCGATCGAGCGTCCGACCTCGGTGGAGCCGGTGAAGGCGACCTTGGCCACGTCGGGGTGCGCGCACAGGCGGGCGCCTGCGGTCGACCCCGGGCCGGCCACGACGTTCACCACGCCCTCGGGGATGCCGGCCTCCACGACGAGTTGCTCCAGGCGCAGCGCCGTCAGCGGCGTGAGCTCCGCGGGTTTCAGCACGACGGTGTTGCCCGCGGCCAGCGCCGGGGCGACCTTCCAGGCCGCGATGCACAGCGGGAAGTTCCACGGGGTGATGAGCGCCACGACGCCCAGCGGCTCCCGGACGGTGAAGCCCATCCCGCCGGCGACGGGGATCGTGTCGCCGAGCAGACGCTCGGGTGCGCCCGCGTAGTAGGCGAAGGTCTCCACGACCATCCCGATCTCGCCGCGGGCGTCCGCGATCGGCTTGCCGGCGTTGCGCGCCTCGAGGACCGCGAGCTCCTCGAGGTTGTCCTGGAGGAGATGCGCGAGCGCGTGCAGCAGCCGCGAGCGGTCGCCGGGAGCGATTGCCTTCCACCCCGGGAAGGCGGCCTTGGCCCGGGCGACGGCGGCATCGGCCTCGGCCACCCCGGCACGTGGAATCTCGGCGAGCACGGCCTCGGTGGCCGGCTCGATGACCTGCAACGTCTCTGACATGTCTCGAACCTAGAGCAGGGAAGGCGGTGACCGGCGCGCCATCTAGACGTCGATCTCGCGGTCGATATCGCTGACCGTGTGCCTGGGGCCGGTGAACGTGTGCCTCGCGCTCACGAGCCACCAGATGCCGACGGCGAGGATGACGCCGCCGGTCACGAGCGGGGCGTAGTTCACCGCGCTCCACGTGAACTCGTCGCGCCCCGGCACGCCCGCGGGCGTCGTCGGAAGGATGAAGATGATCGTGATGAGGGCGACCCAGATCGTGGCGAACGGGTTCATCCACTTGTACTTGGCGCCGTTGGTCCAGGGGCCGGGCTCGAAGTCGTCCTTCATCCGCCAGCGCAGGTAGATCGGGATGACGTAGGCGATGTAGAGGCCGATGACCGCGATCGAGACGACCGCGAAGAACGCCACCGGGATGCCTTGCTTCGTCCCGAAGATCGCCGGCACGGTGATCAGCAGGGCACAGGCCGCCATGAACAGGACCGCGTTGACCGGGATCCGGCGGTGGTTGACCTTGCTCCAGATCCGCGAGCCCGGAATCGCGCCGTCGCGGGCGAAGGCGTAACACATGCGTGAGGCGCTGGTCAGGCACGCCGCGCCGCAGAACAGCTGCCCGACGACCGAGATGATGAGGATGAGCTTCACCCACGGCGTGCTCAGGGCGCTCTCGAGCACGGCGATCGAGGTGCCGCCGCCGTCGTTCACGGCTCCGGCGTCCGCGGCGGCGAACGTGATCGCCAGCAGCAGGATCCAGCCGATGACCGCGGAGTAGAAGATCGATCGCCACACCCCCTTGGCGGCCGCGTCCGAGGCGCCGTGCGTCTCCTCTGAGACGTGGGCGCAGGAGTCAAAGCCGGTGATCGTGTACTGCGTCAGCAGGAAGCCGAGCGGCAGCACGTAGAACCAGTACATGCTCGAGCCGAAGCCACTGTTGTTGATGCGCTTGGTGAAGACGAAGTCGGCGCTGGCGTGCTTGTCCGGCACGATGATGAGCACGGCGAGGATCAGCGCGACGCCGGCGACGTGCCACCAGACGGAGATCGAGTTGACCCGGGCGACGAGGTGGCTGCCGAGGATGTTGATGACCGCGTGGAGGCCGATGATGATCGCGAACAGGATGAAGGTGCCGTGGAGGAACTCCGAAGGCGACCCGGTGGCACCGAACGTGTTGACGTTGTACAGGCCCAGCACCGTGTTGAGAAACGTCGCGCAGCCGTAGTCGACCGAGGCCGTCACCGCGACGAGGCCGATGAGGTTGAACCAGCCGGTGAACCAGCCCCAGGCGGGGCCACCGAGCTTGGAGGCCCACCAGTAGATGCCACCCGCGGTGGGGTAGGCCGAGACGAGCTCGGACATGCAGAACCCGATGATGAGAATCGGGATGGAGATCAGCGGCCAGCCCCACGAGATCGCGACCGGACCGCCGTTGTTCCATGCCTGGCCGTAGGTCGTGAAGCAGCCGGCCAGGATCGAGATGATCGTGAACGAGATGGCGAAGTTCTGGAATCCCGTCCAGGAGCGGTCGAGCTCTTGCTTGTAGCCCAGTTCCGCGAGCCGCTTCTCGTCTGCGTCCCGCCGTCCGTCGCCTGCGCCCCGCCGCTCGTCGATCGTCGCCATCGGTGCTCCTCTGTTGGCTCACTCGTGCTGATCAGCACCCATAAAGGTCTGACCATCCGTCCTCTTGGCGCGACTGTATGCCGACGGACGCATTCCCGTCAACCGACCACGTGTCCAACGCAGGGGGGACACCGGCCCCCTCGTCGCGCAACGCCTTGCCTCAACGGGGCAGAAGGCCCGCGAGGATGTGCTCGGTGCCGTGCACGTGCTCGGTGATCGTCTGGACGGTGCTGGTCACGTCGTTGCCGCGGATGGCCGCGAGCAGGCGTGCGTGCTGCGCGTTGGCGTGGGTCAACACCTCCGGCGGGTGGGCGATGTGGTGGATGAGGTCGCTCATCGCGCCCTGGCAGTGCGTCATCGAGGCCACGAGGCGCGCGCTGCCGGTGGCCTCAGCCAGGCCGACGTGGAAGCGGACGTCCAGCTGCCGGTAGGCGGGGAAGTCGTCCACGCAGTCGTCGAGCGCGAGCACGAGGCCGTCGAGGCCCCGCAGCTGAGCCGCCGTCGCACGCGCGGCGGCGAGCACGGCGACCCCGATCTCGATCGCCAGGCGCTCGTCACAGATCTCGTGCCACGTCGTGAGCGTCACGTCGTCGTCCGGCCGATCGGCGCGCGGCGGCTGGTCCACCACGAACGTCCCGCCGCCCCGGCCGCGCACGGCGTGCAGGTAGCCGGACTGGCCGAGCGCGGTGAGGGCCTGTCGCAGAGTCGAGCGGGCGATGCCGAGCTTCTGGCAGAGGTCGCGCTCGGCGGGCAGGCGCTCACCCGCCGGCAGCAGCCCGAGCTTGATCGCGGTGCCCAGGCGGTCGACGGTCTCCTCGAACGCCGTCTGCGAGCGCACCGGCGCAAAGACGGACTCCATGGAGAGTGGGGTCGTTGCAGCGTCGTCGATCACAGGCGCTCAAAGCCTCGCACGCGCTCCCAGTCGGTGACGTGCGCATCGAAGGCCGCAAGCTCGACGTCGGCGGCGTTGACGTAGTGGTCGACGACCTCGTCGCCGAAGGCCGTCCGGGCCAGCGATGAGCCGGCGAACAGCTCGCGCGCCTCGCGCAGGGTGGATGGCAGGTGCTCGACGTCCTTGGCGGTGTAGGCGTTGCCCTCGCACATCGGCGGCAGCGTGAGGGTGCGGTCCACGCCGTCCAGCCCCGCCGCGATGAGCGCCGCCAGCGCCAGATACGGGTTCACGTCGGCGCCCGGGGCACGGCACTCGATGCGCCGCGACGGCCCATGGCCGACGACGCGCATCGCGCACGTGCGGTTGTCGTCGCCCCACGCCACGGCGGTCGGGGCGAAGGAGCCCGCCGCGTAGCGCTTGTAGGAGTTGATGTTCGGGGCCAGCAGCAGCGTGAGCTCGCGGACGGCGGCCAGCTGCCCGGCAAGGAACGCGTCAAAGACCTCGGCCTGGTCGGCGAAGACCGCAGCGCCGCCATCGAGCGCACGCAGCGACAGGTGCACGTGGCAGGAGCTGCCCTCGCGCTGGTCGACCTTCGCCATGAACGTGATCGACTGGCCGGCCTGCGCAGCGATCTCCTTGGCGCCGTTCTTGTAGACGACGTGCTGGTCGGCGGTCGTCAGCGCGTCCGCGTACTTGAAGTTCATCTCGTGCTGACCGAAGTTGCATTCGCCCTTGGAGTCCTCGACGGTCAACCCGGCGGACTGCATCGCGTTCCGGATGCGGCGCAGCAGCGGCTCCACCCGGGCGGTGCCCAGCAGCGAGTAGTCGACGTTGTAGCGGTTGGCCGGCGTGAGGTCGCGGTATCCGTTGTCCCACGCCTGCTCGTAGCTGTCCTCGTAGATGAGGAACTCGAGCTCCGTCGCGGCGAGCGCGCCCCAGCCGCGCTCGGCCAGACGGTCCAGCTGCTTGCGCAGGATCTGCCGCGGGGACGCGCCGACCGGCCGCCCGTCCTGCCACGTGATGTCCGCGAGCACCATCGCGGTGCCGTCCTGCCAGGGCACGAGATGCAGCGTGCTCATGTCCGGGGTCATGACGAAGTCGCCGTAGCCGCTGGCCCACGAAGCGAGCTCGTAGCCCTCGACGGTGTTCATCTCCACGTCGACGGCCAGCAGGTAAGAGCACGCCTCGGCGCCGTGGGCGGCGACCTCGTCGACGAAGTGCTTCGCGTGCAGGCGCTTGCCCTGCAGGCGCCCCTGCATGTCCGTGAGCGCCAAGACGACGGTGTCGACGGTGCCCGCATCGACGGCGGTCCGCAGCTCTTCGAGGTTCATGGGCTGAAGGTATCCCCGGCGGACCTTTGTGCGCAACCGCCCGGCGGTCCGTCTTTCGGGTTCCGCCGGCGCGTCACTAGGGTGCCGCGTGTGCTCGGCACCGTGGATCCATCGCCGCCCGTCGCGCCGGCGCAGAGCCTCTGGCGGCCCGGGCCGCGGCGCCTGGCCCGCCTCGTCCTCGGCCTCTGGATCTTCGGGACGGGCGAGGCGTTGGTCGTGCTCGCGGCGCTGGGCAACTCGCCGTGGACGGTCTTCGCCGAAGGGGTGTCCGGCCACACCCCGCTGTCGATCGGGTCGGCGACGATCGCCACGAGTGCGGTCATCCTGCTGGCGTGGCTGGCGCTGGACGTGCGCCCGGGGCTGGGGACGATCGCCAACGCCATCCTCATCGGGATCGCGATCGACGTGACGCTGTCGCTGCTGGACGAGCCGTCGGCGCCGGCCGTGCGGGCCGGAGCGGTCCTGGGCGGGATCGCGCTCGTCGGCCTCGGGTCGGGCCTCTACCTCGGGACACGACTGGGACCGGGCCCACGGGACGGGCTCATGCTCGGCCTGCATGCCAGGACCGGCCGCCCCGTCGCGCTCCTGCGGACAGGCATCGAGCTGTCGGCGCTCGTCGCCGGCGTGCTGCTCGGTGGCAGGGCGGGGGTCGGCACGCTGGCCTTCGCCGTCCTCGTGGGCCCCGCGGTCGCCACGGGTCTGCGGATGCTCCCGGGGGACCCTTCACGCGGCCGCGGCGAGCGGACATGATGTGCCCATCGACCCGCTGGCCGGCATCCTCACCCGTCTCGCCGCGCAGCTCGGTGCGATCGACGGCGAGCCGCGGCCGCTGCCGGGTGGCATGACGAACCGCAACGTCTGCGTCTCGTTCGCGGGGACGCGAGCCGTCGTACGCCTGTGCGGCAAGCGGACGGCCGCGCTCGGCATCGATCGGGTGACCGAGGAGATCGCCACGCGCCAGTCCGCGGGGCTCGGCATCGGCCCCGCGGTGCTCACCCGCCTGGACGACGTGGACGTTCTCGTCTGCGCCCATCTGCCGGGCCGGCCGCTCACCGGCGAGCAGCTGCGCGACCCCGGGCGCCTTGCGCGGGTGGCCGGGGCCCTGCGGACCTTCCACGAGAGCCCGCCGCTGCCGACGGTCTTCGCCGTCGTCGCGCTCTGCCACCGGCAGGCTGCCGCCGCTCCCGCGCTGGCGGCAGAGCTACGGGACGTCCTCGCCCTGGCGTCACGGGTCGACGCGACCCTCGCCGGACATCCGGAGCATGTCCGCGTCCCGTGTCACAACGATCTGCTCGCCGCCAACATCCTCGAGCACGAAGGCACGCTGCGCCTCCTGGACTGGGAGTACGCGGGGATGAACGACCGCTTCTTCGACCTCGCCAATCTCTCCGCCAACAACGAGCTCGACGTCGCCGATCAGCGCGTCCTGCTGGACGCGTACTTCGCCGCCGCCGGCGGGGCGACGCCGCGGCGCCTGGCGGCGCTCGCGCTCATGCTGATCGTCTCGGACCTGCGCGAGGCGCTCTGGGGCATCACCCAGGGCACGCTCAGCGAGCTGGACGTGGACTACGACCAATACGCCAGCGACCACCTTGAGCGCCTGCGCCGGCGTATGGCGTCACCCGACATCGAGGAGTGGATCATCCGTGCCCAGGCCCCGTGAGCTGCCGTCGCGCGCTCGCATCGTGATCATCGGGGGAGGGGTCGGCGGCACGTCGATCGCCTATCACCTGGCCCACCTCGGTGAGAACGACGTGATCCTCGTCGACCGGGATGAGCTGACCTCCGGGTCGACCTTCCACTCGGCCGGTCTTGTCGGCCAGCTGCGCGGCTCGGTGTCGCTGACGCGGATGATGATGGACAGCGTGGAGCTCTACCGGCGTCTGGCGTCGGAGTCGGAGTTCGATCCCGGCTGGACAGAGTGCGGGGGTCTGCGCCTGGCGTGCACCCCCGAGCGCGAAGAGGAGACGCGCCGTCAGGTCGCGTGGGCGCGGACCTTCGGCCTGCCGCTGGAGCTCGTCTCCGCGCAGGAGGCCGTCGAGCTGTTCCCGCTCATGGTCCCGGACGGTGTGCGCTGCGCGTCCTACCTGCCGACCGACGGCTACCTGGATCCGTCGCAGCTCACGTACGCCCTGGCCGACGGCGCGCGCCGTGGTGGTGTGCGGATCTTCACGCATACCCGCGTCATGGGGATCGACGTGCACGACGGCCGCGTCCGCGGGGTGAAGACCGAGTGGGGCGACGTGGAGGCCGCGGTCGTCGTCGACGCCGGCGGCATGTTCGCGGCCCAGATCGCCCGCATGGCCGGCGTGCGCGTGCCGATCATCCCCTTCGCCCACGAGTATCTCGTCACCCAGCCGTTTGAGGAGATGCAGCGGCTGCGCGCCGGTGGCCGGCACCTGCCGACGATGCGCGACCCGGACCTGCTCATCTATTTCCGGGAAGAGGGCGGTGGCCTCGTCATGGGCGGCTACGAGCGCGAGAGCGCACCGTGGGCGCTGGGCGACGACGGGCTGGACGCGATCCCCGAGGACTTCAACGGCCGGCTGCTCGAGGAGGACTGGGACCGCTTCGACGAGATCCAGGCCAACTCGCGGCGGCGCGTCCCAGCGATGGAGGAGATCACGGTCACCAAGCTCATCAACGGGCCGGAGGCCTTCACGCCCGACAACGAGTTCTGCCTGGGGGAGACGGACGTCGGCGGCTTCTTCGTCGCGGCGGGGTTCTGCGCGCACGGGCTGGCGGGGGCGGGCGGCATCGGCAAGGTCATGGCGCAGTGGATCGTCGACGGTGAGCCGCCGATGGATCTATGGAAGATGGACGTGCGGCGCTTCGGCGCGCACTACCGCTCGCCCTCCTACACGCTGGCACGGGCCAAGGAGAACTACGAGACGTACTACGACATCAAGTATCCCGGTCACGAGCGCCAGGCCGGGCGTCCGCTGAAGGTCTCCCCGATCTTCGCCTGGCACGCGGCCAACGGCGCGGTCTTCGGCGAGAAGAGCGGTTGGGAGCGCGTCCTGCACTACGCCCCGAACGAGCGGCTGGGGGATGAGACGCTGCGCCCGCACGGCTGGGCCGGCAAGCACTGGTCCCCCGCCATCGGCGTCGAGGCGCGGGCGTGCCGCGAGGCGGTCGCGCTCTTCGACGAGACCTCGTTCGCGAAGCTCGAGATCAGCGGTCCGGGCGCGGCGACCTTCCTCGAGCGCCTCTGCTCGGGCCGCGTGGCGCGCGAGGTCGGGTGCGTCACGTACACGCAGCTGCTGAACACCCGCGGCGGGATCACGTGCGACGTGACGATCACGCGGCTGGCGCCCGAGCTGTTCCTCTTCGTCACCGGGACGGCCTTCGGTGCCCACGACGCCGCCTGGCTGCGCGATCACCTCCCGCAGGACGGGTCGGTGGTCTTGCGCGACGTGACGTCGACGTGGGCCTGTCTGGCGCTGTGGGGACCTCGCGCACGCGACGTCCTGGCGCCCCTGACGCCGGACCCGCTGGACTTCGGCTACCTCCGGGCGCGGGAGATCACGGTCGCGGCCGCGCCGGTGCGGGCGCTGCGCGTCACGTACGCGGGCGAGTTGGGCTGGGAGCTGCACTGCCCGGCCGAGCATGCGCTCGGGCTCTGGACCGACCTCGTCACCGCCGGGGCCGCGCACGGGCTCGTGTGCGGCGGCTATGAGGCGATCGACGCGCTGCGCCTGGAGAAGGGCTACCGCGTCTGGGGCAGCGACATCACGCCCGACGACACGCCGCACGAGGCGGGCCTGTCCTTCAGCGTACGCGACGATGGCGGCTTTATCGGGCGCGAGGCGCTCGTCGAGCGTGGCGAGCCGACCCGCCGCCTGTGCTGTCTCGTGCTCGAGGACCCGCGCGCCGTGGCGCTCGGCAACGAGCCCGTCCAGACGTCGGACGGTGCGGTCGTCGGCCGCGTCACGAGCGGCGGCTACGGCTACGCGGTGCGCTCCTCCATCGCCTACGCCTACCTCCCGTTGCAGCACGCGCAGGTCGGGACCGAGCTGGCCGTCGACCTCTTCGGGACGCTCGTCACCGCGCAGGTCCGCGCGGAGCCCCTGTGGGACCCGGAGGGGCAGCGCGTGCGAGCGTGAGGGCGCTCAGAGCACGAGCGTCCGCTGCTCGACGCTGCCACGCACGAGCGCCGCGATCTCGGCCGTGTCGACGACCGCGCGGCCCGGCACCTCGACCAGCGCGCGGACACGCCCGCGCCACCCCCGGCCGTAGGAGCCCCGCGCCGACAGGACGTACGGGACCGCGGCCAGCAGCGAGCGCCCGCGCGTGCGGCGGGCGCCCAGCGCCCCGAGCAGGGCCACCGGCAGCAGCGCGTGGGAGGCCCGCCAGAAGATGCCGGCGACGAGGTGCTCGCGGACCTGCGGATGGCGCGCCACCACGAGCGCCAGGCCGCGCCAGCGTGGGATCGTCGCCAGCTTGCCGCGCAGCGAGCCGGCCTCGACGGCGTGGTGGGTCAGGACCTCCGGGGCACCGACGTACGCCACGCCGGTCGCCCGGGAGCGCAGAGCCAGTTCGGTGTCCTCGCCCGCGGCCATGTGCTCCTCGAACCCGCCGGCGGCCTCGAGCACCGCCCGCGGGTACAGGACGTTGCAGGTCTGCGCCCACGGGACCGGTGGCGTGATCGCCTGCGTGCGCGCGTGGGGCGCCGCGACGAGGTGCGCCTCGTCGGGATCCGGCTGGGTGGCGCCCTGGACGATCGCGCCGGGATGACGGCCGGCCGCCGCCAGCGCGCCGGCCAGCCAGTCGCGCGGCGGGCGGCAGTCGTCGTC
>JAOPZJ010000154.1 GCA_025964155.1 Solirubrobacterales bacterium
AAGGCGAAGGCGGCGAGCGTCGGCATCTTCGCGATCAGCCGGATCGTCTGGAGCATCCGGTTGTCGGGGTCGTCGATCTCGTTGGCGTCCGGGTAGAACGTCGACAGGGCGCCCACGCCACCGAGGAGCATCCCCATGGGATGCGCGTCGTGGCGGAAGCCCTTCATGAAGTCCTTCGTGTTCTCGTGCACGAAGGTGAGCATCGTGATCGCGTTGGTCCACTCGTCCAGCTGGGCCTGCGTGGGCAGCGCGTCGTGGACGAGGAGGTAGGCGACCTCCAGGTACGTGGACTGCTCGGCCAGCTGCTCGATCGGATAGCCGCGGTACTCCAAGATGCCCTTGTCGCCGTCGATGAACGTGATCGCCGACCGGCACGCGGCGGTGTTCGTGAACGCCGGGTCGTAGGTCATGAGTCCGAAGTCGTCGTCGGACACCTTCATCTGGCGGAACTCCATCGCCTTGACGGTGCCGTCGACGATCGGCACCTCGTACGTCTCGCCGGTGCGATTGTCGGTCACCGTCAGGGTCTCGGCCGGGCTCATCTGTCTCCTCGTGCGGGCTGTGGTCTCCTCGCGGCAACCCTAGCGTCCCGCGTGCGCCCGGCCGCGCGCGGACGGTGAACGCGCGCCAGTTCGGTGAGTGCGCGGTCGCGGCACAAACGGCGGCCATCCATGATGTGGGCATGTCCGCCTCGCGCACCGTCCTGCTGACCGTGGGGACGTCCGGGCTTGGGCTCCAGACCGCCACCCGGCTAGGACCGCCTGTGGACGCAGAGCCTCGAACTGCTCGGGATCACGCAGGATCCGACGGGGTGAGTCAGCCCAACGGCCGCGCCCGGACAGCCGTGTGCGGGATGCCCTTGACGCGGGTCACGATCCGCTCACGGCCGCGGGCGCTCCCGAGCGATCGCCACGCCGTGTGCAGCGCCGGGCGTGGGTGCGCGGTCCCGGTGGGCAGGAAGTAGATGCCCGTCTTCTCGAGGATCTCGAAGCCGGCGCTGGCGACCATCCGCCGGAAGCCCGCCGCGTTCGGCTGCCACCACCAGGACTGGTCCATGCCCTCCAGGCGCGCGATGGGCGTCCGCGGGCGGGTGATGGACGGGAGCAGCTCGATCGACTCGGCGAGGATCGCCTCGCCACCGCAGACGCCGCGGACGCGATCCAGGGCCCGGACGGGGTCGCGCAGGTGCAGCAGCAGCGACCCGAGGAAGATGACGTCGAAGGTGCCGTGGACGGCGGGGTCCAGGTCGTACACTGAGCAGTCGATGCGCTCCACCGAGGAGCCCAGCGCTTCCTTGGCCAGGCCGAACGAGGCGGCCCCGGACTTGAACGTGCGCAGGTAGCCCAGGCGCGCCTCGTTGGCCGCGCCGAAGGCGGCCTGCGGGGGCCAGTCCCAGCGCAGCGGGTCCTCGATGTCGATCGCGGTGACCGAGGCGGCACCGCGGCGCTCCATCTCAAAGGCCCAGAAGCCGTCCCAGGTGCCGACATCCAGGCAGCGCTTGCCGGTCAGGTCGGCGGGCATCGGCACCTACGCGACCGTGGGGCGCGAGTCGAACAAGCAGTCGGTCACGAACCCTGGCGCGAGGTCGACGCTGAGGTACCAGCTCAGCTCCGCGGCGCGAGCGGCGAGGTCGGCGGGGCTCATGGTGGTGCTCATCGGCGCTCCCAGCGGTCCTTCAGGTTCCGGCTCAGGCGCTGAGCCCGGCGGGCGGTCTTGGACAGCTTCATGCGCTCGCCGACACCGCCGCCGGGCCGCGGCAGCGCGTTCACGTCGTCCGCGGTGATCGTCAGCTCGACCGCGCGCTCGTAGATGCGATGCACCTCGGGCGCGTCGACGAAGCGCAGCCCGTCGTGGGTATCCACGTCGATGCCGTCAAAGATGTTCTCGCGCACGGCGATCGAGACACGCCTGACCTTGCCGACGACGATGCCGTCGCTCGAGCGTACCGGCGTGCCCCGCTTCAACGCGTGGTAGGCGATCGCGTGGCCGTCGTCGTCCGTCACGACGGTGTAGGAAAGCAGGGTTGCGGCGCCGAGTGGGGTGCCGTGCGGTCCTACGCGGTGATGAGGACGGTCACCAGCGTCATCAGCGTGAGGGCGACGCCGATGCCCATGACCCCACGGGCCGCCCCACCGGTCTTCGGGAAGTCCGGCTGCGTCATGCCGATCACCCCGAGGGCCACGGCCCACGCGACCAGAAGACCGCCGCCGATGTAGAAGGCCGTCTTGGACGGCTTGGCCTCTGCGGCGGCGAGGGTCAGCAGCGCGTGCACCATGGGTGCGAGCCTATTGAAACGGGCGGTCGACCGGCAAGGTCACCGGGGAGGCCGGGCCGAAGCGCGGCCGACGCCGACGCCGACGGTGGTCCGCCGCGTCACGCGGAGGCCGGGCCTCCTTCGTACCGGCTCTCGGTCGCCTCGACCTGGCCGTGGTAGTGGCTCCCGAGGTCCGGATGGCCGTACGGCCGCTCGGCCGGGGCGTCGAGCGTCATGAACGACAGCTGGGCGATCGGCTTGCCCGGCCACAGGATGATCGGAACGCGAGTGAGGTTGGTGATCTCCAAGGTCAGCGTCCCTTTGAAGCCGGGATCGACGAAACCGGCGGTCGCGTGGACGATGAGCCCCAGGCGGCCGAGCGAGCTCTTCCCCTCGATGCGCGCGACGATGTCGTCCGGGATCTCCACGAACTCCTCGGTGCGTCCCAGGACGAACTCGCCCGGATGGATGACGAACGACTCGCCGTCGCCGAGTGTCACGTGCTCGGTGAGGTTCGTGGGCGGGTCGGCAAGGTCGATCGCCGGGACGCGGAAGTTGTGAAACACCCGGAAGGACGGACCAAGATTCAGGTCGACGCTCGCCGGCTGCACCATGCCGGGATCCCAGGGTTCGATCTTGATCCGGCCCTCCTGGACGAGGCGCCGGATGGTGCCGTCGGAGAGGACTGAGGTCGGCATGGGGCGGGAGTCTGCCATGACGGGCTTCAGAGTTCATCGAGCGCGTCGATGAACCGATCGCCCCGGGAGAGCCTGGAGCTCAGTGATCCTGGCCCGTGCGCGTGCGCGAGGGGAGCTTCGTGCGACTGCGAGCCGGTGCCGCCGGTGGCGGACCTGGATGCGGACCACGCCGCACAGGGCGCGGTTTGGGGCCACGCGGACGCTCGAGCCGCCCGATGCCGCCGTCGTCGTCGTTCCCGGTGTCCTGCACCGGCGGATCCTCGTCCACGTTGTGGACGGCCCACCACACGATCCACAGCATCGCGACGATCGGAATCTTCAGGAAGAACATGAGATAGACGAAGGTCCAGTCCATGCGTGCCTGACCTTACTCCCGTCGATCACCGCTTGCACGCGCTTTCAAGCGGATCGTGCGGCGACGACCGAGGCTCCGCGCAGCTCCACGGGGGCCCCGTTTGGTCACGAACATCACGTGTCGACCCGGGCGGCGGACCGTGGGACCCGCCATGGCCTATTCGGCCAGCACACAGCCCTGTTTTGGGGATGGACCCTTGACCGGTTGTTGAGGTACCTTGAAAGGCATGTCCGAATCTGCCTCGGTCAAGGACGCGGCCGCCCCCCTCGAGCGCGTCCGGCGTGTCGACGCCCGTCGCAACCTCGAGGCGATCGTCGCGGCGGCGGTGCCGCTGCTTTGTGAGCATCCGCGCGCGTCGATGCAGCAGATCGCGGTCGCGGCCGGACTGCACCGTGCGACCGTGCATCGCCATTTCCCGAGCCGCGACGACCTCCTGGACGAGTTGCGCCACCGTGCGTTCAGCGCGTCGGTCGACGAGCTCAATGCCGTCCTAGAGCAGCCATCCGCTGATCCGGGCGACATGCTGGAGCGGGCCATGGTGGCCCTTCTCAGCGTCGGCAACCAATACCGCCTGTACTTTTACACGACGTGGCGCAGCGCCGAGAACGAGGACCGCGCGCAGGAGATCTCCATCAACCTGATCGCCCTCCTGACCGATGCGCAGGCCGCCGGTCAGGTCCGCACGGACCTGCCGGTCAAGCAGTTGGCCGCCGCGATCGGCGGCCTCATCTGGGCCATGCTGCCGCAGGTGGCAGAGGACGACCTCTCCATCCCACAGGCCGCGCGCACGATTCGCACGCTGATCGCGGCGCCCACCGCCTGACCCCAGGCTCTGATCAAGGAAGCTCGACCTTCCCGGTCCTGCGGACGACGACGCCGCGGGTCCCGAAGTCCGCCCGCGACAGATCGGTGATGAGACGCGCCGTCCTGGCCTCCGGGTCGCGGTGCGGGATGTCTGTCGCGTCGAGCGTCAGCGATTCGAGCCGCGCTGCCAGGAACGAGCCGTCGGCGTTGACCGTGCTGCGCAGGATGCCGCTGAGCGACAGCGTGCCGCCGGTCGCGAAGTTCTTGTAGCCCGCAAGGTTCCCCAGTGAGTACGCGATCAGGCGCTTGCGGAAGATCTCGATGCCTCGCACGACGTGCGGCCCTGACCCGAGCACGAGGTCAGCCCCGGCCGTCACTGCCGTGTGTGCGAAGGCGCGCGAGTCGCCACGCTGCTCACCGAAGGCCTCTTCGCCGCCCGCAGGCGTGTGCGTCTTGTCGGCGCCTTCCGCACCGGTGTGCATGAACGCCACGACGATGTTCGCGCGAGCGGCCGCGCGCCTGACGACCACGCTGACGCCCGCCAGGTCGGTGATCGAGGTCGCCCAGGGGTAGGCGGCGAAGCCCACGAAGGCGACCTTGGCGCCGTCGACGGGGAGCACCGTGATCTCGCCGGGCCGGCCGGTCACCGCGACCTTGTGGCGCCGCAGGGCCGTGACGGTCTCGCCCATGCCGACCGCGCCGAAGTCGAAGGCATGGTTGTTGGCGAGGTTCACGATGTCCACGCCGGCGCGCCGCAGGGCGGTGGTGTTCCGGGGCGGGGCGCGGAACGCGAAGCAGTTCC
>JAOPZJ010000215.1 GCA_025964155.1 Solirubrobacterales bacterium
GAAGGAGAGGCCATTGTCAGCACATGCTACGGCGCCGTACCTGAGGGCTGCGCGACGCCTCGTCGCGCCCACACGGCGCCGCCGGCCGAGGGATGGCCTGGCGGCCTATCCCTCGGCGCCGTCACCACGCGGAACACGACGATTCGTGGCGCACACCCTCAGGTACGCCTTGGACGCGGCGGCGCAAACGGTTCTGGACGCACAGAGGCGGGTTTCAATGTCGTCCACGGCGGACACAGTTTTTGGTGTGACCCTGCCGGAGCTCGTCCTGCTGGTTTTCGCCGGACTCTGCGTCGTCGACGCCGCCTTCGTGGCGGTCGTCTGTGCGGTGGTCCGCCGGAAGGAGCGGCGGGCACCCGCGCCGGCCGGGCGGCCGGTCGGCCCCAGGCAGCGCCAGGACCGGCACCGTCCGAGCCTCACGCTCGTGCGGTGATCCCCGATCGCTAACTCACCCTCGTGCCTGGGGACGGTGCTGCGCGGGACTTCGGAGCAGCTGCTGGATGAGCACGCGGACCCTACGCTGGTGCGATGAGCTCCCGCCCGCCGCGGCGCGCACCGAACGACCTGCGCCAGTACGACGATCTCGCCGAGGAGTGGTGGGACCCGTCCGGCCCCTTCTCCGCGCTGCACTGGCTCGCGCGCGCCCGGGCGCAATTGATCCCGCCCGCGCACGGCCCAGGAGCGCAACTGCTGGACGTCGGGTGCGGCGGCGGGCTGCTGGCCCCGCACGTGCACGGCTACCGCCACGTCGGGGTGGACCTGTCCGAGCGCGGCCTGGCGATCGCCGCCGAGCATGGCGTGGAGCCGGTGCACGCAGACGTGGCCGCGCTGCCGTTCGAGGACGCGCGCTTTGACGTGGTCGTCGCCGGGGAGATCCTCGAGCACGTCCCCGACCTCGACGGGACGGTCGCCGAGGCGCTGCGCGTGCTGAAACCGGGCGGGACGTTCGTCTGCGACACGATCAACGCGACATGGTTTGCCCGCCTGACGCTCGTCACGATCGGCGAGCGCGTGCGCGGCGGCCCGCCGCCGGCCTGTCATGACGCCGCGCTCTTCGTCCCGCCCACGCGCCTGCAAGCGTTGTGTGCGCGCCATGGCGTTGCCCTTGCGGTCCACGGCCTGCGACCCGCGGCGCGCCAGTTCCTCGCGTTCCAGCTGCGCCGGCGCACGGACGTGGAGATGGTGCGCACGCGGTCGCTGGCGGCCCTCTACCAGGGCTCGGGCATCAAGGCGGCCACCACGTAGCCGACCCGGCCGGCCCGTCAGGCGCGGACGCGGAGCAGCGCCGCGTAGAGCGTGAGCCCGGGACCGAAGGCCATGAAGAGGACGGGGTCGCCGTCGGCCAGGTCACGCCGCCGGCGGATGCGGTCGAGCACCATGAGCACCGTCGCCGACGAGCAGTTGCCGTGCTCACGCAGGACGGCCGCCGTCTCCTCCAGGTCGTCCTCCTGCAGGCCCAGCCGCTCGCAGACGACGTCGATGATGCGCGGCCCGCCCGGGTGCACGGCCCAGCCGCGCACGTCGGCAGGCGTCAGGCCGCGCGGCTCCAGCAGCTCCTCCACGACGCCCGAGACGTGCTTCTCCAGGACCTTCGGCACGCGCGGCGACAGCGCCATGCGGAAGCCCTGGTCGGTGACGTCCCAGCGCATCTTCTGCGCGTGCGCGACATCGGTCCGGGCGACGACGTCGACGACCTCAAAGCCCTTGGGCGCGTCCGGGGCCACCGCGGTCGCGACCGCCGCGTCGGAGAAGAGCGCGTGGGCGACGATCTGCTCGAGGTCGCGGGTGGGCGGCTGCAGGTGCAGCGACGTGAGCTCCAGGCAGAGCATGATCGCGACCTTGTCGCGGGCGGCGGTCGCGTCGGCCGCGGCCGCGAGGCCCGGCACCGCCGCGTAGCACCCCATGTGCCCGACGTGCAGGCGCTGGGTGCGGTCGCTGAGGCCGAGCTCGCGCGCCAGCAGGATGTCGACGCCCGGCGTGCCGTAGCCGGTGCAGGTGACGACCGACAGCAAGCCGACGTCGGACGGGTCCAGCCCGGCGTCCTGAAGACACGCCTGCACAGCCTGCACGCCGAGCGGCAGGCCCTCCTGCATGAAGCGCTGCATGCGCGCCTCGGTCCCCCACTCGCGCACGTCCTCCCGGAGCGGATCGATGACGCCGTGGCGCCGATCCACCCCGGAGTTGCGGAAGATGCGCTCCGCGATCGAGCGGTCCTCGAAGTGCTCGCGGAAGAAGCCGTCCCACAGTTCGTCCTGGGTACGCGTCGTCGGCAGCGCGGCGCCGATGCCGATCACCGTGGGCACCGACAGGGTGCGCCGGGCGCCCGCCGCGAGGACGGCGGGGGCGGTGGGCGTGGCGACGGCAGAGATGCTCATCAAGACAGGATGCCCAGTTGGGCGGGCAGTCAGTCGGCGCTCGGCTCAGGCGTCGCGGCGGCCAGCGCTTGGCGCGCGAGCGCGGTGATGCCCGCGCGCGTGACGGCGGACACGTAGAAGCCGGCGGTGTGGCAGAACACCGCGTCCGGCACCCCCGTGATCGCGGCAAGCTCCGCGCCGCTGTGCCCGGTCCACGCAGCCGGGAGGTTCTTCCGGTTGCCGAACGCGCCGAGGGTCTGCGGGACGGCCTGCAGGCCCCAGCCGTCAGACTTCGGGTAGATGACGAACAGCGCCTCGGGCGCGCTCGTGACGACGGCCTCACGCCAGGGCATGTTGCGGTCCAGCTCGATGATCCGGGGATCGTCGGCGCGACCGATCGCGTCGGCGACGAGCTGATGCGCACGCCGGAAGGCGGCGGCGCCTGCGATCTCGCGCTCGAGGATCCGGGCGGCGACGGCGACGGCCTCGTCGAAGCGCGCGTCCTCCTGCACCGGATCGAGCTCCTCGTCCCACACCGGGTTCATGGCCGCGATCACGCCGCTGACGGTCATGGACCGGATGTCACCGACGAGGGAGGAGCTGATCGTCTGGCCGGTGTCGTTGGCGTCCACACCTTGGACGAGCCGCTCGTCGATCGCCCGGGCGGCCTCCGGACTGCCGGCGAGCTGGGCGCCGTAGGCACGCCACACGAGCCCGAAGCTCGCGTAGCGAATGCCGTTGGGACGCTCGCCCGCGCCGCCGCGCTGGTGATGGTCGAAGTCGCCGGTCGCGGGGTCCGAGCGACCGCCGACGTCGACGCGGACGTCGCTGGCGGCGAACTGCTCCTCGTCCCGGGTACGGACGAGCTGGAGGGGGCCGGCGGCGAGGCCGAGCGTGGCGACCGCGAAGACGTCGTCGGCGTGGAAATTGCCCGGGTGGGTGGCGACCTTCATGCCCGAAGGGTAGGTGGGGACGGGCGTCGGCGGTCGCGGCGTCACTCCGCGATGACCGCACGCGTGCGGCGATGCATCCCCGGGTAAGCGGGCCTGGTTGTGTTCCTCTTCGTCAAGACGCGGCTCTACCCGGCTCTGCGGATGATCGAACTCACGCTGTGGCTCGCGGCGGCGCTCGTCTTCCAGGCGCTGACGTACAGCACCGAGGCCTTCATCGTGATCGTGGTGGCCGGAAGCCTCGTCGCGATCGCGACACGCCCGCCGTCAGCCCACGCCCGCGCTCTGCGCGTGGGCGGCCACGTCGATGACGCGCCGCTCGTGGGTGCCGACGCCGATCGTCCGCGCACCCTCGCGGACCTCGACGCGAAAGCGCAGCTTCCGGTCCTCGACGACCTCGTCCAGGCGCGCGGTCGCCGTGCACGTCGCCCCCTCCAGCGCCCCCGCGACGTGCTTGATGCACACCGCGAAGCCGACGGTCGCCTTCCCGTCGGGCAGTTCGTCGAAGGCCAGCAGCGCGGCGGTGCGCTCCATCATCCCGATCATCCCGGGGGTTGACAGGACGGTCACGCCGATCGTGCCGCCGACGTCGGTCGTGACCCGGCCCTCCACGGTGAACTCGTCGGTGCGCTCGGATCCGATCTGCATGCGGGCACTCTATGGGCGCGGCGTACCGTGTGCTCATGGCCACCGCCGACCTCACGATCATCACCCTCGGTCGCCCCGACCCGAGCGCCAGCGCCTACATCGCGGAGATCCAGCGCCGCCTGGCCGCGCAGGACCGCGTGCACCATGTCATGCACGCGATGGGCACCTCGCTGGAGGGCGACACGGCCGACATCCTCGCGGTCGTCGCCGAGCTGCACGCCGTCCCGTTCGAGCTCGGCGTGCCCAGGGTCTACACGGTGCTCAAGCTCGACGAGCGGCGCGACAAGGCGCAGACGCTCGAGGACAAGGTCACATCGGTGCAGCGGCGGCTGGAGGAGGGGACCTGACGACCGCGGTCAGGGCCCGCGGTAATCGACGTTCGGCGGGTGTGCCGCGCCGGGGACCACTACCGCTGGCGCTGCTTGCGCGGCTGCGGCAGGTCGGTGATCGTCCCCTCGATGAGGTCGGCGGCCAGGCCGATCGTCTCCGAGAGCGTCGGGTGCGGGTGCACGGTCAGCGCCAGATCGCCGGCCACCGCGCCCATCTCCAGCGCGAGGACCGTCTCGGCGATGAGGTCGCCGGCGTGCACGCCCGTGGCGCCCGCCCCGAGGATGCGGTGGGTCCCGGGGTCCACGAGCAGCTTGGTCGTCCCGTCGCTGCGGTCCATCCCCAGCGCGCGCCCGGAGGCCGCCCACGGGAAGGACGCGACCTCGTAGGGGATGTCCTGCGCCTTGGCCTCCAGCTCCGTGAGACCCATCCAGGCGACCTCGGGATCGGTGTAGGCGACCGACGGGATCGTGCGCGCATCGAAGACGACGTCGTGCCCGGCGATGACCTCGGCGGCGGCCTTCGCCTCGTGCAGCGCCTTGTGGGCGAGCATCGGCCCGGGCACGATGTCGCCGATCGCGCTGATGTGCGGGACGTTCGTCCGCATGCGTGCGTCGACGGGGATGAAGCCGCGCGCGTCGACCTCCACGCCGGCCGCGTCGGCGTCCAGCGCACGACCGTTCGGGCGTCGGCCCACGGCGATGATGATGCGGTCGAACGTCGTCGTCTGCGGGGTCTCGTTGCCCGCGAAGCGCACGTGCAGGCCGTCGTCCTCGGCGGCGATCGCCTCCACCCGGGTGCCGACGTGGACCCCCGCGTAGCGACCCTTGATGCGCTTCTGCAGCGGCCTGATGAGGTCCTGGTCGGCCCCCGGCATGAGCACGTCCAGCAGCTCGACGACCGTCACGGCCGAGCCGAGCGCGTCGTAGACCGTCGCCATCTCCAGGCCGATGATGCCGCCGCCGACGATGAGCAGCCGCTCGGGGACGTCCGGCAGCTCGAGCGCCCCCGTGGAGTCCATGATGCGCGGGTCGTCCGGCAGGTCCGGCAGCTCCACGGACTGCGAGCCCGCGGCGACGATGCACTGCTGGAAGGCGATCGTCTGCTCGCCGTCCGCCGACGTGTCGACGGTGAGGGTGTGCGGCCCGCTGAAGCGCGCCGTCCCGTGCACGACGCGGACCTTGCGCTGCTTGGCCATCCCCGACAGCCCGCTGACGAGCTTCGTGACGACAGCGTCCTTGTGCTCGCGCACGGCGTCCAGATCGATCTCGGGGGCGGCGAACGTCACGCCGTGGGCGCCGGAGGCCTCCGCGTCGGTGATGAGCTTGGCGGTGTGCAGCAGCGCCTTGGACGGGATGCACCCGACGTTCAGGCAGACCCCGCCAAGGCGCTCGTACCGCTCGACGAGCAGCACGTCGAGACCCAGGTCGGCGGCGCGGAACGCGGCCGTGTACCCGCCAGGACCCGCGCCGAGCACGACGACCTGCGCGCTGTGATCAGCGTCAGGCAGCTCGACCGGCTCCAGCACGCCGGCCGCCGCACGCGCCGCACGCTGCCCCGACGGCTCACCGGACGAGGACGTCACGGGCGTGGCACCGGCTTCCCGCTGAGCGGGAGCGGTCGGTACATCCCCCGCAGCGTCGTCCGACACCACCGACGGAGTCGAGTGTGTCGAAGCGGAGGGGGATGTACCGACCGCGGACGCCTCGCCCGCGGACGCCTCGCCACCACCCTCGACCTCGAGCGTGAGCAACCCCACCCCTTCTTTGACCTTGTCCCCCACCTTGACCAGCAACTCCTTGACAACACCCGCCTGGGGGCTCGGGACCTCCATCGTCGCCTTCTCGGACTCCAGCACGACGAGTGAGTCCTCGGCGGCGACGGTGTCCCCCACCGCGACGAGCACCTCGACGACGGGCACGTCGTCGAAGTCGCCGATGTCCGGGACGGGAACGGTGACGGTCGTCTGACTCAAAGGAGGACCCTCCGTAGGTCGGTGAGCGTCTGGCACAGGTGGACGACGAACCGCGCGGCGGCGGCACCGTCGATGACGCGATGGTCGTAGGAGAGCGACAGCGGGACCATGAGCCGCGGTACGAAGCCGCTGCCGTCCCACACGGGCTTCGTCGCGGAGCGCGTGACGCCAAGGATGGCGACCTCCGGGGCGTTGACGATCGGCGTGAACGCCGTGCCGCCGATGCCCCCGAGCGACGAGATCGTGAACGTGCCGCCCGACATCTCCCGCGGCCCGAGCTTGCCGTCGCGGGCCTTGGCCGACAGCTCCGTGAGCTCGTTCGCGAGCTCCAGCAGGCCCTTCTGGTCCACGTCCCTGATGACCGGGACGACGAGACCGTTGGGCGTGTCCGCCGCGAAGCCGAGGTGGTAGTACCGCTTGAGGATCAGGTGGTCGCCGTCGAGCGAGGCGTTGAAGCGCGGGAACTCCTTGAGCGCCTGAGCACACGCCTTCAGCAGCAGCGCGACCATCGTCACCTTCGCGCCCGAGCCGTCCTTGATCTTCGCCTGCTCGGCGTTGATCTGCTTGCGGAAGGCCTCCAGGTCGGTGATGTCCGCCTCGTCGTGGTGGGTGACGTGCGGGATGCCGACCCAGTTGCGGTGCAGGTTCGCCGCCGACAGCTTCTGGATGCGCGACAGCTCGATGCGCTCGACGGGCCCCTGCTTGCTGAAGTCCGGCCGCGGCCACGGCGCCAGCAGGAAGCCGAGGATCGAGTCGGCCTCGCCGACGGTGGTGGCGGCCGGCGCAGCACCGTCAGCACCGGCACCATCCTTGGCCGCGCGAACGTCCTCGCTCTGAATGCGCCCCTTGCGCCCCGTCCCCTGCACCGCAGCCAGGTCAACACCCAGCTCACGCGCCAGCCGCCGCACCATCGGGCTCGCGTAAGGAGGCTCGCCGGCCGGCGTCGCGCCCGGGACGGGAGCGGTCGGTACGTCCCCCGCAGCGTCGTCCGACACCACCGACGGAGTCGAGTGTGTCGAAGCGGAGGGGGATGTACCGACCGCGGACGCCCCGCCGTTCGGCGTCGCCACATGGTCAGGCAGCTCCGCCGCTGGCGCGACCTCCAGATCGCTCTCCACGTTCGCCGGCGCCCCGGCGTTCTCGTTGACGGTGAGCAACAACGTCCCTTCCTTGACCCGATCGCCCACCGCCACGCGAAGCTCGGACACGACCCCCGCCACCGGCGACGGGACGTCCATCGTCGCCTTGTCGCTCTCGAGCGTGACGAGCGGGTCCTCGACGCCGACGGTGTCACCCACCTCCACGAGGATCTCGATGATCGGGATGTCCTCGAAGTCCCCGATGTCGGGGACCTCGACGTTCGTCACCTGCGCCACGGTGCCACCGCCTCGGAGTCGATCTCGTACTTGTCGATGGCCTGCTGGACGACGTCCGGCTCGACCGTCCCCTCCTGCGCCAGCGCGTGGAGCGCGGCGACGGCGACGTGCCGCCGGTCGACCTCGAAGAATGCGCGGAGCTTCGCCCGGTAGTCGCTGCGGCCGTAGCCGTCGGTGCCGAGCACCTCGTAGCGCCCGTCGACGTATGGGCGGATCTGATCGGCGAAGGTCCGCATGTAGTCGGTGGAGGCGACGACGGGGCCTTCCCGTCCGCCCAGGCACTGCTGGACCCACGACTTGCGCGGCTCCTGCGTCGGGTGCAGACGAGACCAGCGCTCGGCCTCCATCCCGTCGCGGCGCAGCTCGTTGAAGGACGTCGCGCTCCACACGTCGGCGACGACGCCGAAGTCCTGCGCGAGCAGCTCAGCGCCCGCGAGCACCTCACGCAGGATCGTGCCCGAGCCCAGCAGTTGGACGCGCGTCGCGTCCGACGGCGGCGCCGACGAGATGAGGTGCATCCCGCGCAGGATCCCCGCCTCCGCACCCTCGGGCATCGGCGGCTGGACGTAGTTCTCGTTCATCACCGTGAGGTAGAAGAAGACGTCCTCGTGCTCGGCGAACATACGCCGCAGGCCGTCCTGGACGATCACCGCGACCTCGTACGCGAACGTGGGGTCATAGGCGACGCAGTTGGGGATCGTGGACGCGAGCACGTGCGAGTGCCCGTCCTCGTGCTGCAGGCCTTCGCCGTTGAGCGTCGTGCGGCCGGCCGTCCCGCCGACGAGGAAGCCGCGCGCCCGCGAGTCGCCGGCCGCCCAGGCCAGGTCACCGACGCGCTGGAAGCCGAACATCGAGTAGTAGATGTAGAACG
>JAOPZJ010000225.1 GCA_025964155.1 Solirubrobacterales bacterium
GCGTCGATCCCGGCCTGCAGCGACTCGACGACCCCGTCGCGCAACAGTGCGTACTGCTCGCGCGTCAGCTTGCCCGCCGGGCGCAGCGGGTGCACGTAGGCGCGGAACAGCGCCTCGTCGGCGTAGATGTTGCCGACGCCCGCCACGCGGCGCTGGTCCAGCAGAAACGCCTTGACCGGCGCGCGCCGGCCACGCGCCAGCGCCTTGAGCGCCGGGCCGGTGAGCGCGCCGTCCAACGGCTCGATGCCCAGACGCGGCGCGAAGAACGCCTCCAGTGCCGGGGTGCCGAGCACGAGCTCGCCGGTGCCAAAGCGCCTGGGGTCACAGAACGCCAGCTCGTGACCGTCGTCCAGCGTGAAGGTCACACGCCGGTGTGGCTGCTCTGGGGGCGTGTCGTAGAGCAGCGTGCCGGTCATGCGCAGGTGCAGAAGCAGGTGGATGTCGTCCTGAAGCACGAAGTCCAGGTACTTGCCGCGACGGCGTAGGGCCTGCAGGCGGCGGCCGGAGACGGCATCGGCGACCGCCCCAGGGTCCAGTGGCTGCGTCCAGCGGGCGTCGTGGATCGCCAGCGTCGTGACGGTGCGGCCCACCAGGAGCGGGACGAGCCCGCGGCGGATGGTCTCGACCTCGGGCAACTCGGGCATCGCCCCCGGGTCTTAGCAGAACGGCGTGCCCGGCAGGCCCGCCACGGGGCCGCCGGTCAACCAGTGGTGCACGCTCGCCCCCACGTCGGCCATCGGGCCGTCGTGGCGCCGGCCACCGTCCCCGGCAAAGCGCGCGAGGAGAAACGCGTGCTCGCGGGTGTGGTCGTGATGTGCGGCGGCCGGGTCCACGCCGTGGTCGGACGTCAGGATGAGCAGGTCGTCGTCGCGCAGCAGCGTGAGCCAGTGCGCCACCTCGGCGTCGATGACCCGGAGCGCCGAGTGGAAGCCGGCGACGTCCTTGCGGTGGCCGTACTGCTGATCGGTCTCGATGAGGTTCGTGAACACGAGCCCGTGGTCGAGGTCCTCCAGGAGCCGCCGCGTATGGGCGAGTGCCGGAGCATTGGCGGGTGCGGCGTGCTTCACCGTGATCCCACGGTGGGCGAAGAGGTCGTCGACCTTGCCGACGGCGTGCACGGGCACGTGGGCGTCATGCAACGCGTCCAGGTAGGAGCGGGACGGCGGCGGGTTGGAGAAGTCGCGTCGTCCCTCGGTACGGGCGAACGTTCCCGGACCCCCGTCGAACGGCCGCGCGATGACCCGGCCGACGGCGTGCTCACCCGCCATCAGCCGGCGCAGGCGCTCGCAGACCTCATAGAGCGCCGGTCCGTCGAGGACGTCGACATGGGCAGCGACCTGCATGACGGAGTCCTGCGATGTGTAGAGGATGAGCTCGCCGGTCTGCAGGTGGTGCTCGCCGAAGTCCTCGATGACCGTCGTCCCGCTGTACGGCCGGTTACAGCACCAGCGCTGGCCGGTGGCGGTCTCCGCGGCATGCAGGACGGCGCGCGGGAACCCCTGCGGATACACGGGCAGCGGCGCCGGCGGCACGACGCCCATGAGCTCCCAGTGGCCCGTCGTGGAGTCCTTGCCTGGCCCCGAGGGATGCAGGCGGCCGTGCAGCGCCGGCGTCGCGGCGGCAGCCACGCCTTGGATGTCCCGGATCAGGCCGAGCCCGAGGGCCTCCAGCGCCGGGACCCGCAGACCCCCGACGGCCTCGGCCACGTGGACGAGCGTGTCGGCACCGGCGTCCCCATACTCGGCGGCATCCGGGAGCGCGCCCGCCCCGCAGGCGTCCAGCACGACGACGAAGGCGCGGCGGGCGCTCACGCCTCGTCCTTCCTGGTGCGCGGGAAGCGAGCCCCCCGGGCGAGGCATTTCGCGCTCAAGCGCCCGCCTTCGGTGCGCGCACCCACATCGTTGCCAGCAGCGGGCGGAAGACCTGTGCGTCGACGCGGCGAAAGTCCGCTGCGGGGGCGTAGGCGTCGACGACGACCTCGGCGCCGTAGGCGTACACGTGCGTCGTGCGGACGGTCCGCGGCTGCCCGTCGATCGTCTCGGTGCCACGGATCTGGACAGCCGGCTGCCCGTCGATCTTGAGTTGAGCGCGCTTGATCTCGGTGAAGGTGGGATCGCGTGCCTTGGCCGCGGCGACGAGCGCGGTCGCCGCGGCCTCGAGCTGGGCCTTGGTCTTCGGCAGCGGTTCGGTGCGCGGGTAGCGGAAGATCCCGATCGTGGCCTGGCCCGTCGCGATCGTCACGACCGCCGGTGCCGCGCCGCTGATGCGGGTCCAGCCCGCCGGGGCCCGGCGCAGGGTCACGCCGGCCTGCGGATAGCTCACGCGCTCGCTGCCGAAGGCAGGCCCCGGTGTCGCCACGTCCGGGGACAGCTGGCGTGCGTTGCCGCAGCCACCGAGAAGCAGGACGAGCGCGACGCCGAGCGCCGGCAGGCGGCGATGGGTACGGGTTGCCGGCTGCGGGCCAGGTGGGGGCGTGGACGCGACGGACATCGGCGGCGATGGTGGCACACCGCGCCGGATCGCCGACGCGTCAGGCGTCCTTGACGGCGCGCGGATGGGCCTTGAAGTAGACGTCCTTGAGGCGCTCGGCGCTCAGATGCGTGTAGATCTGGGTGGTGGCGATGTCGGCGTGGCCGAGCATCTCCTGCAGCGAGCGCAGGTCACACCCGCCGGCCAGCAGATGCGTGGCGAAGGTGTGGCGCAGGGTGTGCGGGCTCATCGCGTCCTGCAGCCCGACCGATGCCGCGTGGCGCTGAACGATCTTGTAGAGCCCCTGCCGGGTCAGCCCGCCACCGCGCTGGTTGACGAAGAGGTGGCGCTCCTCGCGGGCGCCGACGAGCAGCGGGCGCCCCCGCTTGAGGTAGATGGCCACGGCGGTGATGGCCTCGCGGCCGACCGGGACCAGCCGTTCCTTGGAGCCCTTGCCGCGGGCGCGGAGCACGCCGACCTGCAGGTCGACGTCGGCGACGTGCAGCTCGATCGCCTCGCTGGCGCGCAGGCCGCAGGCGTACATGAGCTCCAGCAGCGCGCGGTCCCGCAGCGCGGCGGGAGCCGTCCCGGTCGGCGCCGCGAGCAGCGCGGCGACCTGATCGCGGCTGAGGACCTTCGGCAGGCGCTGCTGCTTGCGCGGCGCGCGTAGGTCGGCGGTCGGGTCCCCGTCGAGGAGGTTCTCGCGGCGCAGGTGACGGTAGAAGGACCGCAGGCAGGCGGTCTTGCGCTGCAGCGTGGCCGGTGCGACGGCGGGGCGCTCGGGCGTGCCCTGCGCCAGGTGCGCCATGAACGCCGCCAAGTCCGCGTGCTGGGCCCCGAGGGCGTCAAGACCATGCGCGTGCAGGAAGGTGCCGAACTGCAGCAGGTCCGAGCGGTATGCCTCGAGCGTGTTGCGTGACAGCCCACGCTCGAACTCGAGGTAGGCCAGAAAGTCCAGGACATGATGCTCGAAGGATTGGCGGGTCAGATCACCCGTCGCGATCGCCATGCCCCTCCATTCGCGCGCCGCGCGCGTCCCCCTCGTCGCTGCAACGCGCGTCTCACCGGCGGCGTGCACCGACCGCGCGGCTGGGGAGTCAGCCGTCCCGCAGGTGGTCCCGCAGGAGGAACAGGCCGATGAGGGTCTTGGCGTCCTTCGTCGCGGCGATCGCCCCGTCCAGGTCGTCCAACGGCCACGCCACGATCTCGATGCGCTCGTGCTCACCCGAGTCGGCATGCTCGTCGGACAGGCCGCTCGCGCGGTAGATCTCGACGGTCTCGCGGTTTACCCCGACCGAGGGGTAGAACGTCTTCAGGTGCTCCCATTCGGACGCCGCGCGCCCGATCTCCTCCGCAAGCTCGCGCTTGGCCGCCGGCAGCGCGTCCTCCCCCGGCTTGTCCAGGCGCCCGGCCGGGATCTCGAGCATGTCGGGCTCCAGCACCGCCTCGCGGGGCTGGCGGATCAGGAAGACGTGCTCCTCGTCGTGGACGACGATGCCGACGGCTCCGGGATGGGTGACGATCTCGCGCTCGACCTCCTCCCCGTCGGGATAGCGGAAGCGCTCCGTGCGCACGCCGACAATGCGGCCCTGCCAGATCTGCTCACCGCCCAGCAGGACGAAGTCGCGCTCGTTCATGGTGCACAGTGTGCCGCCAGATACGCCCCGCACGCCAGCGCGGCCCCGAAGAACAGGGGATCCTCGTCCAGCGTGCGGCCCATCGTGCGGGCGGGCAGGCCGCTGGCGCCGTAGCCGGGAAGGTCCACCGGCAGCGACGGCCAGGCGTGCCTGCCCGGACGCTCGGGGACCCACGTGTTGTACGGCAACGGGACGGTGACCGGCGCCAGCAGCAGATCCACGACCGTCTGCGTGTGATGGCTGAGCCCACGGTGCCGGTCGCGGGGGTCGCCGGCGGACATCCGGGCGCAGAGCGCAACGGCGTGACCGAGCGCGAGGGCGGCGTGGGCGGTGTCCAGGGCCGTCATGCCGCCGTGCCCCAGGCGGGAGCCCGAGCCGAGGATGCCCGGGCCCGGGCCACAGAGCACGACGTCCCACCCGAGCTCCTGCACGGCGTGGTCGATGCCGCCGATCGTCGTGATCGCCTCGCCGTCGCGGCCGCCGTACGCGGGCCCGGCGGTCAGGTGGGCCGCCAGCAGCCCGCGGTCCAGCAGGTCGGTGACGACGCGGGAGTGCCCGCCCGGTAGCGCACCGCCGGCCGTCTGCACGTAGCCGACGCGCAGGG
The DNA here is from genome assembly GCA_025964155.1 of Solirubrobacterales bacterium. Lineage (GTDB taxonomy): Bacteria > Actinomycetota > Thermoleophilia > Solirubrobacterales > Solirubrobacteraceae > Paraconexibacter. Next base: position 4,711 of record JAOPZJ010000225.1, read on the forward strand.
GCGCGCGCCCGGCGCGCCCCCGCGCGAGCGCCCATGCGATCGGGGCGAGCTGCCCGTGCAGGCCGAACACGCCGACGGGTACCGTGCGCGCGGTGCTCGGCGGCTGCGGCTCGGGGACCGGCAGCGCGTCGGTGGCCGCCTCCAGCTCCCGCTCCACCGGCAGCACCGCGTGCTGCAGCGAGCTGTAGTTCAGCTTCATGACGTGGGCGCCGGGGACGCCCGGTCCGCCGAGCCCGCGCGTCAGGTTCACGTGGACGATGTCGAAGCCGCCGGAGCCGAGGCGCAGATCGACGGCCTGGGCGTTGACGACGACCTCGTCCCCCACCTCGCTCGGGCCGACCGACACGACGTCGGCGACGGCCGGGCGGTGGGCGTCGTCGATCTCCACGACGATCCGCTGCTCGCCGCGGGCTGGGGCGGGGTCGGCCTCGACGACCGTCCCGCGCCGGAGCACGAGCCTCATGGGCGGGCGGCTTCGAGTTCATGCAGCAGGGCGTACGTCACGTCGAGCATGTCCTCCAGCGCCACGGTGCTGACGCGCTCGGTCGGCTCGTGGTTGCGCTCGGTGCCGTTGGCGAGGTTCGTGCAGGCAAAGCCTTGCGCCTGCAGCGCGTTGGCGTCCGAGCCGCCGCCGGTGACGATCCGCTTGGGTGCGTACCCGCAGGCACGCAGCGCGGCCTCGGCGGCGAGGACCGACGGCTCGCTCGGGGCGTGCCGGTACCCGGTGAAGAGGCGTTGCACGTCGATGTCCACGTCACACGCGCAGCGCGGCTCGTTCGCCGCGTCGTGGCACGCGTCGACGATCTGAGCGACCGCCGCCTCGACCTTGACGTCGCTCAGCGACCGCGCCTCCGCCAGGATCGTGCAGTGCTCGGCGACGACGTTCGTGCCGCCGACCCCGCCGTGGATCGAGCCGACGTTCGTCGTCGTCTCGGCGTCGAGGCGGCCGAACGGCATCGCGGCGACGGCCAGCGACGCGGCCAGCACGGCGGAGCGCCCGTCCTCGGGCCGGATGCCCGCGTGCGCGGGGCGGCCCTTGAAGTGGGCCTCGACGCGGTGGTAGGTCGGTGAGGCCATGACGATCTCGCCGATCGGCGAGGCGTGGTCGTAGACGTACCCGAAGTCCGAGCGCAGGCGCGAGCAGTCAAAGGCCTTGGCGCCCGCCAGCGCCACCTCCTCGCTCGCGGTCAGCAGCAGCTCGATGCCGACGGGCGGTCTGCGGCCGCCACCGGCGGGCGCATACCGGCGGGCCGCGGCCAGCAGGACGGCGAGCGCCGCCTTGTTGTCGGCGCCGAGGATCGTGTCACCCGCACTGACCCAGCCCCCGTCCTCGCGCACCGGCTCCACCTGCCCGACGTGCGGGACGGTGTCCAGATGGGCGCACAACAGGACGCTGCGCGTGCCCTCGCCGGGAATGCGGCACAGGAGGTTGCCCGACCCGGCACCGGTCTGCGAGGCGGTGTCGTCCTCCTCGACATCGTGACCGAGCGCGCGCAGCAGCCCGGTGGCGTGGTCGGCGATCGCGCGCTCTTCGCCGGACACCGAACGGATGCGGCACAGCTGTGCAAAGTCCTCGTGCAGCCGGGCCCGCTCGTCCTCGGTGCCCCGCCCGGGCCGCTCAGGCATGGGCGGATCGCACGTCGTCAGGCGCGTGACGCGCGGATCTCGCCGTCCGCGGTCTCCGGCGCACGCTCGCGGGCCCGCACGAGGGCGGCGGCGACGAACTCGCGGAACAGCGGCGCCGGCCGCTCCGGGCGCGACTTGAACTCCGGGTGGAACTGGGCGGCCACGAAGAACGGGTGGTCACGCAGCTCGATGATCTCCACCAGGCGCTCGTCGGGGGACGTCCCGGACACGATGAGCCCGGCGGCCTCCAGGCGATTGCGCAGGGAAATCGACACCTCGTAGCGGTGACGGTGGCGCTCGTAGATGACCGCCTCGCCGTAGATGTCGCGGGCGCGGGTGTCCGCGTGCAGCTTCACCGGGTCGGCGCCCAGACGCATCGTGCCGCCAAGGTCGGAGACCTCCTTTTGCTCGGGCAGGAGGTCGATGACGGGCCACTCGGTCTCGATGTCGAACTCCGTGGAGTTCGCTCCGGGCATGCCGGCGACGTGCCGGGCGAACTCGCAGACGGCGATCTGCATGCCCAGGCAGACGCCCAGGTACGGGATCTGCTGCTCGCGGGCGACCTTCGCCGCGAGGATCTTGCCCTCGATGCCGCGACCGCCGAAGCCGCCGGGGATGAGGATGCCGTCGGCGCCCCCGAGGCGCGCGAGCGCGACCTCGTCGTCGACGAGCAGCTCGGAGTCCACCCAGTCGATCTCGACCTTGCCGCCGTCCAGCCAGCCGGAGTGGCGCAGGGCCTCGGCGACCGAGAGGTAGGCATCCTCGAGCTGGACGTACTTGCCGACGAGGGCGATGCGGAAGGGCTCGGTCGCTGCGGCGGCCCGCTGGCACAGCTCCGCCCAGGAGCGCGTGTCGGCCGGCTCGGCCTCCAGGCCCAGCTCGTCGAGGATGAAGTCGTCCACGCCCTGCTCGGCGTACCAGAGCGGCACGTCATAGATGTTGCCCACGTCCTTGGCGGAGACGATCGCCTCCAGCGGCAGCGACGCGAAGAGGGCGATCTTCTTGCGAATGTCGGTGCCGAGCTCGCTCTCGGAGCGGCACAGGACCATGTCGGGCTGGATGCCGATGCGCCGCAGCTCGTTGACGGAGTGCTGGGTCGGCTTGGTCTTCAGCTCGCCGGCGTGTCCGATGTACGGCACGAGCGTGAGGTGCACGAACAGGCAGTTGCGGCGCCCGACGTCGACCGGGAACTGGCGGATCGCTTCGAGGAACGGCAGCGACTCGATGTCGCCCACGGTGCCGCCGATCTCGGTGATGACGACGTCGACGTCGCTCGTCTCGGCGATGAGCTTGATGCGGTTCTTGATCTCGTCGGTGATGTGCGGGACGACCTGGACGGTGCCGCCGAGGTAGTCCCCGCGACGCTCACGACGGATGACGGAGTTGTAGATGCCGCCCGCGGTGACGTTCGAGGCCCGGGAGGTGTTGGCGTCGGTGTAGCGCTCGTAGTGGCCGAGATCGAGGTCCGTCTCGGCCCCGTCCTCGGTCACGAAGACCTCGCCGTGCTGGTACGGCGACATCGTGCCCGGGTCGACGTTGATGTACGGATCGAACTTCTGCAGGCCTACGGAGAGGCCGCGTGAGACGAGCAGGCGTCCGATGGAGGCGGCGGCGATGCCCTTCCCGAGGGACGAGACGACACCGCCGGTGACGAAGATGTAACGGGTCTTGGAGCGGACATCGGTCACGCTGCAGCATCCTTCCGAGGGTTATGGATCCTGCCGATCGAGTCTAGTTGGCGGAATCCGGGGGTGCGTTCCACGAATGCGGAAATAGAGCGAAATTCGCCGTAAGCCGTGATGGCCAGGAGCACCGCCGCACAGACGGCGAGGCCAAGGGTGCTCGTGATCGTGCTCGCGAGCATGAGGCCCGCCACGGCGCCGACGAGGTTTGCGCCGGTGTCGCCGAGGATCCCCCGCTCCCGCAGGTCGTAGCCGCCGACGACGAGGATGGCGCCGATGTAGGCACCGAAACCATCGAGCAGGTCGGTACCGGAGGCGATCATGCAGCCTAGCGCGACAAGGACGAACGCCTTGACGGTGCGGCCCGGGCGAAGGTCGACGATGTTGAAGAGGTTGGTGGCGAGGACGAGGATCGCGACGGTCAGCAGCCAGTCCATCTGCGATGGCTTACCGAAGCCGCCCGGGTTGATCGTGGCGAAGAGGCCCTCGCCCTCGGCGAAGCTGCCGAGGGTGGACGCGGTGAATGCCGCCAGGCCCAGCGTGCCCAGTGCCTTGAGCGCACCCGTCGGCAATCCGCCCCGCAGCACGGCCGCACCATGGCCACGCCAACCGCGGGACGGTCCGCTGAAGGCATCGTCGAAGAGGCCAAGTGCCGCCACCCCGAGGACGAAGGCGAACCCGCGGGGCAGGTTGACCTCCGTGATGTCGAACTGCCGCACGGCAGCCAAGCCGCCGGCGGCCAGTGCCAGCGCCACCACCACGATCATCCCCAGCGGGCAGGCGAGCTGCGCGCCCCGGTAGTTCTCCACCGTGTGGCCCCCGTCCACGAGCCCCTGACGGAGCCCTGGCGCCACGGCGAGGGCGGCGGCGGCGCTGAAGACGAGGGGCAGGACTTGCACCGCGGGACCGTAGCGAGGAGGCCGGACGGCCCGTGTGCGTCACGTCCACGGAATCGTCACCGGCGCGGCCCTATCGTGGTCGTCATGGCTGATACCACCGACAAGGACAAGATCGTCAAGACCGACGAGCAGTGGCGCGAGGAGCTCTCCCCCGAGGCCTACGCCGTCCTGCGGCGCGGCGGGACCGAGGCGCCGTTCACCGGCAGGTACGCGGTGGACCACACCGACGGCATGTTCCGTTGCGGTGGCTGCGGCGCGGAGCTGTTCGCCAGCGACACGAAGTTCGAATCCGGCTCCGGCTGGCCCAGCTTCACCGAGCCCGCCGCGCGGGAGCATGTGACGCTCATCGAGGACAGCTCGCACGGCATGGCGCGCGTCGAGGTCCGGTGCGCCCGCTGCGACGGGCACCTGGGGCACGTCTTCGACGACGGCCCCCAGGACAAGGGCGGCCTGCGCTACTGCATCAACTCGGCCGCGCTGGAGCTCGAGCCCAAGAGCTAGGGCCCTCGCTCAGGGGGCGCCGGTACCGACGACGTCGGGCAGCAGCCCGTCGGCGCCGCCCTTGCGCCCGAACGCGCCCTCACGTCCTTGGAGCGCGAACACGAGCGCCGCGCGACCCGACGTCTCGTCCACGTCGTCGACCGACGAGATGCCTCGGTCCTTGTACCAAGAGATCTGGGAGGGGTCGGTCGTGCTGCGCTCGACCCCGACCACGGGGATCCGGGACTCCTTGATGCCCTTCACGAGCTGCTCGTCGAAACGGTCGCGCGCCGAGCGGCCGTAGCCCTTCTTGAGCTCGCCGCGGTCGTGGACGACGATGACGGCGTCGACCGGCGCCAGGTCACCGTTGAAGGTGTCGAAGACGACCGGCTTCTCCTGCTGCAGGAGCCTGCCCGGGCGCACGTACTGCGCGCCGACCCGGAAGCCGAAGTCACCGATGAGGTTCAGGTCGGGCTCGGGTGTCGCCGCGAGGACGTCGTACCGCGTCCCGACGGCCGTCCGCCCGGCCTCGGCGAAGTCGGGCTTGGTGCCGGTGGCGGCCACCGAGCGGATCGTCGCGCCGGTGTCCCGGAGGGCGGCCTTGACGTCGTCGCTGATCCCCTTGTCGGATTCGCCGAGGAACACGAGGCCGACCGTCCGGCCCTCGAGCTGCGCGTCGACGAGCAGCGGGTAGACCTCGCGCTGGAACCGGTCCGCCTGGGCGATGTCGGCGCGCGCGGCCTTCACGCGCCGGTCGGCGTTCGAGACGTCCTGGCGCAGCGAATCGCGGATGTTGCGCTCGGCGGAGGAGACAAGGCCGCTGTCGCCGATCGCCACGCCGAGCAGCAGGCCGACCGCCAGCGCGATGAAGACGGCGGTCAGGGAGAGGGCGTGGTAGCGGAAGTCGAACATGCAGGAGGCTGTGGCACGGAGGGTCGGCTCCGCCCGGCGTGACCTTAGAAGGTCTTCCTGGATCAGGCGGTCACCGCAGCGCCGTTCTCAACGACCGTCTCAGTCGGTGGTGCGCCTCACAGCTCGCCGCCCATGAGGATGCGCAGCTTCAGCCAGAGCAGGTCCGCCACGTCACGCAGGCCCGGGGTGGCCAGCGCGATCACGATGAACGTCGCGACGCCGACGCCCGCCAGCAGGCCCACCGGCCGATAGCCCGGCCGCGGCTGGTAGAGCCGGCTCACGCCCTTGGCGTCCACGAGGATCTCGCCGATCCGCAGCCGGGTGAGGAACGTCGACGACATGCCCTTGCGGGCCTTGTCCATGAACTCCACGAGGTTGGACTGCGAGCCCACCGACACGATGAGCTCCGCGCCCTTCTCGGCGGCGATGAGCATCGCGATGTCCTGGCTCGTCCCCGGCGCCGGCACGACCTTGTGGGCCAGCTTCAGGCTCTCGAGGAACTCGCGACCGGGAGCCCGGCCATCGGGGTAGGCGTGTACGACCAGCTCGGCGCCGCAGCGCAGGGTGGATTCCTGGGCGGAGTCCATGTCCCCCACGATCATGTCGGGCTTGAATCCCGCCTCGATGATCGCGTTGGCACCGCCGTCGACGCCGACGAGAACGGGCTTCGTGTCACGGATGTACGGTCGCAGGATCTCGAGGTCCTGCTGGTGGTCGACGCCTCGCACGACGACGAGCGCCGGACGGTCGCGAAAATCGGTGTCGAAGCGCGGCAGCTCGATCTTGCCCGACAGCAGCTCCTTCTCCTCGAGCATGTGCTCGAGCGTGTTCTTGGCGAACGCCTCCAGCGCTTCACCGATGTCCTCGCGACGCTGCAGGGTCGCGGCGAGCACCTCGACCGGCTCCTGGACCGCGCCGGTGGCGATCACCTGCCCGGCGCGGCGCACGTCGCCACCGACGACGTCGATCTGGTCCCCGTCGTGCAGCAGGTCGAACAGGCGGTCGTCCGCCATGTCCACGAGGTGCACCCCTGCCTGGATGAGCAGCAGCGGGCCCATGTTCGGGTAGCGCTCCGACGAGGACGTGCGGCAGTTCAGGACCGCGACGACGCCGGCGGCGATGAGATCCTCGGCCGAGACCCGATCCAGATCGCGATGGTCGAGGATCGCGATGTCCCCCACGTGCAGGCGCTTGACGAGGTGCTTCGTCTTCCGGCCAGGACGCGCAGGCCCACTGATGTCGCGGGAAGCGGACACCCGCGCCCCGTCGGGACGCGCAGGCCCACTGATGTCGCGGGAAGCGGACACGCGCGGAGTCTAAAGCGCGTGGACGTCCCGTTCGCCGCTGGGCGTCCGCGTTCTTCGCGTCAGGCGGCCTTGAGCAGTTCCTTCGCGTGCCGGCGCGCCGCGACGTCGTCGGACTCGGCGCCGAGCATGCGGACGAGCTCGGGTACGAGGTCCTTGGCACCGAGGGTGCGTACGGTCGTCCGCGCCGGGCTCGTGCTGGTGTCCTTCTCGATGCTGAAGTGACGTGCGGCGAGCGACGCGATCTGTGGCAGATGGGTGATGCAGACGACCTGGCGGCCGACCGCGAGGTCGCGCAGCTGCTCCCCGACCGCGCGCGCGGTCTGGCCGCCGATGCCGGCGTCGACTTCGTCGAAGACGAGCGTCGCGCCTGACCCGTCGTTCGCGACGCCCATGAGGGCGAGCATGACGCGGGACAGCTCGCCACCGGAGGCGATCTCGCGCAGCGGGCCCGCGGGGACGCCCGGATTGGAGGCGATGAGGAACTCGACCGTGTCCGCACCCAGCGCGGCCGGCTCGCGCTCCTGCACGTCGATCTCGAAGACGGCGGCCTCCATGGCCAGCCGCGTCAGGCGCTCGCGGACGGCGGCGGCAAGCCGTGGCGCGTGGGCGATCCGGCCGGCGCGCAAGCGCTGCGCCACCTCGCCGCGCTCCTCGATCGCGGACGCGAGCTGCGTCTGCGCGGCCTCGAGCGCCACCTCGGCCCCGGCGAGTTCGTCGCGGCGCACGCGGCCTTCCTCGGCGTAGGCCAGGACGGCGGCGATGCTGCCGCCGTGCTTGCGGGCCAGCCGGTCCAGAGCGGCGAGACGCTCCTCGATGCCGTCCAGCTCGCCGGGTGAGCCCTCGAGGGTCTCGGCGTACGCGCGCAGCTCGTGGGCGAGGTCCTGCGCCTCGATGGCGAGCGTCTGCCAGCGCGCGGTCAGCGCATCCAGCTCGACGTCCACACCGGCGGCGTCGTCCAGGCCGCCCGCGCCGACGGCGAGCAGCCCGGTGACGCCCATCCCCTCCTCCGGCGTCAGCGCCTCGGCCGCCCCCCAGGCGCCCCCGCGTAGGGCCTCGACGTTCCGGAGCCGGTCGCGCGAGGCGCGCAGCTGCGCCTCCTCGGCCTCGGACGGCTGCAGCTCCTCGATCTCGGCGAGCTCGAACTCCAGGAGGTCGAGCTCCCGGTCCCGGGCGCCGGCGCGCTCGCGCAGGCCGTCCAGGGATGCCTCGAGGCCACGGACGCGGTCGTGCAGCGCGACGTAGGTAGCGCGTAGGGCCAGGTGCTCCGGGCCGCAGGCGGCGTCCAGCAGCTCCAGTTGCGCGGAGGCGAGGGTGAGCTTGCGGTGCTCGTGCTGGCCGTAGAAGGCGATCAGGCCTGCGGCGACGTCGCGCAGATCCGATACCGCGCATGAGCGCCCGTTCAGTGATGCGCGCGTACGGCCGTCCTCCCGCACCCGACGGGCCAGGACGAGCTCCTCGGCGTCCGGGGACAGCTGCTCGACGGCGACCAGCGCCTCCTTGAGCTCCGCCGGCAGGTCGAAGACGCCTTCCACGTAGGCCTCGGAGGCCCCCGGCCGCACGATGCCGCTCCGCGCGCGGCCGCCCAGCAGGAGGTCCAGCGCGTGCGCGAGCACGGTCTTCCCCGCGCCCGTCTCGCCCGTCAGGACGTTCAGTCCCGGCGTCAGGTCCAGCGACGCCCGCTCGATGAGCAGGAGATTCTCGACATGCAGCTGCGAGAGCACACCTGCGTTGTACCGGCCCCTACGGATGGACTGCACGCGACGCGTGCAGCGGCGGCACACGCCTGGCCCCAGCCTCGGGGCTGCCTGGGCCCCCACCCCGGCGCTGTGAACCAGTGTCATCCACCTCTGTGGGGCTTGAGGTTCCACGCACCTCCGCTGACCCTCGACGCTCCGCAGTCGGGAATCACAGCGGGGCGCGAAGCACACGCACAGTGATGTGGCCATTCCGGCAGACGTCTGCGGTAGCGCTGTCGCAGCTGACCCGCGCACCATGCGCGGTATGGACCCGTGGATGCCCGCCGGCTTCGACACCGTGCCGTGGACGCGCGCGCCCGACGAGCGCGGGGCGGAGCGCCATGTCTAGGGTGAGCCGAGGTGCGCGTCGTGGCGCGGCCCGCCGCGAAGGTGCGTGGAGACTCAGGCCCCACAGAGGTGGATGAAGCTCCGTTCACATCCCCCGCGGGCGGCGGCGACGCTGCGTGGAGACTCAGGCCCCACAGAGGTGGATGAAGCTCCGTTCACATCCCCCCGCGGCCGGGCTGGCGCACATCTACGAGGCCAACCGCCCGAACTTCTCGCGGATGCGCCGGTAGAAGGATGATCCGGGAACCTGGGCGAGGTCCGCGGCCTCGCGTACGAACCGCGCGGCGACGTGCTCACCGGGGCCGAGCTCGCCGACGGGACGGCCGTCCACCGAGAGGTCGACCGCGTCGCGCCCGCGGTTGTGGATGACGAGCTCATCGTCCGGGGCGACGACGAGCGCGCGTGCGGTCAGCGAGTGCGGCGCGATGAACGACACGACGTAGCCCTCCACGCCCCAGGCCAGCACCGGCCCGCCGTTGGCGAGGTTGTAGCCCGTCGACCCGGCGGGGGTGGAGATGACGAGGCCGTCACAGCGCACGCTGCCGACCTCTTCCCCGTTGACGCCGTAGGCCAGGCGCGCCACGCGCTCCCCGACCTTGCGGTGGATCGACACGTCGTTGATCGCCGCCTGCACCCCGCCGGGCAATTCGAGCGCGATCGCCGGCAGCGTGAGCACTTCGAATTCGCCGGAGAACGCGCGAGCGAAGCCGTCCTGGACCTCGTCGGGGTCGATCGTGGCCAGGAAGCCGACCTCACCGAAGTTCACGGCGAAGACGGGGACGCTCGTCCCGGCGTACCGCCGCAGCGCCTTGAGGATCGTGACGTCGCCGCCCAGGACGACGCACAGCTCCACGTCGTCGCTGAGCGGCGCGTCGGCGTGCAGCGCGTGGTCGTTGACGAGCACGTGCTTGGCGGTCTCCTCCACGTCGAAGCGCAGCGTGACGCCGGCGGCCGCCGCCGCCGCACGCAGCGTTCCGAGGGCCCCCTGCGTCTGGCCGGGCCGGTGGTGGGTCATGACCGAGGCCGTCCGGGGCCGGGCCGGGGGCTCGGCGGCATCCGACGGCTGTGTCTGCGCAGCCATCGTCAGATGCCTTCGATCTGCGCCAGCGCGGCCGGGACGTCCGTCCACGCCCCGGAGCGACCGGCCTCGGCGAGCCACAGGAAGGTCTCGTGGTTGCCCTTGGGCCCGGGGAGGCCGGACGGGGCGGCGCCGCACACCGAGGCGCCGGCCGCGATCGCGCTCGCGGCGACCATCGCCACCGCGTCCCGCCGCTCCGCGGGATCTCGGACCACACCACCCTTCCCGACACGCGCGCGCCCGACCTCGAACTGCGGTTTGACCATCACGAGCGCGTCGAACTCGTCGGCCGCACACGCCAGCACGGCCGGGAGCACTTTGGTGAGCGAGATGAAGGAGACGTCGGCGACCACGAGATCCGGAGCGTACGGCAGCATCGACGAGTCAAGGACACGGGCGTTGCAGCGCTCCAGCACCGTCACGCGCTCGTCCGTGCGCAGCTTCCAGCTGAGCTCGCCGTAGGCGACATCGACGGCCACGACATGACGCGCGCCCTGCTGCAGCAGGTGGTCGGTGAACCCACCGGTCGACGCACCCACATCGAGCGCCTGGCGGCCGGCCACGGGGACGGGAAGCGCCTCGAGCGCGTTCGCGAGTTTCGTGCCCCCGCGCGAGACATGACGCGGCGCCTCGTCGACGCTCACCTCGGCGTCCTCGGCCACCATCTGCCCAGGCTTCGTGGCCCGCTCGCCCGCGTTGCCGAGGCGGACCTCGCCGGCCATGATCGACGCGGCCGCCCGCGTCCGGGATCCGAAGAGCCCGCGCTGGGCGAGAAGGCTGTCCAAGCGCACTTTGGGCATCGCGGCGTGAGCGTAACGGTACCCGGAGCCCTGAGCCCGTGTGACCGACGTCACACGTGGTTGCGTCCGCAACCACAACACTCCATGGGCGATGACAGCGCTCCGCCTCATCCCCCTCCCGGTCCACGCCGCCCTGCGCATGACGACCGGGCTCCTGACGATGGCCGCGCCGTTCCTCGCCGGCTTCGACGTGCCGGCGACGCTCGTGGCCATCATCATCGGGTCCGTCGTGGTCGGCGTGTCACTCGCCGCCACCCCCGACGAGCGCGGCCTCACGCCGCTGCCGGTGAGCGCGCTCCACGCGCTGGACTGGGGCACGGTCCTCGCCGTCATGAGCGCCGCCGCGATCGTGGCCGCCGACGGCGACGATCGCGCCGGCGTCGTCCTCGTCGGCATCGCGCTGGTGCAGCTCGTCGGCAATCTGACCACGCGCTACAACCTGCGTTCGTAGCACCCACTTCCCCCATAGATCCACACAGCTGGACCCATAGCAGTACCTCTCCTCCCCCGAGACGACCCGCCCTCATGGCGGGTCGTTTCATGTCCGGGCCAGCTCCCGCGCCGCGAACGCGCCCATCGCGGCCAGCGCGGTGCCCGCGGCGTCGACCGCGCCGGCCCAGCGCAGGAAGCCGTGCACCATGCCGGCGTAGTCACGCACCTCCACCGTCACGCCCGCCGCCCGCAGCCGCCCGGCGTAGGTCAGGCCGTCGTCGCGCAGCACGTCGTGGGAGGCGAGCACGATGCACGTCGGCGGTGTCCCGCCATGCGCGGTCGCCAGCAGCGGCGACAGGTGCGGGTGGCGCGGATCCTCGTCCCCGCGGTAGTCCCGCCACAACCGGGCCATCGCCGCCCGCGTGAGCATCGGTCCTGACGCAAAGCGGGTGTACGAGGCTCCGCTCAGCGTTGCGTCCAGCGCCGGGTACGCCAGCACCTGCGCGCAGATCGGCCCCGGCCGCTCGCGGGCGGCCACGACGGCCAGCTGCGCGCCCGCGCTGTCGCCGGCGACGACCAGGCGCCTTCCGTCCCAGCCGTACGCGTCCGCCCCCGCACCACCGGCCCAGTCCACGACATCCAGGACGTCGTCGCGCGCCGCCGGAAAGCGGTGCTCGGGCGCCAAGCGATAGTCGACGCTGACGACGTGGTGCCCGGATGCGGCACAGAGTGCGTGGGCCACCCGATCAAAGCCGTTCAGGTCGCCGAGCTGCCAGCCGCCGCCGTGGGCGTAGACGATGACACCCGCGATTGCCTCGGCTTCCGGCAGCGGCCGGTAGACACGCACTCCGACCGCGCCGACGCGGTCGTCCGCCACGGCTGCCACGGCGGGAGGCGTGCCGCCGAGCCGATCGGCGATGGCCGCGTAGGCGCCGCGCCGCGCCAGCAGGTCGCTGGGTTCAGCATCGCCGGGATCAGCGTCGACGATCGCCTGGACCTGCGGGTGCAGGGGGCCGGCCCCGTCCCAGACGGGCGGCTCGTCGGTCACGCCTGCGCGAGGACGTCCGCGAAGTCCACGCCAAGGGCGTCTGCGACGCGCCGCGCGATGGCACGGCCGGTGAAGCCGACCTCCTCGTGCAGCAGCGCGGGCTTGCCGTGGGTGACGTACCGGTCGGGCATGCCGATCCGCAGCAGGCGGGCATGTCCGTTGACCGGGTCGTCGAGGCCCGCCTCGTTCAGGGCCTCCCATACGCCGGAACCGAAGCCGCCGGACAGCACGCCCTCTTCGAGCGTGACGACGAGCTCGTGGTCGGTGCTGAGGCGGGCCATGAGGTCCACGTCGATGGGCTTGGCGAAGCGGGCGTCCGCGACCGTCGGCACGATGCCGGCCTGGGTCAGCAGCGCGGCTGCCTCCAGCGCCTTGGCGACGCCGGTCCCGTAGCCGACGAGGGCGACGCGCCCGTCGCCCTCGGCGAGGAGCTCACCCTGGCCGATCTCCACCGGCGTGATCGCGTCGGGGGCCAGCAGCGTGCCGCCGGGCCCCTCGCCGCGCGGGTAGCGCAGCGCGAACGGACCCTCGTCCTGTAGCAGCGCCGTACGCAGCATCCGCTGGAGCATCGGCTCGTCGCGTGGCGCGGCACACACGATGTGCGGGAGCGCACGCATGTAGGCGATGTCGAAGACGCCATGGTGCGTGGGCCCGTCGTCACCGACGAGACCCGCCCGGTCCATGGCGAAGACGACGTTCAGCTGCTGCAGGCAGACATCGTGGACGATCTGGTCGTAAGCACGCTGCAGAAACGTCGAGTAGATCGCGGCGACCGGCTTCTGGCCTTCGAGCGCCATGCCGGCGGCGAAGAGGATCGCCTGCTGCTCGGCGATGCCGACGTCGAAGTAGTGCTCCGGCTCGGCCTTCTGCAGGATGTTCAGGCCGGTACCCGAGTTCATCGCGGCGGTGATGCCGACGACGCGGCGATCACGCCGCACCTCCGACACGAGGGCGTTCCCGAAGACCGTCGTGTACTGCGGGCTGGCGGGGGTCGCGCCGACGACAGCGGGCTCGGCAGGGACGGGCAGACCGCCGAGGATCGACTTGGGCTTGGCCGCGTGCCAGGTCTCCTGTCCTTCCAGACCCCCGTCCTCGGCCGGGGCGAAGCCCTTGCCCTTGACGGTCGCGACGTGGATGACGACGGGACGCTCGGCCTTGAACGCCTGGCGCAGCGCGCCCCGCAGCGCATGGACGTCATGGCCATCGATGACGCCGGTATAGGCCCAGCCCAGCTCCTCCCACCACAGGCCCGGCGCCCAGAACGACTTGATGGACTCCTTCAGCTGCGGCCCGAGGCGCTCGACGGCCTTGCCGATGTGCGGCAACTCGGCGAGGCGGTGCTCGACGGTGTCACGGGCGTGCCACAGCTTCGGATTCAGGCGGACCCGGTTGAAGTAGCCGCTGAGCGCGCCGACGTTCGGCGAGATCGACATCCCGTTGTCGTTGAGGATCACGACGATCGGGGTGTGCATGCCGCCGGCCTGGCTGATCGCCTCGAACGCCACGCCGCCGGTCATCGCGCCGTCGCCGATGACCGCCACGACCTGGCCCTCGTCGATGTCGCCCTTCAGGCGCATGCCCTCCTTCAGCCCGACCGCATAGCCGATCGACGTGGAAGCGTGCCCGGCACCCATGATGTCGTGCTCGGACTCGAAGATCGCGCAGAACGGCGCGAGGCCTTCGTACTTGCGGATCGTCGCCAGCTGGTCGCGGCGCCCGGTGAGCACCTTGTGCGGATAGGCCTGGTGACCGACGTCCCACAGGATCTTGTCCCGCGGCGAGTCCATGAGCGAATGCAGCGCGACAGCGATCTCGCAGGTGCCGAGGTTCGCGCCGAAGTGCCCGCCGATCTCACCGACCGTGTCGATGATGTGCTCGCGGACCTCCTGCGCGACGACGGCCAGCTGCTCGTCGTCCAGGCCGTGCAGGTCCTGCGGGCGTTCGATGCGGTCGAGGATGCGTGGGGTCATGAGGTCCGGGTGAAGATGAAGTCGGTGATCTGCTCGAGCTCCGCCAGGTGTCCGGTCGCGTCACGACCGGTCTGCGCCAGGGCCGCGTGGGCGCGACCGTGGCATTCCCCCGCAAGCCGTCGGGCGCCGTCTAGACCGTACTCGCTGACGTAGGTCCGCTTGCCCTGCCGCGCGTCGCTGCCCGGGGGCTTGCCCATGTCGTCGGCCGTCGCGGTCACGTCGAGGATGTCGTCCACGATCTGAAAGAGGATGCCCAGCTCGTCGGAGAACGAACGGAAGGCGACGATCGGTCCCTCGTCGATGCCGTTCAGCAGCAGGATGCACTGCACCGACGCCCCGATCAGCCGGCCGGTCTTCAGGGCGTGCACGGTGCGGAGCCCGTCGGCGTCCTGCGGGGCGACCCCGCCGACGTCCAGGTACTGCCCGCCGACCATGCCGTCGACCCCGGTCGCGGCGGCCAGTTCGCGGGCGGCGGCCAGCACGCCGGCCGGCTCCCCGGCCTGCTCGGTGAGCAGCAGCCGGAAGGCCTCGGCGTACAGCGCGTCGCCGGCGAGGATCGCTACGTCCTCGCCGAACTTCACGTGGCAGGTCGGGCGTCCCCGGCGCAGGTCGTCGTCGTCCATCGCCGGCAGATCGTCGTGGATGAGCGAGTACGTGTGGATGAGCTCGATGGCCGCCGCGAGCGGAAGCACCGACGCGGGATCACCACCGATCGCCCGCTGCGTCGCGAGCGCCAGGACGGGACGGATGCGCTTGCCGCCCGCCAGCAGGCTGTAGCGCATCGCGTCCTCCAGTCCTTGGGTCTGCGGCGCCACCGAGGGGAAGCGGAGGACCTGCAGGTAGGCATCGATCCGCTCGCGGAGGGCCTCCGGGTACGTCGCGGTCGCGACCGGCTGTGGGCTCACGGGAGGCACGGGCCTCAGAGGAGCTGGTCCTGGCCGGGGAGCGGCTCCGACGCGGCCGCGCGAGCGAGGCGTTCGAGCTCGGCGCTCGCGTTGGACGCCACCTGGGCGCAGTCGTCGACGAGGCGCGCGGCGTCCTCGGCCTCCAACTCGCCGGACCGCAGCCGGCCGGCGACGTCCTCCAGGTGGGCGACGAGGCGCTCGAGCGTCGCGGTGTCGAAGTCCCGTCCCCGTCCGTCGGTGTCGCGCGGCTGCTCGCTCATGCCGAGTTCGCCCTCTCCCCCATCCCACGCAGCACGGCGGCGAGGATGCCGTTGACGAAACCCGGCGCGTCGGCGCCGCAGAACTCCTTCGCCGTCTCGACGGCCTCGACGATCGCGCCCTCCGGCGGGATCGGCGTGTCGGCCGGGGCGGCGTCGGGATGGAGGATCTCCAGCAGCGCCACGCGCATGATGGCCTTCTCCAGCGGGGCGATGCGGTCCAGCGTCCAGCCCTTGGCGTACTGCTCGATGAGGGCGTCCAGGTCCTCGGCGTAGTCCTGGGTGGCGTACCCGAGGGCCCGGGTGAACGTCGACGCGGACGGCTCGAAGAGGTCGTCCAGCTCCCGGCCGGTCAGATCATGCTGGTAGAGCGCGAAGACGGCGGCGCGGCGCTGGTCGCTACGGCGGGGCAAGACCGGCCGCTCACACCCTCGACATGTACTGGCCGGTCTCCGTCTGGACCTTCACGCGGTCCCCGACGTTGACGAACAGCGGCACCTGGATCTCGGCCCCGGTCTCGACCGTGGCGGGCTTGTTGCCGCCACCGGACGCGGTGTCGCCGCGCACGCCAGGCTCGGTGTGGGTGATCTCCAGCTCGACGGAGGACGCGAGCTGGATGTCGGCGGGCTCGTCATCGATGAAGAGGAGGTCGACCGTCTCGTTCGCCTTCGTCCAGCGCAGCTTGTCCGCGAGCGCCACCTCGGGAATGGCCGTCTGGTCGAAGGTCTCGGCATCCATGAAGTGCGCGTCGGTCCCGTCGGAGTACAGGAACGTCATCTTGCGCGCCTCCGTCCGGACCGAGCGGAACTTCTCGCCGGCGCGAAAGGTCTTGTCGATGACGTTGCCGTCCTTCGTGCGACGCAGCTTCGTGCGCACGAATGCGGGCCCTTTCCCCGGCTTGACGTGCTGGAACTCGACGACCTTGAAGATCGTGCCGTCGACCTCGATGTGGTTGCCGTTCTTGAGCTGGTTCGTCGAAATCATGTCTGCTCGTGAGTCTAGAGCGGCATGCCGGACCGGGGCAGCGAGGCCGCCGGGCAGGCGTTCGTATCAGGACCCGTCGCGGCGCACGGCGACCACCTCGACCGCCGGGGCGATCTGGCGCCAGGACTCGTGGCCCACCGGTCGCCGCGTCATCTCATCGGCGAGCTGGAGGAACTGGTGGCCGGCGGTCATGAGCGCCCGGTCCAGCCGCCGTGCACGCCAGCGCGTGCGCCAGGGCGCGGTGGCGTCGTCGCGCAGCTCGCGGGCCATCTCGCGCATCCGCAATCCGGGCACGAGCGACTCGCGATGGGGGCAGCAGCGGCTCGGCCCGGCCTCCTGGACCTCGAAGTCGTCCTCGAAGAGCCGCCGCAGGCCGCTCTCGGTGGCGTTGAAGTAATGATCGGGGTAGCCGTGCAGCGGCTGCAGGAACGCGGCCAGCGTGTAGCACGAGCCGCCGGGGCGCAGGACGCGGGCGATCTCCCTGGCCGCGATCCACGGCGAGTGCAGGTGCTCGAAGACCGCGAGCGAGAAGACGAAGTCGAAGCTCGCGTCCGCGAACGGCAGGGCGTGCGCGTCGGCCACGACGTCCAGGTGGTCCGCGCCGTAGACGAACGCGTCGGTCATGACGACGTTCGGTGCCCGGTGCGTATCCAGGCCGGCGCCGAGCTCGAGGATCCGGTCCCCGCGGGCGAGCGCCGCGTCGACCGACGGGATCCCCAAGCCGGCGCAGTCGTACGTCGGCAGGTGCCCGCCGGTCTCGCGCAGGTCGATCGCGTCCAGGTCCGCGTCCGCGACGAGCACGGGAATCCCGCCGAGGGTGCCGTAGCTCGCCCCGCAGGCCGTGCAGCGGGGACTGTCCTGGGCGTCATCGGCCAGGGCGCCGTGGCACCGCGGGCAGCAGGTCAGGTTCTCGGCGGGCACGCGGCGCACAGGCTAACCGGGTGCAGGCACGGCTCGCCGGGCAGCGGCACCGGCCTCCCTACGCGGCGGGTGCTCGGGGGCGCCGCACGCGGACGGCGGCTGCGGCCAGCAATGCGACAAGCGCCGCGCCCGCCGCGACGA
>JAOPZJ010000228.1 GCA_025964155.1 Solirubrobacterales bacterium
GCCTGAGCCGTGGCGGCGGCCGCAGCCCCCCGCGCCTCGTCGACCTCGGAGGCCGCACGCTGCACGAGTGCCTGCGTTTCCAGCCGGCCCTGATCGCGGAGCCGGGCCTCGGTTTCCGCCCGTGCGGCGGCGACGGCAGCCTCCAGGTCACGACGGGACTGCTCCAGTGCGGTGCGCAGGGCCTCCTCGGTGGCGATTGCGTCGGCGACGCGCTCGCGGGCGAGGACCGTCTCCGTCTGGGCTTCCTGTGCGGCCTGGGCGGCGGCGCGCCGATCCCGGACAAGCTCGGCGACCCGCGCCTCCAGGGCCACGATCCGCTGGTCGGCCTGTTGCGCGCGCCCGGACACCTGCCCGGCGGCCTGCTCGGTCTGCTCACGCGCCTCACGCTCGGCGCGTGCCTGCTCCTCCGCTTCGGCGCGCGCACCGCGTTCCTCGGCCAGCCGGCGCTCGAGTTCCCGGATCGCGTCGCGCCGCTCGTCCGCCGCCTGCTCGGCCTGGGTCCGGCGGGCCCGCTCGGCCTCGACGGTGTGGCGCAGCTCGGCGACGGCGGGCCCGTCACCGTCCGAGCGGTCGCGGTCGCGGTCACGCGCCGTGGCACCGCCCCCCGGCGCCGCGGCACGCTTCTGCGGGCCGGGAAGGTCGACGAGGGTGCCGCCGCCCGCGTCCAGGGCGTACGCGACGCGCCCGGTGAGGAGCTCGGCGGGGACGCGGAAGGCCGCACGCCAATGTGTGCCGTCCGGCGTGGCCAGCGGCGTGGCGTCGTCCGGGCCGGGAAGCGGCGGCAGGCGATGCGTGCGCCGCCCGTCGTCGATGAACAGGGCGGGAGCGGACAGGCGCTCGCGCTGGCTCGAGATCCACGTGCCCTGGAGGCGCAGCAGGGCCGTGCCGGGGGTTGCGTCGACGCGCTCGAAGGACTGGACCTCGAAGCTGGCGGGGCGGGCGCTCATCGGCCCGGAAGAGTCACAAAAGGGGTCATGCGGGCGTCCGAGATGAGGCTAATGGAGCACCGACACTCCATCAGACGAGGTCCGCAACGGCCGCGACGGCGGCGGCGAGCACGTCATCCGGTGCCGCCGTCGCGTCGATGACCCGGAAACGGGCCGGCTCCCGCGCGGCGAGCTCGTCGTAGGCAGCCGCGATCCGGTCGAAGAAGGCGGCGGACTCCTGCTCGAGGCGGTCGGGGGCTTCGCCGCGGTCGGCCTGACGCGCACGCCCCAGGGCTGGATCCAGCCGCAGCAGCAGCGTCCGATCAGCCCGCAGACCGCCGGTCGCCAGGGTGTTGATCGCCGCCACCGCGTCGACACCGAGCCCCCGGCCGGCCCCTTGGTAGGCGAGCGACGAGTCCACGAAGCGGTCCAGCAGCACCCACGAGCCGGCGGCCAGCAGCGGCTCCAGTCGCTCGGCGACGAGCTGGGCCCGCGCCGCGGCGTACAGCAGCGCCTCCGCGCGCGGGTCCACCGTCAGCTCCGGGTCCTTGACGAGCGTGCGAATGCGCTCGGACAGGACCACGCCGCCAGGTTCGCGCAGGAGCTCTGCCGGGACGCCGCGCGCCTGCAGCGAAGCCAGCAGGCCGGTCGCGAGCGTGCTCTTGCCCGCCCCGTCCAGGCCCTCGATGGTGATGAGCGTCCCCGGCGTCACCGCGGGAGCGTCGCACAGCGACGGGACGCCGGACTCGCGGGCGGGCACGTTACTCTCGCTCGCGCCAGTGCCTCGCCTTCCCGCCACCGACGATCACCCGCACGCGCGCGCCGTGCTGGACACGGCGCTGCCGCCGAACGGCCATCCCTCGCACGCCTACCTCTTCCACGGGCCGGCCGGCGCCGGCAAGCGGGACGCCGCCCGCCAGTTCGCCGCCGCCCTGCTGGCGGACGGCGCCGCGGACCCCGAAGGCGCCGCGCGTCGTGTGATCGACGGCGTGCACCCTGATCTGACCTGGGTGACGCCGAGCGGCGCCAAGGAGCTGGTCGTCTCCGACATCGACGAGCCGGTCGTCGCCGCGTCCGCCCGCACGCCGTTCGAGTCCCGCCGCCGCGTCTTCGTCATCGAGGGCGCGCACACGATGACCGACGCCGCCGCCAACCGCATGCTCAAGACGCTCGAGGAGCCGCCGGCGTTCGCGCACCTCATCCTCCTGACCGACCGCCTCGGCGAGGTCATGCCCACGATCCGCAGCCGCTGTCAGGCCGTCCGCTTCGAGGCGCCCACGCTCGAGCGCCTGGCCGAGCGCCTCGCCTCACGCGTCCCGCCAGAGCAGGCGATGGCCTGCGCGCGGCTCGGCCTCGGGGACGGCGAGCGCGCGCTCGCGCTGGCTCTGGGGGAGGGTCCGGCCTTGCGCGCCGGCGCCGAGGCCACGGCACGCGCCTGCATCGCCCAGCGGCTGCACGCCCGTCCGTGGACCGCGCTCGTGGAGCGTGCCCATGCCCACGGCGACGGCGCGCTGAGGGAGGTCGAGGATCGCCTGGCCGCGAACCTGCCGTTCCTGCCGGCCAAGGAGCAGGCGCGCGCCAAGCGCGAGGCCACCGAGGCCGGCAAACGCGCCCAGCGCCGCGCCCGCATCACAGCGCTGGACCAGGCGCTCGGGCTCGTCGGTCTGTGGCTACGGGATGTCGCGGTCACCGTCGACGGGGCACCTGAGCTCGTGCACCACAGCGACCGCGTTGCCGCCGTCCAGGAGGACGCCGCCCGCTTTGCCACCGCCCACGGCCTGCGTGAGGGGGTCGCCCTGGTGGATGAGACCCGCTTTGCCCTGCGCGAGGTCAACGCCTCCGAGGACCTGGCGGTGGAGGCGCTGGCCTTCCGTCTCGAGCGCGTGCTCGCGCAGCGGTAGCCCGGAGGACCGACGTCATTTGTGTGCCCCGCTGGGGGCGCAGGATCGACGTCGCCGCGACACGCTGGTCCTGGGGACCGACGTCCGTTTGTCACGGTTGGCGGGGAGAAATGGACGTTGATCGTCCGGCCGGCCGCCCGGCCGCCCCGGCCCCCGCCGCCCCGCCGGCTGAGTTCCGAGATGACGCCCGCCCCGGCGAGCACCAGCACGGCGACACCGAGGATCACACGGTAGGAGCAGAACACGGCGATCGAGTGGTGGGCCACGAAGCGCAGGAGGAAGGCGATCGACGCGTAGCCGACGACGAACGCGAGCACGGTCGCGATCGCGGTCGGTGTGAAGCCCGCGGTGGCACCGTCGTGGCTGCCGATCTTGCGCAGTTCGAAGAGGCCGGACAGCACGACGGCCGGGACGCTCAACAGGAACGAGTAGCGCGCGGCGTCGACCCGGTTGAAGCCCAGGAAGAGGCCGGCGGAGATCGTCGCGCCCGAGCGGCTGACCCCGGGGACCAGGGCGATCGCCTGGGCCAGACCGATCCTGAGTCCGTCGCGCGGGGTGATCTGGCTGATGTCCCGCTCCTGCGTGGCGACGGCCTCCGCACGGAGGATCACGAACGAGAACACGATCAGGGCGGTGCCGATGACGTAGAGGTCGCGGGCGCCGGACTCGATGACGTCCTTGAAGATCAAGCCGATGATCGCGATCGGGATCGTGCCTAAGGCGATGTACCACCCGGTGCGGGCGTCCAGGTCCTGGGAGCGCCAGCGCTCGCCGGGGATGGACCTGAGCGTCGCCACGAGGATGTTCCACAGGTCTCGGCGGAAGTACACCAGGACGGCCGCCATCGTGCCGAGCTGGGTCACCGCGGTGAAGGCCGCACCCGGGTCCTCCCAGCCGAAGAAGGCCGGCACGATCCGCAGATGCCCTGAAGAGGAGATCGGCAAGAACTCGGTGAGACCCTGGACGATTCCCAGGACGATGGCTTGGATGGCGTCCATGTCGGCGGCGACGGTACCGGTCAACAGCCCGCGGCGTCCGGCGGTGAGCGAATCCTCACCGGCGGTCGTAAGGACGAACCGGATCCGCGATGGGTCCGAGCTCGGGCGTCAGGTCGTACGTCTCGAAGGCGCCGAACCGGTTGAAGCGCCGGTGGTCCGGGCCGTGGAAATCGGCCGAGCCAGTGGTCAGCAGCCCGTGCCGGACGGCGTGCTCGACGGCCACGCGCGTCTGCGCCTCGGTGTGCGTGACGTAGAACGCCTCGACGCCATCCAGGCCCATCTCGACGAAGCGGTCGATGCTGTCGCGCACCTCGTCGTCGGTGTCCAGGTCCCAGAAGGGATGCGCCCAGACCGCGACCCCACCGGCCTCGTGGATGAGCGCGATGCCCTCCTGAACCGTCGGCGCCGGACGGGGGACGAACGCGGGCGCACCCGGGATGAGGTAGGCCTCGAGCACCGCGCTGGGACCGGTCAGCCCCTCGTCGTGCAGCTGCGCCTGGTTCGCCGGATTGCTCCAGACGGCCTCCGCCAGGTGCGGGCGACCGACGGCGGCGCCCGCCGCCGCGCGGGCGTGCAGCGGCGCCCGGTCGACCCGCAGGCCACACGTCAGCAGCGCGTCCGCCATCCCGTCCGCGCGCGAGGAGCGGTCCGCCCGACAGGCGCGCAGGGTCTGCAGCAGCGCCGGGTGGCGGTGGTCCAGCAGATAGCCGCAGAGGTGCAGGTCCTGGTGCCCGCTGTCCAGGACGCTCAACTCGACCGCGGGCACGATCCGCACGCCGTGGGCGGCGCCGGCGGCGACCGCCTCGTCGATGCCGTCGACCGCGTCGTGGTCGGTCAGCGCGAGCAGCGCCACGCCGGCCTGCGCCGCGGCGGCGACCACGCCGGCCGGTGCAAGCGCGCCGTCGCTGATGGTCGAGTGCGACTGCAGGTCGAAGGGGATCATGCCGCCGCGGGCGGGTCAGGCGACGGAGGGAGCGGGCCGCCGGACCCCAGCGGGTCGTCGTCGTCCTCCTCCTCGCCCGGCTCCGGGGCGACCACGGTGAGCGCGCTCAGCCTCGGCAGCCGGGCGCGCGCTGCGTCCAGTCGGTCGCGCAGCGGTCCGGCGGTTCTGCCGACGACGGTGCGCTCGGCGGCGCTCATCTGCGGCCACTGCTCGCGGAGGGCTGCCAGCCCCTCGGCGGCACGGTCCAGGTCCTCGCGCGCGTTGAAGTTGGCGGCCTCGTCCAGGAACGCCTCGGCGCTGGTGAGTGCGAGCGAGATGTCGGCCAGGGCCTTGAGATGCGCGTCCATCGAACGGCTAGCGTAGCCGCGCCGTCGGCGAGTCGGCAGGCCCGGGGAGGACTCGCCGGCCGGCCGGCGGCGCGTGCCGCCGCCGGCCGGGCGAACTCAGCCC
>JAOPZJ010000266.1 GCA_025964155.1 Solirubrobacterales bacterium
AAGCCGCCGACGCCGCCCTGCACGCCCTCGCGCCGCCCGAGGATCATCGCGTCCGGTCCGAGGGTTGCGCGGATCTGCGGCAGGAGGTCCTCCAGGCTCGCGCCCGAGAACGTCCGAACGTCGGAACCGCTGCCGACGTCCGGTCGCGCCTGCGCGACCGGATCCGTGCGCACGTCCGCGTGCGGTTCCTGCGGGCTCTGCGGGGTCATGCGTTCACCACTCCGATCGTCTCGACGCTGATGCCCGGCGCGATCTCGTTGTAGGCGCACACGGACAGGTGAGGAAGGGCCTGCTCGACGAGGCGCCGCAGGTGACGGCGCACGCGCGAGGAGCAGATGAGGACGGGGCGGCGGCCGCGCGCGGTGGCCTGCTCGACCTCGTCGTGCAGGCGCTGCACGAGCGCGTGCGCGCGCGCCGGATCCATCGCGAGGTATTCGCCGTCGGAGGTCTGGGCGATCGACTCGCTCACCTCCTGCTCCATGGCGGGATCCAGGGCGATCGCGCGTAGCCGGTGCTCGGCGTCCAGGTACGGCGCCAGGATCGTGCGCCCGAGGGCCTGGCGCGCGAACTCCGCGAGCAGGTCGGGGTCGCGGGTGACGCGCGCGCGGTCCCCGGCGGCTTCGACGACGGCGCCGAGGTCCCGGATCGAGACGCCCTCGCGCAGCAGTGCCTGCAGCACGCGCTGGAGCTCGCCGACGCTCAGCAGGTCGGGGATGACCTCCTCCACGACGGCGGCGTTCGTCTCCTTCAGGCGGTCCAGCAGCGCACGCACGTCCTGGCGGGTCAGGAGCTCGGCGACGTGGCGGCGGATCGTCTCGGTGAGGTGGGTCACGACGACGGACTCCCCGTCGACGACGGTGTAGCCCAGCGCCTCGGCCTCCGGACGCTGGGCGTCGGCGATCCAGACGGCCGGCAGGCCGAAGGCGGGCTCGGTCGTCGGGATGCCGTCCAAGTGGCCGACGGCGTCGCCCGGGTCCAGCGCGAGCTGATGTCCGGCGAGCAGGGCTCCACGCGCGACCTCCGTGCCGCGAACCTTCATGACGTAGTCGTGCGAGCCGATGAGCACGTCGTCGTGGATGCGGACCGACGGGATGATCGTGCCGACCTCGCCGGCGATCTGGCGGCGCACGGCGCCGACGCGGGCCAGCAGCGAGCCGCCCGACCCGCCGGTATCCACGAGCGGGACCAGGCCGAAGCCGATCGACAGCTCCAGCGCGTCCAGTGAGAGCGCGTCCAGCGCCTGATCGCGCGCGGAGGCCTGCGGCGGCGGCGCCTGTGCGAGCGCCAGCTCGCCGGCGAGGACCCCGGCCTTCTCGGCGTCGCTCGTCTTGGCCAGCGAGCGCCCGACGAAGAAGAAGGCGCCCCCGATGAGGAGGAACGGCAGCTTGGGCAGCCCCGGGACGAGGGCGAACATGCAGATGACGGCGCCGGCGACCATCGGCGCCTTGCGCTGGGAGGCGATCTGGCCGGCGATATCCGCGCCGAGGTCCTTGTCGCTCACCGCCCGCGTGACGATGATGCCGGTCGCCACCGAGATGAGCAGCGCCGGGATCTGCGCCGCCAGGCCGTCGCCGATCGTGAGGAGGCTGAAGTGCTGCGCGGCCTCCGCGAACGGCATCCCCTGCATCGTGACGCCGACGATGATCCCGCCGAGCAGGTTGATGAGCGTGATGAGCACGGCAGCGATCGCGTCGCCCTTGACGAACTTGGAGGCGCCGTCCATCGCACCGTAGAAGTCCGCCTCGCGAGCGATGTCCGCCCGGCGTTCGCGCGCCTCGTCGTCGGTGATCTGGCCCGCGTTCAGGTCGGCGTCGATCGCCATCTGCTTGCCGGGCATCGCGTCGAGGGTGAAGCGCGCACCGACCTCGGCCACGCGGCCCGCACCGGCGGTGATGACGACCATCTGGATGACGATGAGGACGAGGAAGATCACGAGCCCGACGACGACACTGCCCCCGACGACGAAGGCGCCGAAGGCCTCGACGACGTGACCGGCGTCCCCGTGCAGCAGGATCAGGCGGGTGACGCTGACGTTGATCGCCAGGCGGAAGAGCGTGGTGAGCAGCAGCAGCGACGGGAAGGCGCTGAAGTCCAGTGGCCGCGGCAGGTACAGCGTTGCGACGACGACCGCGAGCGCGACGCTGATGTTCAGCGTGATCGCCAGGTCGAGGATGACCGCCGGCAGTGGCACGATCATCATGACGACGACGAGCACCACCACGCCGGCGGCGAGGAGGTCGCTGTGACGCCCGATGCGCTGGATCACGGTGGCCATGGGAGAGCGACACGCCGCCGCGGGAGCGGAGGCGGACGCCCCGGTAGTCGGTCAGGGCCGCGTCGGCCTTGAGGCCCTGCACGGCCGCGGTCAGGCGGCCTCCGTCAGGCGGTAGACGAACGCGAGCACCTGCGCGACCGCGGCGTAGAGGTCCTCGGGGATCTCGTGGCCGACCTCGCACGAGGCGTGCAGGGAGCGCGCCAGCGGCCGGTCCTCCACGAGCGGGACACCCGCCTCCGTGGCCAGCTCGCGGATGCGCAGTGCCAGCAGGTCCTGGCCCTTGGCGAGGACGAGCGGCGCGGCGCGCGTACCGTCGTACTTCAGCGCGACGGCGAAGTGGGTGGGGTTCGTGACGATGACGTCGGCGGTCGGGACGTCGGCCATCATGCGTGCACGCGCGGCCGACATCTGCCGGCGGCGTTGCGCCGCGCGTACCTCCGGCGGCAGGTTCTGACCCTTGGCCTCCTCCTTGACCTCCTGCACCTCCATCCGCATCGACTTGTCGGTGCGCCAGCGCTGGTAGGCGTAGTCCGCACAGCCGATGACGAAATAGGCCACGGCGGCGCGCATCGCGATCGCCCGGATGTTCGAAGAGAGCGCGGAGGCCAGCTCCTGCGGGCCGATGCCCACCATCGCGCCCAGCTGCGTGAGTTGCGGCGCCACGAAGGCGAAGACGATGGCCCCGACGATCCCGACCTTGGCGAGCGACTTCAGCGCCTCGGCGAACATGTTCGGGCCGAAGACGTTCTTCGCGCCGCTGATCGGATCGATGCGCTTGGGGTCGGGCTTCAGCGCCCCGCCCGACGGCTTGAACCCGACCTGCACGACGCTGATGAGGACGCCCGCGACGGCGCAGGCCAGCGCGATCGGGGCGACCGCCAGCAGCGTCGCGACCCCGGCGTGCGTGAGCAGCTCGCCGACCTGGTCGCGCGAGACGACCGACGGATCCGCGATCTGCACCAGCGCCTGGCGCATCGCGTCGCCCATCCGGCGCGCCGCGGCGGGCCCCGCGCTGCCGAGCGCAAAGAGCCCCGCGAGCAGCACGACGGCGCCGTTGAGATCCGCCGACCGGCCGACCTGCCCCTTCTTGCGCGCCTCGTCCTTGCGCTTGGGTGTCGCCTTCTCGGTCTTCTCGCCGGCCATCGTCCTACCCCGACACCTTGAGCGTCTGCAGCGCCGTGCCGACATCACGCTGCATCTCGTCCGCCAGCCAGCCGGCGACGAACGGGAGCGACACGCTGATGAGCAGCAGGCCGACGACGACCTTCGCGGGGAAGCCGACCTGGAAGACGTTGAGCTGCGGCACCACGCGGGAGACGACGCCGAACGCGGCGTCGGTCAGCGTGAGCGCCAGGATCACCGGTCCGGCGACCTGGATGGCGGCGACGAAGATCTGGGTGAAGGCGCCGACGGCACCGGCGACCATCGCGTCCAGCCGCGGGTACTGCATCAGGCCCACGACCTCGTAGGTCCGGGCCACGCCGCGGATGACCCAGGCGTCCCCGCCGATCGCGATGAAGACGAGGACCGCGACGAGGCCGTAGAGCTGCTGGAGCACCGTGGACTGGTTGCCCGTCACCGGGTCCACGAGCGAGCCGAACGAGAACCCGATCATCGTGTCCAGAAAGGAGCCGGCGACCTGCACGGCGGCGAAGAGCGCGCCGAGCGCGAAGGCGAACGCGAGCCCCACCATCAGCTCCTTGCCCAGCAGCCCGGCGAAGGCGTACTGGTCCGCCGGCAGGTGGACGTGCGCCCCGGCGACCGGGGACAGGCCCACGGCGAGCGCGACCGCGACGATGCCCCGGACGCGGCCGGGGACGAGCTTGGAGCTGAACAGCGGTGCGAGGACGAAGAGCGGCGAGACGCGCGCGAGCACGAGGAAGAACGCACCGACCCGGTCGGGGCCCAGCTGGTCCAGCAGCTCCTGCAGCGTCATCTGCACGGCGGCGTCCGAGCTGGAGGGCGGCTAGCCGCCGACCATGTCCGGGATCGACAGCCACAGCTCCGTCGTGTAGTTCAGGAGCTCACCGAGCATCCACGGGCCGCCGACCATCAGCACGCCGGCGAGCGCGAGGACCTTCGGGATGAACGACAGCGTCTGCTCCTGGATCTGCGTGACCGCCTGGAAGACGGAGACCGCCAGGCCGATGAGCAGGCCGACGAGCAGCAGCGGCAACGCGATCTTCAGCGTCAGCGCGAGCGCCTGCGTCGACAGGGTGATGACGGTGTCCTGGTCCATCAGCGCGCTCGATCAGTGGAAGGACTCGACGACGGACTGGGTCACGAGGTTCCACCCGTCCACCAGCACGAACAGCAGGATCTTGAACGGCAGGCTGATGAAGACCGGTGGCAGCATCACCATGCCCATCGACATGAGCGTCGAGCTGACGACGAGGTCGATGACGAGGAACGGCAGGAAGATGAGGAAGCCGATCTGGAAGGCCGTCTTCAGCTCGCTGATGATGAACGCGGGGATGAGGACGTAGGTTGGGACGTCGGCGCGCGTGCGGGGCCGCTCGAGCTTGGCGAGCTTCACGAAGAGCGCGAGGTCCTTCGTCCGCGTCTGCTTGAACATGAACGCGCGCACCGGCTCCTGCCCGCGCTTGAATGCCTCGGCCTGGCTGATCTTCTTCTCCGTCAGCGGCTTGATGGCGACGTCGTTGACCTGCGTGAAGGTCGGCGCCATCACGAAGATCGTCAGGAAGAGCGCGATCCCGACGAGCACCTGGTTCGGCGGCGCGGTCGGGGTCCCCAGCCCCGTGCGGATGAACCCCAGCACGACGACGATGCGCGTGAACCCGGTCACCGTGAACAGCAGCGCCGGGACGAGCGTCACACCGCCGACGAGCAGCAACAGCTGGACGGTGTTGGTGGACGCGTTCACGACCGCGTCGTGAGCTCGCGCAAGCGGTCGACGAACGTCCTCGAGCGCGGCGGGCCGGCGGACGGGCGGGGGCCGTCCTCGCCCTCGTCCTCCTCGGGGGCGATGAGCCCGACGGCGATGGCTTCGGCTTCGGTGTAGGTGCGGATCGGGACGACGCCGTGCTCGGCGCTGCCGACGAGCACGAGCTCACGGCCGGCGCGCACGAGGTGCAGCGCGCGGTTGGGGCCGAGCGGGATCGTCGCCGCGTGCTGCAGGCCGGCCCCGCTGACGCGTGCCTCGCGCGAGTCCTTGACCTGACGCAGGACCCACGCCACCCCGTAGATGACGCCGATGACGATCGCCAGGCCGACGATCGTCCGCACGAGGTTGCCCGACCCCCCGCCGCTTGCCGCGTGGCGCGGGGCGTCGGCGGGCAGGTTCAGCGGGGTGTCCTCGCCGGGACCGGTGACCGTCGCCGCGAAGGTCGCGGCGGGCAGGGCCAGCGTGAAGCCGGCCACGAGAATGGGCGCGAGGATGGAGCGGGGCACGGAGGGCAGGTGCCCGGGGACGGATCAACGACCCGGACATCACCGGTAGTCGGTCGGCGCGAACCCCGCTTGAGTGCCGGGCACTAGGGATGGCGCACACGCGATCCGTCCGCCGAACCACGACGTCGCCGACGCCATCAAGCCGACGTTGAACCGGGGATCGCCGTCGCCCCAGTCAAAGCGAGCCGACGGCAGCGCCCCTACCCCGCCGGCATGTCCTTACGCACGACCCCGACGCGCACCCGCTGGGGATGGTCGCCGACGGGGATCGACGCGGTCTCCTTGCCGGTCTCGTACGAGATCAGCGCGACGCGGTCGTCCCCCGAGTAGGACACGACGCAGCTGTTGCCGTCGGCGCTCGTCGTCGCCCAGTAGGGCTTGAGCCCGTGCGAGCCGATCGTGTAGGCGAACGTCTGACGATCGACGATCGCGGCGTAGTCGGACATCGTGCCCGCCACGCACAGCTTCGTCCCCGCCCGGTTCATGGCCAGCCCGTGGTGCGCCGAGTCCAGCAGGTACTCCTCGCGACTCTTGCCGGCCGCCGACTCGCTCAGCGGCAGCGTCGCGATGCGCAGCGGCCGATTCTCCTTGAGGTCGAACTCCACGAAGCCGTGCAGGAACGAGAGCTGGAAGTAGGCGTAGCGCTCGTCTGGGGAGATCGCCATCGGGCGGACCGCGGAGCTCATGCCCGGAAACCCGAAGGTGCGCAGGATCTTGCCGATGTCCAGGCGCTTGATGACCTTGTACGTCGTGGCGTCGATGACCTCGAAGAAGCGGTCGCCCTTGGCGGCATCCAGGGCGTAGTCGTCGGCCGGCGTGTAGACCGTGCCGATGGACGCGTGGAAGATGAGCTTGCCGTCGGCCGAGTAGTTGCTCTCGTGCGGCTGATCACCGGAGTCGATGTTCGCGACGATCTTGCCCGCCGCGGTGTCGATGACGTGGACCTTGCGGGCGGTGGACGCCGAGACGAGCAGCCGGGTGCCGTCCGGCGAGATGGCCATGTGGTCGGCGCGGTTGCCCTCGACCGGGACGCGCCAGACGATCTTGCGCGTGGCCAACTCGATCGCGACGACGTCCGCGAGGCTGGGGCGCGAGATGTAGATGAAGCGCCCGTCGTGGGAGCTGAAGACATCATCGACGAACTGGTCGTGGCCCTCCCCGATGAGCTGCCCGATCAACAGGAAGTAGCCGAGCCTGACCGGGTTGGCGGCGATCTCTGCCTTGCGCTGCTCGATATCGGGGATCGCGTTGATGCGGGTGATGCGCCGGAGCCCGTCGGGATCGACGACGTCGATCGTGCCGTCCCAGTTGTTGCCGACGAACAGCGCGTCACGGAGCGGCGAGGCGGCCTTGCGCTTGGCCTCCGCGGCGGCCTGCTTCTTGGCGAGCGCCTTCTTGCGGGCGGCAGCGCGCTTCTTCGCCAGCGCCTTCTTCCTCGCGGCAGCCCGCTGCTTCGCGGCGGCCTGCTGTTTGGCCGAGACCTTCGCCGTCGACGGCGTTCCAGCTGCCGACGCCGCACCGGCCGGCAGCCAGCCGACGACCAGCGCGACCAGGACGACCAGCGCGCTTCTGTGACCCTTCAGCATTCCCGCTCCCTCGCTCATGGCGGCCGTCCCCGCGACCGTGCAGGCACGATTGTCCCGAATCCGGCGCGAGTTTGTCGAGGCGGTGCTCAGTCGTCGTCCGGCTGGGCGGCCACAGCGACCGCCGGCGCCGGCGCCTTCGTGCCGATGACCTCCGTGAGCCGCAGCCCGAACTGCTCGTCGATGACGACGACCTCTCCGCGCGCGATGGGACGCCCGTTGATGAGCAGGTCGACGGGCTTGTCTGCCAGGCGCTCGAGCGTCACGACCGATCCCGGGCCGAGCGCGAGCGCCTCGCCGAGCGTCATGAACGTCCGGCCGACCTCCACGGCGAGCTCCACGGTGACGTCCGTCAGGCGCTCGAGGTCGCCCGCGGACGTGATCGTCGCCTCGGGCGGGATCAAGGCCCCGGGATCGGGACCTTCGAGGGCGTCCAGCTGCAGGTCTTCGGACATCTCAGCTCCTCTACTGCACCGCGATGTCGGTGAGGAGGATCTCCTCGGCCTCGACATCCGTGGACGTGTGGACGCGCTTGAGGATGCGTCCCTTGAGCTTCTCGCGGCCCACGCGCGTGGTGAGGTCCCGCGCCTTGGCGTTGGTCACGACGTCGGTGACGATGTCGCGGACGACTGCCTCCTGCGCGAGCACGCCGTACCCCTCCGGGGGCGCGACCGGCGCGGCGTGACCGGCGGCCGGCGCGGATGCGAAGCCGTGACGGAACACGAGCGCGACGCCGAGCTTGGCGAACTTGCCGTCCGCGAGGTTCAGGAGGAAGTCCTTCGGCATGACGTAGATCTCGCCCGCGATCTTCGGCTCCGGCCCGACCGGCGGCTTGGCCAGCGCGAACTTGTAGACACCCCCGACGAGGACCAGGGCGAGCGGGATGATGAACTTCAGCTTCGACTTCATGGGTGGGCCTCCGTGGCCGGTAGGGGCACGATCCGTGTGCCGAGCGGGTGGGTCAGGTCGGGGTCGCCCGCGGTGATCGGCGCGGGCGTGGTGGACGCGGCGTCCGGCACCGGGTCGCTCGTCAGGGCCGCCTCGCGCGGCAGCAGCATCTCGACGCGCCGGTTGAGCTGGCGGCCGGCGGGCGTGTCGTTGGCGGTCACGGCCGCGCGGTCCGCGCGGCCGGAGGCGGTCAGCCGGTCGGGCTCCACCCCGGCCTGCAGCATCGCGCGGACCACGGCGGACGCACGCGCCGCCGAGAGCTCCCAGTTGCTGGGGAACTGCGTCGAGCTGATCGGCACCGAATCGGTGTGGCCCTCGACGATGACGCGGTGCCGGCGCTCGGCCGCGAGGATCGAGCCGAGCTTGGCCAACAGCCGGAAGCTGGCCGCCTTGGGCGCCGCCGACCCCGAGTCGAAGAGCAGCTTGTCGGTGAGGACGCGGATGTGCAGGCCCTCGCGCGACACGCGCGTCGAGACCTGGCCGGCGATCCCGGTCTTCACCGCGAACGCGTCGATCTGGCGCTTCAGGCGCCTGAAGCTCTCGGCCTCCGTCTGGGCCTGGGCCGCCAGCTGCGCCTTGGTCCCGGCGTCCGCCCGACCACCGAGCTGCGGCTGCGGCGAGGTCGACCGCGGGGGCGCGATGACACGGTTGTCGGTCGCCGCCCCGCCGGCGCTGGCGACCGACGTGCCGCCGGGCAGCACGCGCCCGGAGAAGGCATCCTTGAGCGAGCGCTGCAGCCCCTCGTACTTGGACGTGTTCACCGAGGAGATCGAGAACAGCACCATGAACAGCGCCACGAGCAGGGTCATCATGTCCGCGTAGGAGAGGAGCCAGCGCTCGTTGCCGTCCTCCTCGTCGTGCCCGGAACCGCGACGACGCTCTCGATGCCTGGCCATGGCTAGGCCGCAGCGCTGTCGGGGACCGCAGAGAGCGTTGCGTCTTCGGCGGTGGTGTCGTCGGCCGCGCGCTGGGCCGGCGGGACGAAGCTCATGAGCTTCTCGGCGACGACGCGCGGGTTGTCGCCGGCCTGGATGGCCATGATGCCTTCCATGAGCAGCGTGCGCTCCTCGACCTCCTCCTCGCTGAGCGCCTTCAGCCGCGCGGCGACCGGGAGGAAGACGACGTTGGCCAGCCCGACGCCGAAGAGGGTGGCGATGAAGGCCGCGGAGATCGAGGGACCGAGCGTCTCGGGCTGGGAGAGGTTGCTCAGCACGTGCACGAGGCCCATGACGGTGCCGATGATGCCGAGGGTCGGGGCGTAGCCGCCGGCCTGCCTGAACACCTCGGCGCCCCCCTTGTGCCGGGCGCTCATGGCGTCGATCTCCGTCTCCATGATCTCCCGGAGCATGTCCGGATCGGTGCCGTCGACCACGAGCTGCAGGCCCTTGCGGGTGAAGTCGTCTTCGATCTCGGCGACGTCTGACTCCAGCGCGAGCAGGCCGTCGCGGCGGGCGCGCTCGGCGAGGCCCACGATGAGCCCGACGCGGGCGCCGAGCGCCGGGGGCTCCCCGCTGAAGGCGTGCTTGTACAGCCCCGGGATGGCCTTCATCCGCTCCATGCCGACGGATGCCATCGTCACGCCGATCGTCCCGCCGAACACGAGGACGATCGCCGGGATGTTGATGAGCATCGTCGGGCTGGTCCCCTCCATCATGCCGCCGAGCAGGATGCCGGCGACAGCGATGAGGATCCCGATGAGGGTGGCGGCCTTCATGGTGCTCTGGTGGTCGGCTGCAGCTCCCGGATCTTCAGGCGGGCGGGACGCCCGGTGACGCGCGCCGCCGGCCGGCTACCCCAGTGCCTTGGTGATCGCTCCCTGCACGCGATCGGGGTTGAACGGCTTGACGACGAAGTCCTTGGCGCCGAGCTTGATCGACTCCAGGACCTTGGACTCCTGCCCGAGCGCGGAACACATGACCACCTTCGCCGACGGGTCGATCGCGATGATCTCCCTCAGTGCGGTGATGCCGTCCTTCTCGGGCATGGTGATGTCCAGGGTCATCACGTCGGGGCGCAGCTCCTGGTAGCGGGCCACCGCTTCCACGCCGTTGCCGGCCTCGCCGACGACCTCGTGTCCTCCGCCGGTGAGGGCGTCGGTGACCATCTTGCGCATGAAGGCGGCGTCGTCGACGACGAGCACTCGTGCCATCAGGCGACCTCCTTGTAGTCGGGTGTTGTCGTGGGGGAAGGTGAAGGCCCGCCCGCCGCCCCGGCGGCGACCGCGGTGGCCGGGACGAGGCGGCCCTCGAGCAGCTGCTCGACGCGGACCGCGAGCGTGCCGTCCTCGCAGACCTGCAGGCGACCGGTGGCGAAGCGCATGCCATCGGCGTACAGGTCGATCGGCTCGTCGACGTCGCGATCGAGCTCGACGACCGCGCCGGCGGGCAGCGCGACGACGCGACCGGACGGCATCCGCGCGCGGCCGAGCTCGGCCCAGACGCGCACCGACACCGTCCGCAGCGCCTCCGAGAGCGGGGCGCTCTCGTAGGACTCGGTCAGCTCGTCCAGCGCCCGCGTCATGCGGACGAGGAACGCGTGCGGGACGATCTGGACAAGCAGGCACGGCGCGCCGCACAGCGTGAACTGCACGGTGCAGGCCAGGCCGCTCTGCTCGATGCCGGCCTGGGCCTCTTCGAGGGTGTGCACGAGGCGGACGTTCGGCGGCGCGATCTCGACCTCGTCGCCGAGGACCTGGCTCGTGGCCAGCGCGGCGGCGGACATCATCTGGTTCATCGCCTCGCCGACGGCCGAGAACTCCAGCTCGCTCAGCGCGGGTGGGTGGGATGGATCGGATGGGGTCACCTGCGCCGGGTCGCCGCCGGTCATCGCGGCCGCCAGGCGGCGCGCGCCCTGCACCCCGATGACCATGACGTTGCCGCCGGTGACGCCGTCGACATAGCCGACGTCCGCCAGCACGGCGGGTACCTGGGCGCCGGCGAGCGGGTGCTCGCCGGGCGCGACGGCACCGACCGCCCCCAGGGTCACGCCGCCGGGAGCATAGGTCTCCAGCACGTCACGGATGGCGTCGAGGGTCGATGCGGCAAGCCGGAGCAGCGCCTGTTCGTTCGTCATGACGGGACCGCCGACTTGCCGAGCGCAAGCCGGAGCAACGCCTGTTCGTTCGTCATGACGGGACCTCGGCCTCGCCGGTGATCTGGACCGCCCGGCGCGTGCCCCATCGCCCGGCCTTGCCGGCGTGCACGGGCGTGCGGTCCGCGTACAGGCCGATGGGCGTGCCGGTGGTGGCGTTCAACCGGATGAGGTCGCCGGGCGCGAGCGCCAGGATGTCCTCGAGCGTCATCTGCGTGTCGGCGACCTCGGCACGGACGGTGACGTCGACGCGCTCCAGGCCGGCGCGCACGGCCCGCGCCGCGGCGGGATCGTATTGGCCCGTGTCGTCGTCACGGTGGGAGAAGGCCGCGGCGGCAGGCGCGATCGCCGCGTACGGGACAAGCAGCGCCATCGTGCTGGAGGCCTTGTGCAGCCGCGCCTCCATCGTGAGCATGAGCGTCGGCTCGCTGCCGGCCGCCACCTGCACGTGTTCGGCCAGGGTCGTGACATCGGTGAGCGACACGGTCAGCTCGGCCAGGTCGAACCAGATGCCCGACAGCGTCTCCACGAGCGTGCGCACGAGGCGGCGCACGAGGATGAGGTCGATGTCCGTCAGCGGGCGGTCCTTCATCGCCGCGCCCACGTCGCCGCCGAGCAGGCCCTCGATCGCCGTGACCATCAGCGGCAGCTCGGCGCTCAGCAGCATCCGGCCCTCGTGCGGGGCGGTGTCCAGGGTGCAGAAGACCGACGACTCAGGGAGCAGCGTGCAGGCGTTGGCCCACGTGAGCTGCTGCACGTCGATGACCTCGAGCGCCAGCGGCAGCCGGTGCTCACCGTGCACGCGCTGGGCGCTCGTCGCACAGAAGCCGTCGAGCAGACGCCGCAGACGGCGCTCCTGATCGGTGGAGAACTTCGTCGGCCGCGTGAAGTCGACCGTGCGCAGCCAGCGCGTGCGCTTGCCGCCCTTGACGCCGCCGGGGGCGGCCTCGATCGGCAGGTTGCCCTCGCCGGCACGCGCGAAGAGCGCCTCGATCTGGCCGGGTGACAGGAAGTCGTTCACGCCGGGACCGCCACCCGTCGGGTCGGGGCCGTGGCGGCGAGGAGCGTCACGGTCCTGCCGGCCGCTTCGCGGTAGACGACCTCGCCCGTGGGGACGGTGACCCGCACCGAGCGGCCCTTGTCGCCGCCGGTCGCCGTGGCGCTGATCCGGATCCGCGCCCGCGTGAGCTGCTCACGCACGGCCGCCTCGTTGCGCGGGCCGATGTCCTGGGTGCCCGCGCCGTCGAACGCGAACATCTGGGCTCCGCCCACGAGGACGGCCTCCAGCCGATGGCGCATGCCACCGACCGCCAGGAGGGCGTCGACGAGCCCCGGGACCGCGAGATCGGCAAACCGCCCCGGCTGAGCCGGCGGGGCCCCGGCGGCCGGCGAGCCGGGCAGCATGACGTGCGCCAGGCCCGCGATGCCGCACCGACGGTCCAGCAGCGCCAGGCCGATGCACGACCCCAGGCCCAGGCAGGAGAGCACGGTCCCCGCCTCGGTTCCGATCACCCACTCGCCCATCCGTGCGGGGAGCTCCTGCGCCATCGCTCAAGCCACACCGATGCGGCCGAGGAGGTCATGGACCCCGCCGCCGGCCGGGATGAGCAGGAAGGAGAGTTCGCAGGGCCTGCCCTCGACCTGCAGCGTGCTGTCCAGGACCAGCGCCATGTCCACGTCGTTGCCATGGGCCAGCAGGACGCTGGCGATGATCGCGCCCAGCAGGTCGTGCACCACCTGCGGCGGCGCGGGCTCCATCTCCATCCCGGCCATCTGCGCGAGGACGTTGATGTAGGAGGTGCCGAGGATGTTGCCGATCTCCCCGAGGAACGAGGCGCCGTCCTGGCTCGCCGGCTCCAGGCCGTACACGGAGCACAGCTGGGCGGCGTCCTGCTCGGGGACGAGCAGCACGACGGCCGCGCGAAACTCGCCGACGACCGGGACGAGAATCCCGAAGCGTGCCTCCTCCGGGTCACCGGCCGCGGCGACGGCGTCCGCCAGCGCCATCGCCACGGCGGTGGGGACCGAGATGTCCACCGGGTGACCGAGCATCGTCGACAGCGCGGCGGCGGCCTGGCCGGAGCCGATGTTCGCAAGCTCGCGCAATGCGTCGAGCTGGGTCTCGGTATAGCTCGTCATGTCATGCGGCCTTGGTGGTGGATACGTAGGGCTTGGGGAGCCGGTCGCGCAGCGCGTCGCAGTCGGCGAGCAGCACGATCGAGCCGCTGGAAAGGACGGCGGCGCCGGAGACCGCGGCGCCGGAGTGCACCTCCGGCGGGAGCGGGCGCGTGACGAGCTCGCGCTGGCCGACGAGCCTGGAGACGCTCAACGCCACCAGCCGCCCGCCGGCGTGCACCAGGACGATGTGCGTGTTCTGCGCGCGGGGGCGCCGCGGATCGCCGACCGGATGGCCGAAGGCGTCGGCCGCCGCAAGGACGGGGATCGCCTCGTCGTCGAGCATGAGCATCGGCGCCCCGGCGACCGAGCGGATCGTCTGGCCGGCGACGCGCATCGTGCGCTGGACTCGGTTCAGGGCGATGCCGTACGGCTGGCCGTCGGCCTCGATGAGCAGCGCGGACATGATCGCCAGCGTCAGCGGCAGGCGGATCTCGGCCGCGGTGCCCTCGCCCGGCGCGGAGGTGACGAGCACCTCGCCGCCGAGCGCGCGGATCTTCGTGCGGACCGCGTCCATGCCGACGCCGCGGCCCGACAGGTCGCCGACCGTCTCGGCGGTCGAGAATCCGGGCGCGAACAACAGCTCCACGGCGCCGTCGACGTCCAGCGCCGCGGCCTGGTCGGCGGTGATGAGCCCGCGGTGCAGCGCGCGCTCGGCGACCGTCGCCGGGTCCACCCCGTGGCCGTCATCGCGAACGCTGATGACGATCGAGCCCCCGGCGTGGCGGGCGGTGATCTGCAGCGTGCCGGTCGGCGCCTTGCCGGCGGCCACGCGATCCTCGGGCGACTCCAGGCCGTGGTCCAGCGCGTTGCGCACGAGGTGCACGAGCGGATCGCCGAGGGCGTCCACGACGGTGCGGTCCAGCTCCGTCTCCTGCCCGACGATCTGCAGGTCGACCTGCTTGCCCAGCTTGGAGGAGACGTCGCGTACCAGTCGCGGGAAGCGCAGGAAGACGGCCTCGACCGGGATCATGCGGATCTGCATGACCATCGACTGCAGGGCGTGGCTGGAGCGCGTGAGCTCCTGCACCGCCTGGGCGAGCCCCGGAACGCCCGCCTGCGCCGCGAGGGACTCGACGAGCGTGCGTTGCACGACGACCTCCCCCATGAAGTGCATGAGCTGATCCAGGCGCTCGGCGTCCACGCGGACGGTCGAGGTCGCCCCGCCCTTACCACCGGCCGCCGCCGACGCGTTCGGCAACGGCGTGACCTTCGCGGCCGCGGCCGCGTCGCGCTCGGCCTGGGCCTGCGCCGCGTCGGTGATCGTGACGGTGTCCACGTCGTCGACCCGGTGCGCCGCCGCGGCGAGGGCGGGGTGCTCCGCGCGCGTGACGACGGTGAGCACGATCTGCTTGCCCGCGAAGCGATCCAGGTCGGCCTCCGCGGGGACGGACGCTACGACGCGGCTGTGCTCGCGCAGCGCGGCGAGCACCATGAACGCGCGCACTGCGGGCATCATGGCGTCGGGCACCAGGCGGACGTCGACCTCGAGCAGGCGCTCGCCGTCCTGCAGGTCGGGAACGGCGACGAGCTCGGCGGCGACATCGCCTGAGGCGGGGTCGGCGCCGACCGGCTCCTCGACGTCCTCCGCGCGGACGAGCGCCTGCAGGCGCTCGATGAGCGGATCGGGCTCGATGCGCTCGGCCGGCTGCGCCGGGTCGGATTCGGCGATCGTGTCGATCGCCGCGCCCAGGGCGTCCAGGCACTCGAGCACGACGTCCACGACCGCGGCCGGAATCGCGGTCGTGCGCTGGCGCAGCAGCTCGAAGACATCCTCCATCTGGTGGGTCAGGCGCGCGATGCCGTCGAAGCCCATCGTGGCGCTCATGCCCTTGAGCGAGTGCGCTGCGCGGAAGATCTCGTCGAGCGTCTCGCGGTCCTCCGGCGACTCCTCCAGGCGGACGACGGCGAGGTTCAGCTCCTGCAGGTGCTCGCGGCACTCGGCGAGGAACATCGGAAGGTATTCGGAGGTGTCCATCGCTCATGCCGCCTTGCGGTACGTGAACGGGTACGCGGGCACGAGCCCGAGGCCGGTCGTGTTCGTCACCCGCTCGGTCGAGCCGATCACGAGGTAGCCCCCCGGGCGCAGCGACTGCACGAGCTTGGCGTGCAGCGCATCACGCACCTCGTCCGTGAAGTAGATGACGGTGTTGCGGCAGAGCACCAGGTCGTAGGCCTCGTGGCGCGGCGGGATCCGAAGGAGATCGGCGACCTCGAAGCGGACGAGCGGGCGGATCGCGCTGCGGGCACACCAAGCGCCGTCCGGCGACGGCTCGAAGAACCGCTGCAGCAGCGCGGAGGGCGCGTCGCGCGCGTCGTCCGCGGTGAAGACCCCGTGGCGGGCGCGCTCGACGATGCGCCGGTCCACGTCGGTGCCGGTGATCTCGATGCGCGCGCCGCCCGCCCCGGCGGGTCCGGCGACGTGCCGGCAGAGCGCGGCCAGCGTGTACGCCTCGGCGCCGTAGGAGCATCCGGCGCTCCACGCCTTCAGCGCCCGGCCCTCGCCCATGAGCTCGGGGAGCACCGTGCGCTCCAGGCGCGTCCATTGGTCCGGGTTGCGCCACAGCTGGCTGACGTTGATGGTCACCCGATCCAGGAAGGCCTCGAGCTCCTCGGCGTCCGTGGAGATCCGCTGGAGGTAGGCGGCGAGATCCGCCGCGCCCTGACGCTCGGCGAAGGTGCGCACCCGGCGCTCCATCTGCTGGCGCTTGTACTGGCCCAGATCGATGCCGCAGATGCGGCGCACGCCGTCACAGAAGATCGTGAAGTCGTCGCGCACGAGCGGGGGCCGTGCGTGGCGCGGCGGCGGGGCGGCGGGGACCGCCGCAGACGACAGCGGCCGGCGGACGGACGGCTGGACGGGCGACGGAACCGGCAGCGGTGCACGTGGCTCGGCGGTCATGCGTACGCCTCCTCGGCGATCGCGGCGGACAGCTCGTCCAGCGGCAGGACGACGTCGGCCAGACGTGCCTCGATCACCGAGCGCGGCATGCCGTAGACCGTGCAGGTGGATTCCGCCTCGGCCAGCACGCGGCCGCCGGCCGCCTTGACGGCCTTGGCGCCCGCGGTGCCGTCGCGGCCCATGCCGGTCAGCACGACGAGCAGGAGGGCGTCGCCGTAGAGCGCCGCGGCATCCTCGATCGTCAGGTCGGCGCGCGGGCGGAGGGCTCCGACGGGCGGCTCGTCGGAGAGACGGGCGCGGCGGTCGGCGCCGAGGCGCAGGTGGCTGCCGCCCGGAGCGAGCAGGATCGTGTCCGGGCGGATCGCCTCGCCGCCCGCCGCCTCCACGACGGTCAGGGCGCTTGCGCGATCCAGGCGCGCGGCGAGCGAGTTGGTGAACCCGGGCGGCATGTGCTGCACGATGAGCCCGCCCGCGCCCAGCGGGGACGGCAGGCGTGGGATGAGCTCGCCCAGGGCCCGCGGCCCGCCGGTCGACGAGGCGATGAGGACGAGGCGCCCGCGACCCGAGCGGCGGGACGGCTTGCGGGGGCGGCGCGCGGCCGGTGCCGCGTGCGGACGC
>JAOPZJ010000322.1 GCA_025964155.1 Solirubrobacterales bacterium
TGACCGCCAACCGCGGCGCGACCGCGTGCGCCACCAAGGCCGCCGGCGGGGCCGCCGCCGCCCAGGCCCTCGCGGCGCTGCCGCTGAACGCGAGCGTCCTCGGTGCCAGCACATTCGTCACACCGACGGGTACTGCGAACGAGAAGCAGGCGGCGCTGGCTCAAGGCGGGCTCGCGGACCTGACGATCAAGGCGTTGCCCACGCTCCCGATCACGCTGCCGACCGCGTCGCTGCCGACCGGCCTGGCCAACGTCTCGATCCCGACACCGGCGCTGCTCAAGGCCCTGCCGGTCGTGGGCCTGCTGCTGCCCAACTCCCTGAGCTTCGACCTGACGACGGCCGTCAACGCCCTCTTGCCCAACGGCCAGCTGCCGAACGTGAACCTCGTCGAGCTGAAGACGGCCATGGCCTACGCGGGCGCCAACTGCCAGGCGGGCAAGGCCATGCCGTTCGGCCTGACGCAGGTTGCGGGGCTGAAGGTGCTCGGTCAGGAGCTGCCGACGGACCAGGCCGCCAACCAGGTTCTCAACCTCATCGACACCGCCAACATCGACCTCACCCAGCTGGACGTGACGAAGATCGGGCTGCCGCTGGGCCTGTCGCCGCTCCTGAACGGCCTGCTGGGACCGCTGCTCAGCACCGTCCAGGGCGCCGTCCTGGCGCCGCTGATCGCGGCCCTGCCGCCGATCTCGATCCCGGCCACCATCGCCAACGTCAAGCTGACCCCGTCCAGCCAGACCGTCACCGGCAACCGCCTCGTCCAGCAGGGTCCGCGCCTGCAGGTGAGCATCGCCGGCCAATCGGTCGTCGACGTGGTGCTCGGGGAGGCCACCGTCGGGACGGCGGGCGTGGACTGCACCCCGGTCGCCGCGGCCGCGGTGCCTGGGACGAGCGCCGCCGACCTCGCGCTCGCGTGCACGACGCGCCGCCTCGTCCTCGTGGACGTCCTGGCCCAGGGCTCGGGAGTAAAGCTGCTCGGCGCCGCCGACCGCAGCCTCGCCGGCAAGACCGTGAGCCTGCGCCTGGCCGCCACGGGCAAGACGGTCGCCACCGCGAAGGTCGCCAAGGACGGCAGCTTCAGCGCCTTCGCACCACTGCCGCCCAAGGCCATCAGGGCCACCAACGCCGCGCGCTACCAGGCGGTCCTCGGCAAGGAGAAGTCGCTGGACCTCAAGCTCGCCCGGCGCATGATCGTGAGCAAGCTGACCGCCTCCGGTGGCAAGGTGACGATCGCAGGCCGCGTCGTCCTACCGCTGTCGAAGCCGCTGTCGTCGATCACCCTGACCCGCCGCGTCTCGTGCCAGAAGAACGAGGTCGTCCGGCGGTTCAAGCCGAAGGCCAACGGCACGTTCTCCGTCACGGTCGCGGCGCCCGCCGGCGAGGACGCTGCGGTCTACCGTCTCACGACGCGCGTACGAACGAACACGCGCAGCGCCACGACCTCGCCGACGTTCACGCTCCCGCGCGGCGTCAATCTCACCCGGTGATCACAAGGGCGCGTGGCGATCGACAGTAGGTTCCAGGGAATGCGCCGCACGAAGATCGTCGCCACCATCGGTCCGGCGTGCCGTGCGCCCGAGGTCCTCGTCCGCCTTGTCGAGGCAGGCATGGATGTCGCGCGTTTGAACTTCAGCCACGGCAGCCATGACGAGCACGCCGAGACGGCCGAGCTCGTCCGTGAGGCCTCGGACCGTGCCGGGCGCCCGGTGGCGATCCTGCAGGATCTCCCCGGCCCGAAGCTGCGCATCGGGGCGGTGCGCGACGGCACCGTGGTGCTGCCCTCCCGCAGCGAGTTGACCGTCGTCTGCGGCCCGGTCGACGACCGCGTCGGCGACGAGACCACGCTGTACATGGACTGGGCGGGCCTGGCGCGCGCAATCGAGGTCGGCGAGGCGATGTACCTCGCCGATGGCCGCGTGCGCCTGCGGGCCACCGCGGTGCGAGCGGAGGCCGGCGAGATCGACGCCGTCGTCGAGGTCGGTGGCGCCGTCGCCAGCCGTCAGGGGCTCAACATCCCCGGCCCCGCGGACGAGCTGCCCGCCGTCCCCGAGGAGGACCTGGCGCACCTGCGCGCCGGCGCCGTAATCGGCGTGGATCTCGTCGCGCTGTCGTTCGTGCGCCGGCCCGAGGACGTGACCTTCGTGCGCGAGCACACGCGCGTGCCGCTCATCGCGAAGATCGAGAAGCCGCAGGCCGTCGCGCGCGCCGAGGACATCCTGCGCGTGAGCGACTGCGTGATGGTCGCCCGCGGCGACCTGGGGATCGAGCTGCCGATCGAGGAGGTGCCGATGGTGCAGAAGCGCTTGCTGGCGCTCGCCGGCTCCCTCGCGCGGCCGTCGATCACCGCCACGCAGATGCTCGACTCGATGATCACGTCACCGCGCCCCACGCGCGCCGAGGTCGCCGACGTCGCCAACGCCATCCTCGACGGCACCGACGCGATCATGCTCTCGCAGGAGACGGCGGTCGGTGCCTACCCGGTACTGGCCGTGGAGATGATGGCGTCCATCGCGCTGCACACCGAGCGCCACGCTCCGTACAAGCTGTGGAACGACACGCGCGTGGCACGCGAGACCGGCGACCCGTCGTACACGGTGGCGCACTCGGCCTGCCAGGCCGCGAGCGACCTCGAGCTCGACGCGCTCATCGTCCCCACGCTCTCGGGCCGCTCCGCGCGCCTCGTCAGCGCGCACCGGCCGCACGTCCCGATCTACGCGCTCTCCCCCGGCCGCGAGACCGTCCGGCGCTGCGGGCTGATGTGGGGTGTGCGCGCCGCGTCCATGGCGCGCTTCGAGGTCACCGAGGAGCTCATCGCGGGCGCCGCGGCGCGCGTGGTCGAGCTTGGCTGGTGCCAGCCCGGCCAGCGGGTCGGGATCACCGCGGGCCTCCCGAGCGGGCGCCCCGGCTCGACGTCGCTCGTGCAGATCCAGGAGCTTCCGCATCCGAGCGAGGCCTGGGCCAAGCCGCACCACCACCGCCGCTGAGGCAAGGAGTCAGGACCCGTTTCAGAGCCTCACTTTCCCGGCGGCGGCGTGCGGTCGCGACGCAGGCCGCGCACCGCCGCGGCGATCTCCGGGTCCCGGGCGGCCACGACGAGGCCGACGAGCGCCATGCCGACGAGCACGACGAGCGCCACGACCGTCTGCCATGACCCGAAGTCGCCGACCTGGCCGCCGAGCGCGGTGTACGCAAAGGCGCGTGGGGCCGCGCCGATCGCCGTCGCCGCGGCGAACACCGACAACCGCACCGGCGTCAGCCCCGCGGCGTAGTTGACGGCGTTGTAGGGGACACCGGGCGCCAGCCGCGCGTAGAAGACCGCGAGAAAGCCCCGGCGCCCCACGAACTCGCGAAACGCGGTGATCCGCGGCCCCGCGACCGCGACCACCGCGTCGTGCGCCCACCAGCGCGAGACGCAGAAGGCCAAGGACGCGCCCAAGACCGCCGAGATCAGTGACACGGGAAAGCCGAGCGCCGTCCCGAAGACGAGCCCCGAGGCCCCGGCGAGGATCGGTCCGGGGAAGAAGGCGACCGTGAGCACCGAGGAGACGACGACGAAGAGCACCGGTCCCAGGACGCCGTGCCCCTCGGCGGCGTCCCGGACGCGGCCCACCGAGACGGAGCCCGTCAGCGCGAGGACGACGATGCAGGTGGCGACGAACGCGACGAGCGTCAGGATCCGGGTGCGCGCACCCATGCGCCGGGCGTGGACCGGCTAGCGCCCACGGCGGGCGTAGAACGCGGCCTCGGCCTCGCCGAGCGCCGTGACCGGTGCGTCGCCGAAGGTCCACTCGCGAGCGATGCGGTGCCAGTTGGCGGTTGCGCCGAGCTGCCCGAGGACCGCGAGGGTCATGTGCTCCAGGCGCCGGCCGAACAGGTACTCGCGCGGAAACGCCTCGTGCCGCATGCGCGCGAAGTGCTCCCCCATCGGGGTGGCGACGCCGAGCACGATCTCGCTGGCGATCTGCGGGGTCAGCGTGACCTCCGCGTCCTCGGTGTACCACCAGGTCGAGGAGCTGGCGAAGTCCAGCAGGCGCGCGGGCTCCATCCGCGTGGCGTCGTTGAGCATGCCCTCCTTGGCCCACAGCGCGACCAGCGCCTCCCCGTCGCCGGCGTCCAGCAGGCGCTGGGTCTGCAGCTCGACCTCCGCGATGTGCGCGTCGATGACCTTGAAGAGGCCGAAGTCCAGGAAGCAGACGCGCGGGTGGGTGGGACCGTCGTCCATGACGAGGAAGTTGCCCGGGTGCGGATCCCCGCTGAACTGGTGGTGGCGGTACATGCACCCGAAGTAGAAGCGGAAGACGATCTCGCCGAGGCGGTCGCGCTCCGTGTCCGTTGCGGTCTCGTTGATCTCGTCAAAGCCCTTGCCCTCCACGAACTCCGAGACGATGACGCGCTCGCGGCACAGGTCCGTGACGACCTCGGGGATGACGATGAAGGGGTGCCCGCGGAAGATGCGCGCCAGGCGGCGCTGGTTGGCGGCCTCCAGCTCGTAGTCCAGCTCCTCCCCGACACGCTCGCGGATCTCGTCCGCCAGCTCGCCGGCGTCCACACCGGGGACCATGCGCTTGATGAGGCGCATGATGATCCCGAGGTTCTGCATGTCCGCGCGCACGG
Source organism: Solirubrobacterales bacterium (assembly GCA_025964155.1). Lineage (GTDB taxonomy): Bacteria > Actinomycetota > Thermoleophilia > Solirubrobacterales > Solirubrobacteraceae > Paraconexibacter. The sequence continues at coordinate 4,615 of JAOPZJ010000322.1, forward strand.
CGGCGCTGATCCCCGGGTACTGGACCTTGACGGCGACCTCGCGCCCGTCCTCCTTCAGGCGCGCGCGGTAGACCTGGCCGATCGACGCGGCCGCGATCGCCCGCTCGTCGAAGTCGCTGAAGACGTCACCGAGCTTCTGTTCCAGGTCGGCCTCGATGACCTTCTTCATGTCCTTGAAGGCGACGTTCGGCGCAGCGTCGCGGAGCGCCGCGAGCTTGAGCTGGAACTCCTCGCGGTGCTCCTCGGGAACGAGGCCGACGTCGAGGAAGCTCAGCACCTGACCGAGCTTCATGGCCGCGCCCTTCATCGTGCCGAGCGCCGTGACGATCTGCTCGGCCGTCTCGAGCTGGCGGCGGGCGGTCGCGTCGCGTGCATCCTGCTCGGTGCGCGTGAGGTTCGCTGCGCGCGTGCCGTACTGTCGGACCGCCTGCCCGGCCGCGAGCCTGCCCACGGTCGCCGAGCGACGCAGGCGGGAGGTGGGCATCGAGTCTTTGGCCATAGGGGGAAGTGTCTCAGGCCGCCGGCGCACGTCCGCCGATGGCCGCGCGTCGTCTCAGCCGCGGACGACCCTCGAGCCGGGGACGATGTCGTCGCTGCCGTCCGGCCAGCGGACCCAGGCCTTGTGCCCGCCGTCGTAGTCGTCGCCCAGGTGCACGAGCGTCGCGGGCTCGCCGAGCGCGGTGCAGGGCTCGGCGCCCTCGGGGTCCAGGCCACGCCAGATCCGCACGAACGTGTTCGTCTCGAGCTCCTCGGCGACGGTGGACGGGTCGGTGTGCCCGGGCCGCAGGACGGTGTCACCCGGCAGCGCCAGCAGGACGTCCATGATCGCGTGCTTGATGTCCGCGAACGTCGTGTGGCCCGGCGCGCGCACGCCGCCGACGGAGTTCTTGAAGAGCGTGTCGCCGGTGAAGACGTTGCCGTCGACCAGGAGCGAGAGCATTCCGCGCGTGTGGCCCGGGGTATGCAGCGTCCTGACGGTCAACCCCCCGATGACGAGCTCCTCGTCGGGATCCATCGTGCCGGTGATGTGGCCGGCGAACTCGTCGGCGATGAGCGGTCGCTCCAGCGGATGGACGAGGACCTCGGTGTCCGGATAGGCCTCGAGGATCTCCGGCAGCTGGCTGACATGGTCCCAGTGATGGTGTGTCAGCAGGACGTGGGTGACGTCGATGTCGCGCACGCGGGCGGCGGCGAGCAGCGGTGCCACGGGCCCTCCGGCGTCGACGAAGAAGCCCGCGCGATGCTCGTCGGACGCGACGAGATAGGTGTTCGACAGGAAGTCGTCGTTCATGGAGCGTTCGAGGATCACGCGGTCGATGGTAACCACCCGATCCGCCCCATCCGACCCGCTACGTTTGCGTCCATGGCTTCCGAACTCATCCTCAGGGGGCTCCGCCCCCTTACGTCGTCGCACCGCTCCTCCTATCCCCCGAGAGTGACATGACCTCGCAACTCATCCACACCTGTTATCGCATCGGCGACATCGACCGGTCCGTCGCCTTCTACGAGACCCTCGGCTTCGAGGAGCTCAGGCGGATGAACATCCGTGACGAGGCGATCAACGTCTTCATGGGCTTGCCCGGCGACGGTGCGCGCCTGGAGCTGACCTACAACCACGGCGTGTCCGAGTACGAGCTCGGCACGGGCTACAACCACATCGCCGTGACGGTCAGCGACATGGACGGCACGCTCGAGGGCCTGGCCGGGAAGGGCATCACGCCCGAGAAGCCGCCCTACACCGTGCGCGAGGGCGGCTCGCGTCTGTGCTTCGTCCGCGATCCTGATGGTTACCGCATCGAGATAATCGAGCGGCCGGCCTCGTCCTGACGACCGCGTTGGCCCGACCACGCAGCTCCTGTTCGCTGGCGTGCTGGCCTTTCGGCGCAGCCCTCCGTGCCCACCGGCCATTGGCGGACCGGCTGAGACTCAGCAATCTTCCCAGCTCAGCATCTTCCCAGCTTGCTGACAGCGGAGCCCCAGGGCCGCCCAGCATCCTCGGCTGTGGAAGAGAGAAACCGAAGGAGATCGCAGATGCAAACTCGGAGACTGAGCAGGCCCCTCGCCATCGGCGCCGCCGTCGTTGTGATCGGAGGCGGCGCCTTTGGGATCGTCAGCGCAACCTCCAGCAACGGCTCAGCCGGTGCCAGCAACGGCTCAGCCGGTGCCGGCACGGGACAAACGGCGACGGCGGGATTCGCGGCGAAGGCGGGATCAAACGCGCGGTCTGGACCGGCCGCCGGAGGCGTCGTCGGCACGGTCAGCAGCGTGTCGACGTCGAGCTTCACCGTGTCGACATCAGGGGGTCAGAAGGTGACCGTCAAGAAGGCGTCCTCCACGACATACCGGAAGGGGACGAGCTCGAGCTCGGCAAGTGCCATCACAAAGGGCGCACCTGTCCTCGTGCTCGGGACGGCCAACGGAACGACCATCACGGCAACGCAGGTCGTCGTGCAACCGGCCAGCGGCGCAGCTACGACGTTCACGCCGTCGAAGGTGGTCTCCTTCAAGCGCGGAGCACCGAGCACGGCAAAGCAGGACGGCCACGTCCCGACCAACTACACCGAGGGGTCGGGGACGATCGTCAGCGGAACGACAGCGAACAAGGCGACCACAGCGGCACTGGCCGCCTATCCCGGCGGCGTCGTCGACCGCGTCGTCAAGCTGAGCAACGGCGAGTACGAGGTCCACAACATCGGCGTCAACTGGCCCCACCACG
>JAOPZJ010000373.1 GCA_025964155.1 Solirubrobacterales bacterium
AGACCGAGTGCGCCGCCGCCGGCGTCGTGGCGGCGCTTCGGGCCAACGACGAGTGGCTCTTCGGCCTCACGGATGCCGACCTGAACCGATTGGGCGCGCGAGGTGACGGAATGCCACCTGACGCCGCGGTGTCCACCGTCGCCCACGCGGCGCGGCTGGAGAAGGTGGCCGAGGCTTTGGCCGAGCTCGGCGTGCGGCTCGTGGTCGCCGTCGCGCCCACGAAGCTCGCGGTGCACTGTGACCTCGCGCCCGAGGTTGCGCCCGCGGACGAGGACCGCCCCGGCCACCGGCTCGAGTCGGCCGCCCGGGACAGCGACCACCTCCACGTCCTGGACCTGACGCGGCCGCTTCGCGATGCCCGCGTCCACGGCCCCCTGTTCCATCCCCGCGACGAGTCGTGGAACGCACGCGGCGCCTTCTTCGCGCACCGGGCCTTGTTGAAGGCCGCCGGCGTCCGTGGCTTGCAGCCGCTCGGGATCGACCGCTGCGAGCTCGCCGCCTCACGTCGAGCGGTCCCGTGCGCTCTCGAGACCGTCCCTTGCTTCGCGCACCGCGATGGGCGCCTCGTCGCCGGCCCGCCTGCACCCGCGGCGACGGACGGCCCGCCGGCGCTGGAGCCGGACGCCGCGACGCTGCGCGCGCGGCGCATGCCGGCGGGATCGCACCTCGAGATCGACGGGCTTCCGGCTCCGCGCGTCTACGAGCGCCGCGAGGCGCCCGGCGTTCCGCGCATCCTCCTGCTGGGCGACGCTTGCATCCTGCCGCTGATCCCGTGGCTCGGCGAGGTGGCGTCGCGCCTCGTCGTGCTGCGCACCGCCGAGGCGCCGCTCGAGCAGATCGAGCTCGAGCTGCCCGACCTGGTGCTGTTCGTGCTCGACGAGCACGCGCTGACGCTCCCGCCGCGCTCAGGTGAGCATGTCGTCGAAGGCGGCGCGGACGAGCCGTTGGACGCGGGCGTCGACGCCCTGCCCTCGGGTCCAGTCGTCTAGCGCGAACGGCAGGGCCAGCGAGCCGGCCGAGAAGATGCGCGCCCCCGAGGCGGCGACCCAGCCCACGCACGAGGCGTTCCCGAGCTCGCCGTCGTAGGTGAGGAAGCGCGTCAGCCCGGGTGGCGGGTCCCCGGTGTCCAGCGCATCCCACTCGTAGCCGACCACCTTCGGTACCGGTGACCGGTCGTCGAAGCCGGCGGCCTGCCCCCACGGGTGCGTCACGGCCGCCGGGTCGACCGCGTAGTCGAAGAGCTTCGTGGGGTGCGTCAGGCCCCCGTCGTACTGCACGCCGAGCAGGTGGCGCTCGGGCCGCTCCGGCGTCAGGTCACGCCACTTCACCGTCTTGAGACGCTCGTCCTGCTCCGGGTCGCCCGACCAGCTGCGGTACTCGACGAGCGTGCGCTCGTCGTCCTCGTAGCGGACCTGCCAGTAGCAGAGGTTCGCACCCATGAACGCCAGGCTCGTGCCGCGATCACGCGCGGCGTCGAAGGCGTCCCGCATCTCGAGGGTCCAGTACTCGTCGTGGCCACACGTCACGATCAGCCGCGGGCTCACGAGCGACCACGGCGCCCGGTGGGTGTCGACGTCCGTCTGGTAGCCGACGTCGTACCCCTCGCGCTCGAGCCAGCGCACCAGCGGAAGGTCGTAGTGGAACGGCGCCTTGGAATTGAGGTTCGACTCCTTCCAGGCCGGGACCGGCCGGTCGAACGACACCTTCACCGCCGCGACCCCGTTCGTCGAGTTGGACGTATAAAGGCATTTGCCGGCCCAGTGGTTGTAGGCCTGCAGCGTGTTGACCGGCATCTGGACGAGCACCGCCGGGTTCGTCCCCGGCGCGGGCCGTACGACGAACGGGACCAGCGCGACCGTGCCGGCGTGCGGGCCGCTCGTCAACTCGAGGTGCGCCAGCCACTGCCCCGAGACGGCATCCGGGGGCACGACGACGACATCCGTGACCGGCCAGCCCGCGCGTGCGAGCCCCGTCAGGTCGTCCGGCCGGGGGACGGGCCGCGCCAGGCCGATGTTCCCGGCGGTGCGGCACTCCTCGCGCCCGCCCCGCCCGCCGTACCACCCGAGGCGGAAGATCACGATGCGATAGCGGGCCACCGGTGCCGTCGACACGCAGAACTCGACCCGGCCGCCGGGCAGCGCCGACGTCTGCGTGACGTAGCCCTCGATGGCGCCGGCAGGCGCGTGCTGGACGCCCCACCACGCCTTGGTGCCAGGCCGGGCGTTCTCCTCGCGGATGCTCAACGGCCCGTGCAGACGAAGAACTGGCCCGTGTACGGGCCCTCGGCGAGGCGCTGCAGCTCGACCGCGGCGAAGCGGCTGCGGAGGTCCGCGCACAGGTCCGCACCGAAGGTCCAGCGGTTGCCGTAGCGGTCCGCCCGCTTGTGCTTCGTCGCCGGCACGGCATCCGAGAACGGGATCTCGAGGATCGCGCGGCCGCCGGGCTCGAGGACGCGGGCGAGCTCGTCGAGCGCCGCTCGATAGTCACCGACCTCCTCGAGCACGTGCTGCAGGATCAGCAGCTCGAACTGCGCGGCGCGCGCGAAGCGCAGGTCGGTGAGGTCCGCGTCGTGGTTGATGAAAAGGTCGAAGCCGCCGGGGTCGGAGGACTCGCGCAGCCGCCGTTTGTCGACCGCCTCGTAGCTCCACCCTCGTGCCCGTAGCCAGCCGCCGAACACGAACGGGTTCAGCGGTGCGATCTCGAGACAGCGGCCGCTGCCGCCGGGCACCAGCGCGTCCCCCAGGTGACGCACGAGGACACGCTGACGCTCGAGCGCTCCGCACGCGGCGCAGGCCGCCTGCTGCCGGTCGTGGTAGTCGACGCGTTCGACACTTCCGCAGAGGGAGCACTCCGGCACCCGCGAGAGGGTATCCGGCGACCGCGGCAGGCGCCGCCCCCGCCGGATACCCTTCGCGTCGGTGCACGACCTCGCCGGCCAGCAAATCGCCTCGCTCGATGTGCTGCTGCGGGCCGCCGGCGTCGCGACGCTCGCCGTCGGTGCCGTCCCCGCGGCCGAGCGCGGGCAGGTTTTGGAGGCGCTCGCGGCCCATGTGTCGCTCGTCGACGGTGAGCACCCGGCGGCCGATGCAGCGGTGGTGCTTGCCGTGGGGAAGACGGACGGGACCCACGCAGCCCTCGACGCCGCCACGTCCTCGCAGACACCCGGGCTGGTCATCGTCGTCGCGGCCCATCAGCAGGACCAGGCCGACGTCGACGAGTGGGCGACGCGCAACGCCAGTTGGCTGACGCTCACCAGGCCGCCGCAGGGGTATGCGGTGCTGGCGCCGTTGGGCACGCTGCTCGAGTTCCCGGACCTGCCGGGTGTCTGGCGCGGCGGCGCCGACGACAGGCCGCCCGTGCCCGTCGTCCAGTCGAGTCGGTCCGAGCGGACGAACGACATCGACGAGCGTGCCCGCGCCAACGCCATCGCCGCCTGGGAGCTGCGCGGGCAGCTCAACCGCCAGATCGCCGAGACCGACGCGCAGCGCCTGGCCGCGGACCGCCTGCGGGCACGGCTCGTCAGCGAGCGCGTGTGGGCCGCCGCCGAGGCGGACCGCGTCCGCGCCTCGTCGTCGTGGCGCCTGGGCCATCGGCTGGTGCGGACCGCGCGCCTGCTGACGTTCCGCCGCGACAAGGGCACCGATGGACTGTCACGCCTCGCCGAGCGCATGCGCGCGCCGGTGGACGAATGAGCAGCCGCGAGCTGGGCACGGCGCT
>JAOPZJ010000384.1 GCA_025964155.1 Solirubrobacterales bacterium
TGTAGCCGCCGCCGCCGCGCGGGCGGAACGCCGTCGAACGGGCCACGTCCGCGCGAGGGCGACACGGGGTCGGCGACGGGCGCCGACCGCGGCCGGCCCATGTCCGGGTCGCGCTCGGGCGACGCAGCCGCCCACAGCGACTCGCTGCTCACCGCTGGGAAGGTACGGTCGGGAACCCGGCGGTCAGCGGCATGGCAGCAGCATCGACGCCGAAGATGAGCGCGGGCTCAGCGCTGTCTGAGAGGAGGCTGAGCGTCGGGGCGACCGCCGCCGTGCGGCGGCGCGCCGGGTGCCGAATGTCATGAGTCGACTCGGGACCCGGAATTCGGTGTACTCCCATTGCTATGACCTGCCGTTATGGTCACCACGCGAACAAGAGCTGGACCGACCGTCGCCACGATCCGAACGGACTACCTGTGATCAAGATCTCATTCCGGCACCACGCTGTGACCCTCGCAGTCGCGGCCATGCTCATCGCCATCGGGACGGAGTCGCCCGCTGTGGCGGCCCGGACCGCTCCGACCGCGCCGCCCGCGTCGACCGCGCCGTCCTGCGGCGCGACCATCAGCAAGAGCACGGGCGGCTCGTGGCAGTGCACGTTCGCCGACGAGTTCGGCGGCAGCGCCCTGGATGCCGGCAAGTGGATCGCGCAGCAGACCGCCACCAGCGGGTACACCAGTGGCCTGACCGCGTGCTTCGTCGACAGCCCGAACAACATCTCGGTGTCCAACGGCACGTTGAACCTCACCGCCCGCAAAGAAGCAGCGCCGTTCACGTGCACGAACCCCTACAGCAACTTCACCACCCAGTACACCAGCGGCATGGTGTCGACCTACGGGAACTTCAGCCAGGCGTACGGCCGGTTCGAGGTCCGCGCCAAGATGCCTGCCGCGACCGTGGCGGGCCTGCAGGAAGCGCTTTGGCTGTGGCCGGTGAACGCCACGAAGTACGGATCGTGGCCGGCCTCGGGCGAGATCGACATCGCCGAGGTGTTCAGCTCCTACCCCGACCGGGCGATCCCGTACATCCACTACAACACCGCGATGATCGACACGCGCATGACGAACACCTCGTGTCTGCTCTCGAGCCTTTCCGCCTTTCACACGTATGCCGTCGAATGGACGACCACGCAGATCAAGATCATCTACGACGGCGCGACGTGCCTGGTCAACTACTGGAATCCGGCGTGGCCCCTGATGAAGCCGCAGCCGTTCGACCAGCCGTTCATCGTCGCGCTCACCCAGGCGCTCGGGATCGGCGACAACGCGTTCGATCCCGCCAAGACACCGCTGCCCGCCACGACGCAGATCGACTACGTGCGGGTGTGGAAGTAGGCCGCCTGTAAAGACGGCGGAGCGCTCGACCCGACCAGGATCCCCCCATCTGTGGGCAGCGGCGCCTGCGGCCAAGCGGCGATGCCGTGGACCGCGGGCCAGCACGACTGTTCCTCAAGACAGGTAGCGGCGAGCGCCCTGGGCGACAACATGTCGCTTATGCGGGCGTGAGATAGCGCGCGACACGGTCAACGATGCTCAGGTGGCCTGATCGGCCATCCGGCACTAGGAGACACATCATGTTCCTCAAACGACGCCTCTCGGCGGTCGCGGCCGTCACTGCCGCACTGGCCGTCGGTGCCCCGGCGGCCACGGCGGGTGCGGCGACCCTTCCTGTCAGCAATCCGAACCCCAGCTGTCCGAAGTGGTACCACGGCCCCACCAACCTTGCCACCGGCTGCCCGTACTGGCTGATGTCTTGACCGCTTGGAGTAGGAGGAATGGCGGTCGGCCGTGGAAGCCGTCCTAGGCTAGACACGTGCCACACGGCCGCCCGCTCTCGTGCTCTTTTGATCTGCGGCGAGTACAGATCGCCGCTGCGCCTGCTCAGGCGGTCGATGGGTAGGTAGGGATGGTCGCTACCGACACGTCGCTCACCCACGGCCGGCTGAGGTGGGCTCCGTTCGTGGCTCCCGCGTTGGCGGCGCTGATCGTCGCCGCGCACCTGCACGGTGTCGACCTTCCGGCCGCGGTCTATCGCGCCGAGCTGTTTCGGCGATACGGTCTTGCACTCTGGGACAGCCAGTGGTACGGCGGTCACTGGACGCTCAACTACAGCGTCATCTTCCCGCCCGTTGCGGGCACGCTGGGGATAGCGCTGACCGAGGTGCTGAGTGCGGGAGTGGCAGCCTGGATGTTCGACCGACTGGTGACGGCGCGTTTCGGCCCGCAGGCCAGAGCCGGCTCGCTGCTGTTCGCGCTCGGGACGCTGGCCCAGGTCGCGATCGGGCAGTTGCCCTTCCTCCTGGGCGAGGCACTGGCCCTCGCCGCTCTCTGGGCGATGACCGGCCGCCGCGACCGCACGGCTTTGGTGCTGGCCTTGGGGACCTCGCTGGCCAGCCCGCTGGCCGGGGCCTTCCTCGCTCTCGCCGCGGCCACGTGCCTGATCGCGGCATGGCCGCGTCGTCGGCTGGCCCACGCCGCGCTCGGCGGTGCGGCCATCGTCCCCGTCCTGGCGCTGGCGATCGTGTTCCCGGGGCAGGGCGCGATGCCCTTCCCGGCGAGCCACTTCGCAATCCTGCTGGTCGTCTTCTCAGCGGGCCTCCTCGCCATCCCGTCGAGACACAGGTCCCTGCGGATCGCGGCCGTGCTCTATCTCGCGGCCATCCTGGTGAACTATGCGCTGCCCACCGCCGTCGGCGGGAACATCAGTCGCCTGGGCGAGTGCGTCGGCGCTCCCCTGCTGACCGCTGTGCTCTGGCGCCAGAGGCGCCGTCTGCTGGTGCTGATCGCGGGGCCGATGCTCTTCCTGCAGTGGGCACCCGCGCTCGGGTCCGTCGTGCACAACGCGACGGACCCGTCCGCGAACGCGGCGTACTTCCAGCCGGTCGTCGCCTTCCTGCGCGCTCACGACGTGCCGATGGGTCGCGTCGAGGTCGTGCCGACGGCGCTGCACTGGGAGGCCGCCTACGTGGCGCCCTTCAGCCCGCTCGCGCGGGGCTGGGAGCGACAGCTCGACACCGCAGACAACCCACGCTTCTACGACGGGACGCTGACCGTCGCCCGCTACCGGTCGTGGCTGCTGGACAACGGTGTGCGCTACGTCGCGCTGCCCGACGTCACCCTCGACTATGCCGCCAACCGGGAGGCGCGGTTCCTGCGAGCCGGCGTCCCGGGCCTTCGACCGGTATGGCACAACGCCCATTGGCGCATGTACGCCGTCAGTGGCGCGCCCGGCATCCTCAGCGGGCCGGGTCGGCTCACGAAGTTCGGCGGCAGCACCATCCGGCTCGACGTGGCGCGCCCCGGAAGACTCCTGCTCCGCGTCCGGTACAGCAGCTACTGGACGGCCGGCTCGCAGCACGCCTGTCTGACCGAGGCACCGGGCGGCTGGATCGCGATCAACGCGCTGCGCACGGGTCGGCTGAGCCTCCGGCTGAAGTTCGATCCCGGCGCGAGCGACACCTGCCGGGCGCCTGCGGGTCAGATGACCTGAGCCTCTCCCGGGCCTCGGGGACAGGCGCGACGGAGCGGAGGTCCAGTGCCCGTGCCCAAGGGCCGCGCCCAGCATGTGCACAGCACCGGACTCAGACGAAAGGACAGCAACATGATGCCGCTCCGACGGCGGCTCCGCTGCCCTTTGGGTGACCGGCGGACGAAGATGACCGCGGGTCGTGGAATGTGAGCGGCGCTACGCTGACCGCGGTCGTCGCGAGTGCCCAAGGGTGGACGCAGATCGGCCAACTCGGCCTGGCGTTCGGGCTGACATCGCTGATCGGCCTGGAGCGCGAGCTGCGCCACAAACCCACCGGCATGCGGACCCATACCCTGGTGGGGTTTGGTGCCGCGTTGTTTGTGATCATCAGCAAGTACGGCTTCAACGACGTGCTCGGCTCCCACGTCGTCCTCGATCCGTCGCGCGTGGCGGCCCAGATCGTGACCGGGATCGGCTTCATCGGCGGGGGCCTGATCTTCGTGCGCGGCGATGCCGTACGGGGTTTGACGACCGCCGCGATCGTCTGGATGACCGCCGCGATCGGCATGGCCTGCGGCGCCGGGCTGGCCCTCGTGGCGCTGGTCGCCACCGCGGGCCATTTCGTCGTCGTGCTGGTCTACCCGAGACTGCTCGCCGCGCTGCCTCGCTCAAGCCATGTCGGCTTCGGGCTCCGGGTCGTCTACGAGGACGGTCGCGGCATCCTCCGGGAACTCCTGGCAGAGAGCACGCGACGAGGGTTCGCGATCGTTCACGTCGCAACCCGCCAGCTGGAACAGGACATCCACGGCGTGTCCGCGGTTGTCGTCACGCTCGAACTCCGAGACCAACCGAATGTTCAGCCCCTGGCGGTCGCGCTCAGCGACCTCGACGGGGTATTCGAGGTTGCCACGACCGACCACGCACAGAACGGCGACTGACGAGCGTCTGAGGGTCTTTCCTCTCCGAGAACGGCCTCCGAAACAGCTCGAGCCCCCGCGCAAGACGAACTGGAATGGCTCGCGGCTCGACGCCCGCGGTTCGCGAAACCTACGGCGGCGAGGGACCGGATCTGGTAGATCCGCCACTGTCCGGCGCCGTCGGCGGCCCTTAGGGTCGGTCGATGCCCCTTTCTCGCATGCGGCGCTACTGCGCCGCACTCTGCCTGTTCGCCGTCCTCCTGCTTCTCGGCGGCACGACCCAGGCGCGGGCGGCCGATCCGCCACCGATTGCGCCCTTCCTCGACAACGTGCTCGCGAGCGTCGACACCTACTGGCACGTGACGGACGCCGCCGCTGGGCGGCCGGCGCCGTCGGTGCAGCACGTCTGGGTCGTGCCCGGTGGCAAGGTCGACACCGCCTGCGGCGTGCCGGCGGCCGACGACGCCGCGTTCTACTGCCCGGACGACGACACGATCTACGTGGGCCAAGTGTTTGCCAGCGCCATCTACGACGGCGTCCTCCAAGGGCTCCCCGGCCAGAAGGCGGGCTTCGGGCGCGCGGCCGGCGACTTTGCGGTCGCGTACGTCGTGGCCCACGAATACGCGCACAACGTACAGGAGGAGAGCGGGGCCTTGGCCGGACGCACGCGGGCGTTGCCGACCGAGCTCAACGCCGACTGCCTGGCGGGCACCTGGGCTCGATGGGCATACGGGCAGGGCCGGCTGGACCCCGGCGACGTGCAAGAAGCGATCGACGCCGCCCTCGCCGTCGGAGACTTCGACTTCCTCAGCCCCCAGCATCACGGGACGCCCCTGGAGCGTCGCGACGCGCTGCTGACCGGCCTGAACAGCGGCAGCCCGCCGGCCTGCAACCGGTACCTGATGGAATAAGAAGCGTCCCAGTACCTCTCTGGCCCTGGGCGCTCAGTCACGGATGACGGCTTTGGTGCGCATGAGGAAGTCGGCGAGGTAGCCGTCGTGCGGGATGCCCGGCTCGATCCAGTAGGTGGGGTGGTCTCCGACGTAGACGTTGCTGATCGTCGGCTCGGCAACGAGGGCATCCACGAGCCGCGTGTCGTGGGTGATCGCGGTGATCACCAGTGTCTCCTTCAACGGCTCGAGGCCTGCCTCGGGTGTCCACGGGGCGACCCAGACACAGGGGAAGGACAGCTCGATGCCGGCCTGCTCGGCGTCGGGCCGGTCGAGCTCGTGGACGGCGGGACGCAGCACGGCGCTGCCGTCGCCCAGCTCGTCGACGACGCCGTCGCCCCCCAGCCACGGCACGGTCCCCGCGGCCTTGGCGAGCAGGTACCGCTCGAGCTCGTGCGCGTCGGCCATGGGGAGGACCGGCAGGACGGCGTGCTCGTCCTGCGGCGGCAGGCTGGGGATAGCCGCAAGCCGCTCGGCGAGGGCCTGCGCGACCGGGGTGGTGTCGCCCTCGACGAAGACCGCGGTGGTGTTCACGCATGCCCGCCCGCCCTCGTGAGTGATCGAGGCGACGATGACGTCGAGGTGATCGCGCCAGTCGACGTCGGCGGTCAGCAGAATCTTCGAGCGTCCCGGTCCCTGCGGCAGCATCTTGGTCTGCGTCGCATACTTGCGCATGACGTCCTCGCCGCCGTAGGCCATCGCCAGGTCGGCGCCGCGCAGGATCGCGTCGGCGGTGTCGTAGCCGGTCGGCAGGAGCACCACCTGGTCGTCGCCGAACCCGGCCGTGCGGAGCGCGGAGATCAGGCGATGCGGGGTGAACGGGTCACGCCGGGAAGGCCGCACGGCGACCCGGTAGCCCAGCGCCAGCGCCTCCAGCCAAAGGCCGTGAACGCCCGGGTGGTTGCCCGGCGCGTGCACCGCGAAGACGTCGCCGCGCCGGGTCCAGACCGCCCGGCCGGTGCGGGTGAGCGGATCGCGCCAGTGGTTGACGGCGCCGACGGGCCGGGCGTGCTGGACGCTGAGGTAGGCCTGGGCGGCGCTGCGCGCGATCGCCTCGGAGGCGGAGCGTACGACCGAGATCGGCATGCCTGAGCAGCGGCTGACGATGAACTGGTGGTCGGCGGGCGACACACCGTCGACGCTTCCCATGGCGTGCGCGTCGCCGGCGCGGGCCAGGGCGGCCAGGCGCTCGTCGACCGGCATGGTGGCGGCCTTGTGGAGGGCGGCCATGGCGCGGGTGACGAACAGGCTCGGCACCAGGCTCAGCTCGGCCAGCGGGTTGCCGGCGACGTCGGTGATCGTCTGCCGCTCGCGCGCGTGGTAGGCGCCGGCGGGGCCGAGCGCGTCCAGGGCGGGCAGCTCAGCGGCCACAGCCATCAGTACACCCCCTCGATCACCGTCTCGTCGTCGAAGCGCTGGACCGGCGTCACGTCGGCGACGGAGTCACCGACCTGGCCTCCGAGCGGCCGGATCCGGGTGGCCACGTCGCGTTCGAGGTTGTTGGGCAGCAGGAACGCCTTGCTGACGTGGTTCATCACCACCTGGCCGCGCTCGCCGTAGGCGACCTTGCGCCCGCTGTCGGGGTCGACGACGGAGAACGTGATGTACGGAGAGAACGGGTCGAAGATGCAGGGATCGTCGTCGGTGAGGTCCAGCCGTTCGGCCGCCCCGCCGAGCACCATCGTGCTGCCGTAGTTCCCGTCGAGCGTCAGCCCGGGAAAGACCTCGGTGCGGTACAGATGCCGGCTGTCCGCGTCCATGTGAGCCCCGCCCCACTCGATCGTCTGCACCTTCTGGCGAACCAGCTCGACGAGGTCATCGCGCCGCGCCAGCCGCTCCAGCAGCGGCGGCGTGGACATCAAGACACCGATGTCCTGGGTCTGGAGCACGAACACCGCCTGGTCGATCAGGTGCTCGGCGTAGGCGTTCGCTTCGTCGGCCTTGCCCGCGGCGATCAGCTTCTTGACCCAGCGCGGGTCCATGTCGATCGCGAACTTCAGGCCGCCGAGCTCGGCCGCCTGCCGCCGCGTCAGCTCGCCGGCCATGTGCGGCCCGCTCGGGATCAGGACGAGCCAGTTGCGATCCCTCGGCACTCCGTGCGCGTGGAGGTGGGCGACCTGCCAGGCCATCATCCGATCCCACCAGTCACGGAGCATCACGACCCGCTTCGGGGCACCGGTCGTGCCACCGCTCTCGAACACCCCGACGACCTCGGGATGCGGGCCGTACCCCTGCGGGATCAGATCCTGCGCGCGGACATCGCGCAGCTCGTTGGTGACGTTCGGGAACAGCGTCAGGTCCTCGAAGCTCCTGACGTGCTCGCGCGGGTCGAACTCCAACGACTTGGCTCGCTCCAACCAGAACGGCGAGCCCGTCGTCGGGCTGAAATGCCACTCCATGGCAGCCCGGATGAACTCGTCCGGATCGGGATGGACATCGAATGCGACATCCAGGACCGGCTTCTCGCGTTGCAACATCATGACTCCTTCAGACGCGCCCGACGAAGGTGCTCGCGGGGCCCCTACCGACGGTAGCTCCGACGGCCGGCACCGGCGCCTGGACGCTCGGCGTGGCCGGTCTGGACGTCGGCACAGGGCGGCGCTCACGGCGTCATGGCAGCCAACTGGCCACGACCGGCCCGGGGCTCACCGTCACCGGTGCCAGAACGGTGGCGCCGATGATCGTGGGTCCGATCGTCGTGGCTAGCTGCCCGGTGCTCGGGCCGACGAACGCGAGTGCGACGCCGCAGAGCTGATTCACGGTGGCGCCGGCATCCCCGACGCCTGACGGCGCGTTCGCGTCGACGCAGCCTGAGGGCGCGTTGGCCTGGCCGCCCTGCGCGACGCCGCCCGGCAGGACGGCAGCCCCCGCCCCGGAGACCGGAGTCACGACCGCCAGTGCGGCCACCGCAGCCGACAGCGCGAGCAGCCTGCGGCTGGGGCCCAAACGCCCGCGAACGGACATCCCGTGGCGATGATCCGATGTCATGGCAGCGAGCTGACCGCGACCGGCCCGGCGCTCACGGTGATCGGTGCCAAAACGGTGGCGCCGATGATCGTGGGTCCGATCGTCGTGGCTACCTGGCCGATGCTCGGGCCGACGAACGCGAGGACGGCGCCGCAGATCTGGTTGCTGGTGGCGCCGGCATCCCCGACGCCTGACGGCGCGTTTGACCCGACGCAGCCTGAGGGCGCGTTGGCCTGTCCGCCCTGGGCGACGCCGCCCGGGACACCGATCGGAAGGAAGGCAGCCCTCGCGCCGGAGACCGGAGCGGCGACCGCCAAAGCGGCCATCGCAGCCGATAGCACCAGAAGCCGCCTGGGACTGGAACCCAGACGCCTGCGGACGGATGTCATTGTTGGCTACTCCTTTGCGGGCGTGTGAAGGCTGGGGGCGATTGCCCCAGCGACTCCATGGTGGCTCCGCGCCGCGTCTGGCGGGCTGTCCCGCGGGACAGTCGGGCCCCCGTCCGTGTGATCCCGAGTGATCCTTCCGGCCGCGTCTGTCAGCCGCCGAGGGCGACTGCTGGCTCCGCTGCCGGGCACGTGGTCGGCCGGCGGTGCCTGGCCGACCTTCTCGAGCCGCCGACGGGGGCGATCTCGGCGGGCTGGTGCCCGTCGAGTGCGCGCTGCGCGAGCGCGGCGAGGTCACCGGGTTCAGCGGAGATCCTGATGCGCGGGATGCCGGGCTCGTCGGGGCCGGCGAGGGCGGTGACGCTCGTTCCGTGGCCTGCGGCGGCGGTGATGAAGTACGGCTCACCGAAGCTGACGAGGTCGACGAGGAGGTCGGCATCGGGATGGGACGCAAGCGCGTCGGCGAGCGGATCGGCGGTCGCGCACTCGATCGTGTCAGCGGCGCCGAGCGAGCGGACGTAGTCCTCGTCGCCGGGCGTGACCGCGGCGATCACGTGGCCCCCGGCCTCGGCGAGCAGCGGCACGAGCACGGTTCCCGCCCTGGCGGTCGCGCCGATCACGACGGCGGTCTGGCCGGGCTGCAGCGCGGCGGCGCGCATGATCGTCTTGGCGGTCAGGCCGCCCTCGGCGAGCGCAGCCGCGGCGAGCGGATCGAGGCCTTCAGGTCGGCGCTCGACGTGTGGTCCGTCGGCGGTTGTCCGGACGCCGAGGGTCTGGATCCAGGCCCAGGAGTCGGTCAGGAAGTGGCCAAATACCTCGTCGCCGACCGCAAAGCGGGTGACGCGGTCGCCGGCGGCGATCACGGTGCCGGCCGCGTCCATCGGGCAGATGTTGTGAGCGGCCGGTCCAGATGGTTGTGAGGTGGTGCCGCTGCTGAGCGCGTGGTCGACGTGGTTCAGGCCGCAGGCCTGCACGCGGACGAGGATCTCTCCTGGATCCGGCCGCGACTGCTGCCAATCGTCGTCGCCGCCGAGGTGCTCCGGCGGTCGCTGGCGGCCCGCCACCTTCGCATTCCGACCTCGACGGGTGTGCGCTGGTTGGGCATGAGCCGGCTTCCGCCGATCTCGCCGTCGCTGTGGCATGGCGAGCGCGCGGTTGGGCATGTCGCGGTCGAGCACGTGCAGGCTGTCAGCGCCCTCGGACGGGCCGAGGTCGTCGTCGGCGCGCGCACGCGTCATGTCGCCGGTCCTCGGCCCGACGTCACGCTTTGCGGCCAACTCCCGCATGGCCGTGCGTACGGCCGCCGCCATACGTGCCGGCTCTTGCCGGCGGGACGAATGAGATGGTAGTTGTGCCATCCGCCGCTCCATTCGAAGTCCTTAGGGAAAGGACCTATTGGATGGGATATAACCCTATCAGCATGAAGTCGCGTGTCAACCAGCCTCGGCCCCCGCGCTCGTATCACGCGCCACGTCGAACGGCTGCCGCCGCAGAGACCCGCCAGGCCATCCTGCGGGCCGCGAAAGAGGAGTTCGAGGTGCGCGGCTGGGCGGCGACGACGATGCGCTCGATCGCCATGAGCGCCGGCGTGTCGCCCAAGACCGTCGAGGCGCTGTTTGCCACCAAGCCGGCGCTGCTGGAGGCAACGCTGCTGGCCGCTCTCGGTGGTGACGCGGCGAACGGCGACCTCGCGGTCCTCCGTCCTGAAGCCGTGCTGGAGCACCAGCGTGAAGCGGCGCGTGAGATGGAGGCGGCGCCGGACGCCGCGACCATGCTGAAGCTCCATTCGGCGGTGGTGTCCGAGGTCAACGCGCGAGTCGCCTGGATCTACTGGGCCGTGGAGACCGCCGTTCCAAGTGACGCGGGCCTGGCAGAGATTTGGGCACGACTGGCCGAGGCGCAGCTCTTCGCACTCCGCTGGTCGGCGGAAACGCTCCTCCGAAAGCCCGGTGCCCGGACCGACCTGACCCGGCGCGAGGTGGAGGTGACGTTCCTCACCGTCACCGACTGGAACACGTACCGAACCCTCACCACGAAGGGCAACATGAGCCCCGAGGAGGTCCAGGCATGGGTCGCGCGCTACTACCACCGCATGCTGCTCGCGTGACGCGGAGGTCCCGCCGGTGAAGTCGTTCCGGCCATGGTTCAGCTCGTCAACAACCCGAGGTCGGCCGCGCGAGCGGCGGCCTCGGTCCTCGTGCGGCAGCGCAGTTTTGTGAGGATGCCGCGGACGTGCATGTCGACCGTCCGCGTGCTCAGGACGAGGCGTGCGGCGATCTCGCCGTTCGGGGCGGGAGGTGCCGTAATCGGCTTTGGCCAGGAATCCTCCGCGCGCCCTCGGTGAACCGGGCCGGGCTTACGCTCACTGGGCGTATGGAAGCTCGAGTCCTGGTCCCAAGCGTTGAAGACGGTCCTCGTCTGACGAGGCCTCAACTGTCGTGGGACCGTTTCGTTGGAGCGGACGCTGGGGGGCTGCCGATGGCGGCGGCGCGCGGCGAGCGTGCCGATGCGGCAGCCAACCGTGTGCGCATCCTCGAGGCCGCGGTCCGGGTTCTGGCCGAGCGAGGAGCTGAGGGAACGTCGATCGATGCGGTCGCCTGTGAGGCGGGCGTCGGGAAGGGGACGATCTTCCGCCGTTTTGGCGACCGGTCCGGCCTGTTCCAGGCGCTCCTGGACGAGCACCTGCGGGCGTTCCAGGACGCCTTCCTGTTCGGACCGCCGCCGCTGGGGCCCGGGGTGCCCGCCGAGGACCGTCTCGCTGCGTTCCTCGATGGGCTACTGGATCTGCAGGACGACCAGCTCGAGCTGACGCTCGCCCTCGAGCGAGATCGGTGGAGCGCGCCAATCGGTGGCTACCTGACGCTCGTCGTGCATGTCGAGCGCCTCATCGGGGAAATCTCGCCCGCACTCGATGCTGCGGTCACCGCGCAGCTCTTGTTGAACGCACTCAACGTGCACCTCGTTCGCTACCTGCGCCGTGACGCCGGTAGGAGCCTCGGGACGATCAAGGCGTCGGTGCGTACGCTGCTCGTCGGACTGGCGCTCGCGCGCTCCTGACCAAAGAACGGAGCGACACCAAGGAATCCTCCGCGCCCCCTCGGTCGATCGGGCGAGGTTTACGCTCACGGGGCGTATGGATGCGACCCGGTTTGCACCTCACGCCGGCGTCGGTCACGCGTGACCCGATCGGCCGGCACGTCGACCGATCGCGTCGACTCGGCGACCTGGAGGATTGCGGCCACGGTTGTGCTCGGGGGAGCCATGACGAACATCGACACGACGGTCGTGAACGTCGCGCTCGATTCCCTAGCCCGCGACTTCCAGGCCTCCATCACAAGCGTGCAATGGGTCGCGACCGGATACCTGCTCGCGCTGGCGATCGCGATCCCGCTCTCGGGATGGGCGTCGGACCGCTTCGGCGGCAAGCGGGTATGGATCGTGTCGACCGGGCTGTTCCTTGCGGGCTCGATGCTGGCGGGCGCTGCTTGGTCGCTCGACAGCCTGATCTTCTTCCGCATCCTGCAGGGGCTTGGAGGCGGCATGATCATGCCGGTCGGCATGACGCTGGTCACGCGCGCCGCCGGGCCGGGTCGGGTGGGCCGCGTGATGGGCATCCTCGGGGTGCAACAGCTTCTTGGGCCGGTGCTGGGCCCGGTCATCGGTGGGGTGCTCGTGGAGCACGCGGGCTGGCGCTGGATCTTCTACGTGAACGTGCCGGTCGGTGCGCTTGCCATCGCGGCGGCGGCGCGGTTCCTGCCGCAGGCGCGCCCACAGCCAGGGGAGCGCCTTGACGGACGCGGCTTCCTGCTCCTCTCGCCCGGGCTGGCGGCCCTGGTCTACGGCCTGGCCGAGACCGCGAACGGCGGGTTCGCCGACCCGCGGGCGTGCGTCCCGATCGTGCTGGGCCTCGCGCTCGTGACGGGCTTCGTGTGCCACGCCCGGCGCGTGCGCAACGCGCTGATCGACGTGCGCCTGTTCCTCAAGCGTCCCTTCTCCGCAGGCGTCGGCACGACGTTCTTCCTCGGCATGGGCCTCACCGGAGCGCTGTTCGTGCTGCCGCTCTACTACCAGGGCGTCCGCGGGCAGTCGCCGCTCGATGCCGGGTTGCTCCTGGCGCCCCAGGGCATCGGCGCAGCGATCATGATCCCGTTCGCCGGCTGGCTCACCGATCGGGTAGGTCCGGGCCGCGTGGTGCTGCCCGGGCTGGCCCTGGTGGTGGCCGGCACGCTGCCGTTCACGCTCGCCGGAACGTCCACGCCCTACCCGCTGCTGGTGCTGGCGCTCGTGGTCCGCGGCGTTGGGCTGGGCGCCTCGACGATGCCCTCGATGGCCGGCGCGTACGCGACGCTTGACGAGCACGCTGTGGCTCGCGCGGCGAGCGCGCTGAATGTCATGAAGCAATTGGGCGGCTCAGTGGGCGTGGCGTTGCTCGCGGTCGTGCTGGAGCGCCACCTCCCAGGCGCCACGGGTGGCGTCCGCGAACGACCCGCGCCCACCTCCGTCGTTGGCGAAGCCTTCGGGAGGACGTTTTGGTGGGTGCTGGCATTCTCGGCGCTCGCGCTCATCCCCGCTGCCTTCCTCCCGCGGCGGCCGGCCGTGGCCCGCGAGGCGGCAGCGGGCACCGAGCGCCGACATCGGCACCTGCACGGACTGACTGAGAGCGGATGACGGGGCGCCGGTCGCGCTGCGGCGCCGGTTGATCAGATCGTCACGCGACCCTGTCACCGGTCATCGTCGGCGGACCGCGACCCCGGCGTTCGCTTGGGTCAGGCCCGCTTTGGTCGCCTGCACCCGATGCGTGCCGGTGCGGCGTA
>JAOPZJ010000402.1 GCA_025964155.1 Solirubrobacterales bacterium
CGCCGACGGGGCCGGCGCAGGCGCCGGCCCCGGGGCCGGGGGCGGAAAGAGCGGGAACAGCGACAGCCGCGGCAACGCTGCACCCGACGCCTGGGCGCCGACCGTCGCGGCGGCGAGCGCCGTCACGGCGACGAGGAGCACCAGCAGACGGAAGCGTGGAAAGCTGCGCACCGAGGCGCACTTTACGAAGCCTTGCCGTCGCGTGCGCCGACTGTCCGTGTGGGACGCGCCTACATCCGGTGCCACGAGGGTCGTGCTACGCCGAGGAATCGGCAAGGGTGGGCGGGACCTTCTGTGGGCGTGAGTGGAGCATGCGTGGTCGCCATGACCGCGCTGGGCTCCGCTCACCGATGCCGGGCCGCGGCTCACTGAGGGGTCAGCCGCGCCCTCAGGCCACACCGCGCGCCCACAGGTCCGCCCGGCCCAGCGGGCGGGTGATCCGGTGGGCGGCCAGCCGGTGCACGAGCGTGCGGGCCCGAGCGTCATGGACCGGCACGATCGCGTCGTGGATGAGCTCGCCGAAGCCCACGACCACGTCGGTGAACCCGGCCACCCTCAGCGCCCGCCGGAGCGAGCCCCGGGTCTGCTCGTTGACGTGCATCGACCGCTCCAGCGCCCCGCGCGGCTCCGCCGGCCAGCGCCCGCGCCGCCCGGGCGCCGCCAGACGCTGCAGCCGGTACGTCACGTCGTACACGAGGCGGTTGGGGAAGGTGTGGGCGACGATCCGGCCACCGGGCTTCAGGATGCGCCGCGCCTCCCGCAGCGCGCGCGCCAGCTCGTCCTGCGACAGATGTTCGACGACGTCCAGCAGCGTCACGAGGTCGGCGATGCCGTCGTCCAGCGGGACCGCGCGGGCGTCGGCCAGGAGGACCTGCGCCTGCACGCCCTGGGCGTCGAGGGTGCGGTGGGCGAGTGCCACGGCCGCCTCGGAGTACTCCAGCCCGATCGCGCGCGCCGCGCCGGACTGCATGGCCAGGGCGAGGAGCTCACCGCGGCCGGTCCCGATGTCCACGAGCGTCTCGCCCGCCGTCAGGCCCGCGCGCTGCAGCGCGTACGTGTAGATGCCGTGAATCGGGGCGCCGGGATCGCTGGACCACTCCTCGTAGCCCATGCAGGCCTCGAGGTAGTACGCCTCGTCGTAGGCGGCGGCGGGCACCACCGGGTCCGGCAGGCCCTCCGTCATCAGCCGTGCTTCGTGGCGTGCAGCACGACGTGGCGGACGCTGAAGTCGCCGGTGGCCTGCAGCTTGAAGCGCTCACGCTCGACGACGGTGTCAAAGCCCGCGGTCCACAGCATCGCTTTCCACGTGCGCACCGACGGCATCCAGAACACGACCGCCGCGTCACGGTCGGCGTGGTAGCGCGAGAGCGCGACCGGTAGGCGCGAGAGCCACGGGTCGTACTCCTCGGCGCTGATGAACGTCCCGCCCGGCTTCACCAGTCCCGCGATGCGCTCGAGTGCCAGCAGCTGGTCGCGCAGGTGGATGAGGACCGATCCGCAGAAGACGAGGTCGAACTGCCCGCCGAGCTTCTCCGGCGTCGCGTCGTACACCGAGCACACCACGCGCTCCACAGCGGAGCCATAGAGCTCACTGGCCAGTGCGAAGCCGGCGCCCCGCGGGCCTTCGGGGAACGTCTGCGGCCGGCGTCGCGGCGGCCAGTCCAGCGCCCGCTCGTCGTCGAGGTCGATCGCGACCACCGTCGCCCCGCGGCGCTCCATCTCAAAGGCCCAGAAGCCGTCCCAGGTCCCGACCTCCAGTGCGCGCATACCCGTCATGTCGTCCGGCAGGTGGTAGTGCCCGACGGCCCCGCGCAGGTCGAACATCCCGGGCGTCACGACCCCGTCCGGCAGCTCCAACGTGTGATACCAGCCCAGCTCGGCGGCGCGTTCGGCGATCTGCATCGCGCGAAGCCTACGGAGGATTCGCGGCGGCGGCTCTGGGACCCAGGGCCCGCCGCGGCGGCGCGACGGGATACATTGCCGCCTCATGCTCCGCGGACCTGTCGTGATCCTCTGCGGCGGGCGGGGGACCCGCCTGCTTTGGACGTAGCCGACCTGCGGCGCAGGGTCGCAGCAAACGACGGCTGGTACCACACGATCGAGCTACCGGGTGGCGTGCTGACACCCGGTCAGGTGGACCTGCGGACCTCCGCTCCCAAGCTGCTGCCGCAGTCGCTGGGAGGGCAACGGGCGCTGGACGTCGGCACGTTCGACGGGTTCTGGGCCTTCGAGCTCGAGCGCCGCGGGGCGACGGTGGTCGCGATCGACGTCGCCGAGCTCGACCACGCGCAGTGGCCGCCGCTGAACCGCCCGCGCCTGCTGCGCCAGGCCGCCGACTGGAACATGCAGCTCGGGCGCGGGTTCGCGATCGCGCACGGGGCTCTCGGCTCATCCGTGCAGCGCGTCATCAGCGACGTGTACGACGTGACGCCCGAGACGATCGGCGGCCCGGTGGACGTCGTCTTCGCCGGGGCGATCATGGTCCACCTGCGCGATCCCGTCCGGGCGCTGGAAGCGCTCCTGGGCTGCCTCAAGCCCGGAGGTCAGCTCATCCAGATGGAGCACTTCTCGCTGCGCAACACGCTCCTGTCGCCGCGCCGGCCCACCGGGGACTTCCAGCCCCTGCGCAGCGAGTTCAACTGGATGCTCGCCAACCTCAGTCTGCTGAAGGCGTGGCCGTGGGCGGCCGGCTTCACCGACGTGCAGCGGATCGGCTTCCTGCGCCCGCCCTCGTCGAACCCCATGACCGGCTGGTACGTCGGCCTGCGCTCGCGCAAGGCGGCCTGAGCGTGTCCGCGCCGGTGGTGGCAGCATCCGCGCCGATGCAGACCGCGTTCGTCACCGGGTCGGGAGGCCTCCTGGGCTACTGGCTCGTGCAGGCGCTGCTCGAGCGCAGCGTCCGCGTCGTGGTCCTCGAACGCACCGAGAACGCCCGCAGCGCGCTGCGCATCGACGGCCTGGCCCAGCGCTGCACCACCGTGAAGGGCGACCTGCTGGATGCGCCGCTGCTGGACCGCGCCATCGCCGAGCACGAGGTGGACACCGTCTTCCACCTCGCCGCCCAGCCGATCGTCGGTGCCGCCGTGCGCTCCCCGGTGTCCACATTCGAGACCAACGTGCGCGGCACCTGGCTGCTGCTGGAGTCCGCGCGCACCTGCGGGGTCTCGCGCGTGGTCGTCGCCTCCACCGATCGTGTCTACGGGCGGCCGGAGACGCTCCCGTACACCGAGGACATGCCGCTGGACGCGCGCCAGCCCTACGAGGTCTCCAAGGCCGCCGCCGACCTCGTCGCCCGGTCCTCCTTCCACACCTACGGCCTGCCGGTGGCCGTCACGCGGTTCTCCAACGTCTACGGCGGCGGGGACCTGAACCACTCCCGCCTCGTGCCGGAGCTCACGGCCGCGGCGCTCGCCGGTCGTGCACCGGTCATCCGCTCGGACGGCTCCCCCGAACGCGACTACCTCTACGCGCAGGACGCCGCTGCCGCCTACCTCGCGATCGCCGACGCCCTGGCGTGCGGCGTGGACGGCGGCGCCCACGGCGAGGCGTTCAACGCCGGCGGCGGGGCGGTGTACAGCGTGCGCCAGGTCACCGACATGCTCATCCGCGTCGCCGGCGCGGACGTCGCCGCGGAGTACCGCGGGGCGGGCGCCCCGGCCGGCGAGGTCGACCGCCGGGTCGCGGACTCGTCCAAGCTGCGTGCCCTGACCGGCTGGGCGCCGCAGGTCCAGCTCGAGGAGGGGCTGCGGCGGACCGTGGACTGGTACCGCGAGCGCCCCGGGGCACTGGCTCCATGACGCCGGCGGTCACGGTCGTGGTCCCGTCCCACGACCGTCCGCTGCGCCTGCGCTGGCTGCTGAACGCGCTGGCCGGCCAGACCCTCGACGTCGTCCGCTTCGAGATCATCGTGGCCCACGATTCGCGCGGCCCGCAGACCGCCGACCTCCTGCGCGGCCACGCGCTGGCCCGCGCCGGGGTCCTGCGCTCGCTCGCCTTCCCCGCCGGAAGTGCCGGACCGTCGGCCAAGCGCAACGCCGCCTGGAGGGCCGCCCGTGCCCCCGTCGTCCTCTTCACCGACGACGACTGCCGCCCACCGGCGACATGGCTTGCCGCGACGCTGGACGCGGTGGCGCGCCACCCGGGCGCGATCGTCCAGGGCCCGACGGCGATCGACCCCGACGAGCTCGTCGTGAAGCTGCACGCTCCGCATGCACGGACCCAGGAGGTCCCGCTGGCCGACGGGAAGCCGTCGGTGTGGGCGCAGACCTGCAACATCGCCTATCCGGTCAGCGTCCTGGAGGCGTGCGGCGGGTTTGACGAGGTGCTGCCGTTGGCCGCGGGGGAGGACACCGACCTGGCGTGGCGTGCCCGGGCGCGCGGGACGAAGATGGTGGCGGCGCCGCAGATGCTCACGTACCACTGCGTCGAGCCGGCCACGCTCCTGGCCCGCGCCCGCGAGTCCTGGCGCTGGCAGCACCTGCCGTACCTCACCCGGCAGCATCCGGAGATCCGCTCGTCGTACGCCGGTGGCGGCTGGTTCTGGAAGCCCCAGCACACGCGGGTGCCGTTCCTGCTCGCGGGCGCGGCCCTGCTGCTGCGCGGCCGTCCGCTGGCGGCACTGGCGTCCGTGCTCCCGTGGGCGCTGCCGTCCCTGCCTTCCTACGGCTCCGGGATCCGCGGCCGTGTGCGGGCCGTCTCCGAGCTGCCGGCCCACGCCGTCCTGGACGTCGTCGAGGTGGCAGCGCTGGCCCGGGGCTCCGTCCGCCACCGCTCGCTGCTGCTGTGAGAGCCTGATCGCGCGTGGACGTCACCTTCCTGAACCCCGTGTACTGGCCGGAGGTCCGCCGTGGCTCCGAGCGCGTCATCCGTGAGCTCGCCGACGGGCTCGTCGCGGCGGGCCACCGCCCGCGGCTGATCACGAGCCACCCGTCCCGCCCGACTACGACGCTCGAGGACGGGCTCACCGTCCAGCGCGTCTGGCGCCCGCCGCTCGAGCAGCGCCTGCGCCGGCGGTTGTACGAGGAGCACCTGGCCCATGTCCCCTTCACCTACGCGGCGCTGCGCCGCGGGCAGCGGCCGGATGTCGTGCAGGCGGCCTACGCCACGGACGCCGCCGCCGCGCTGCGCTACAAGCGCGCGACCGGCGTCCCCGTCGTGTTCAGCTACATGGGGCTGCCGCACCGCGTCTCGCTCGCCAACCGGCGGCTGCGCAAGGAGCTCGTCGTCGCCGCGTGCGAGCAGTCCGACGCCGTCGTCGCCCTCAGCGAGCTGGCCGCCGAGCACTTCCGCACATGGCTGGGCGTGGACCCGCACGTCATCGGCGCGCCCGTCGACGTGCAGGCCTTCACCCCGGCCGCCGACCCTGCGGCCGCTCGCTCACCGGCACCGACCATCCTGTGTGCCGCCGACCACACGCAGGGTCGCAAGCGCGTGGCCCTGCTCGTGCAGGCCCTGGCGATCGTGCGGCGGACGCACCCGGAGGCACAGCTCCTGCTGTCGCGGGTCGCGGGGGCGGGGGCGATGGGGGCGCGGGTCAATTGGGCCGCCGTCGACGGCGTCACCGAGATTGACCTGGACGACCGCGACCGCCTCGTCACGGCCAACCGCGCGGCCTGGGTGCACGCGCTGCCGAGCACCGGGGAGGCGTTCGGCCTGGTGCTCGCCGAGGCCCAGGCGTGCGGGACGCCGGTCGTCGGGGCACAGGCCGAGGTCGTGGGGGCCCAGGACGGCACCGGCGTGCTGTTCCCGTCCACCGAGCAGGACCCTGCCGTCCTCGCCGACGCGCTGCTGGCCGCCATCGAGCTGGCGCAGGACCCGGCCACCGTCCGCGCCTGCGTCGCGCGGGCGCAGCGCTTCTCCCGCCAGGCGTGCACCGACGCGCACCTGGCGCTCTACCGGTCGCTCGGCGCCGATGCTTGACGCCGCCCGCCGACGGCTGCTGACCACGACGCCCGAGGCGGCGCGCGTCCTGGACGTCGGCGGCTGGGCCAAGCCGCTGCCGCGCGCGGACGCCGTCCTGGACCTGCTGCCGCATGCCACCCGCGGCCTCTACGGAGCGGAGGACGACACGCCCGAGCGCTTCACCGAGGCGACGTGGACGCAGCGCGACATCTGCGACCACGAACCGTGGCCGTACGCGGACGAGGCGTTCGACATTGCGGTCTGCTCGCACACGCTGGAGGACGTGCGCGACCCGGTGTGGGTCTGCCGCGAGCTCTCCCGCGTCGCGAAGGCCGGCTACGTCGAGGTGCCGGCCCCGGTCCAGGAGCTGACCTGGGGCGTGCACGGACCGTGGGTGGGATGGACCCACCACCACTGGATCACCGAGGAAGAGACGGACGCCGATGCGCGCGCCGGGCTGCGCTTCACGTTCAAACCGCACCTGCTCGGCGCCCCGGGCCGGCACCTGGCCGCCGGGACGAGCGAGGCGCTGCCCCCCGAGGAACGTGTGATCGCCATCTGGTGGACCGACACGCTGCCGGCGCGCGAGCAGGTTCTGGTCGGCGCCGACGAGTTCGACCCGTGGCTCGCCGGCCTCTTGGACGCGCACGGCGGGCCGGCGCCGGTATCGGTTACCGGCCGGCGGCACCCCTGGCGGCGCTGACGCCGGCCCGTCAGCCAGGGGCACCCACCGGGGCGTCGTCGACCACGACGTGCGCGATCGGCAGCCCGAACGCACGGTCGGCACGCGCGACGAGGTCATGCGCCAGCCAATTGGAGCGGTGAACCGGATGCGTGGCGATGATCACCTGATCGGCGGGGAACTCCCGGAGCGCCTGCGTCATCGCAAGCATCGGATCGACGTCGGCGAGCCGGCCCGTCGCCTCGATGCCCTCGGCATCGAGCTGCGCCAGACACGCCTCCAGGCGGGCGGTGGCGGCCCGGGCTCCGGCGCCGCCGTTCCCGCCCTGCCCGCTCAGATGCGGGGGCAGCTGGAGCAGTCGGTCGTGCAGCGCGGGCACGAGGACCAGCACGCGGGTCTCCCGGCCGCCGCCGGTGACGGCGACCAGCAGCTCGTGCAGCAGCTCGCCGCCGACGGTCTCGTTGGCGACGACCAGGACGCGGCGGACATCGTCGACGACTCGGGGATGGACGGAGGCGAGGCGGGGGGACGGACGCATGACGGCTCCTGTCATGTGGAGGGGGTGGACGACCAGCATGCATCCCGACGCTGTGCGTCACCTGAGCAGACGCGAAGAGCCCGGTAAATCCACCGCAGACCCGGCCACCGACGATGGCGGACGCCAGCGAACGCGGCTGCCGGGATGTACGCTGGGCCATATGTCGGGACATTCCAAGTGGGCGTCGATCAAGCACAAGAAGGCCATCGTGGACTCGCGCCGCGGGCAGGCCTTCACGAAGCTCTCGCGGGCCATCACCGTCGCCGCGAAGGCCGGTGGCGGTGACATCGAGGGCAACCCCTCCCTGGCGCTGGCGGTGCAGAAGGCGAAGGACGCCTCGATGCCCAAGGACAACATCCAGCGGGCCATCGACAAGGGCACCGGCGCAGGCGCCGACGCGGAGAGCTTCGAGGAGGTCCTCTACGAGTGCTACGGCCCCGGCGGCGTGGCGATGCTCATCGAGGCACTGACGGACAATCGCAACCGCACCGGCAGCGACGTGCGCAACATCCTGGCGAAGGCCAACTGCGCCCTCGGCGAGCCAGGCTCCGTGGCCTACCTCTTCGACAAGAAGGGCGTCATCGCCGTGGACGCCGGCAAGTACGAGGAGGAAGACCTGATGGTCGCCGTCGATGCGGGTGCCGAGGACATCGTCGCCGAGGACGACCAGTTCGAGGTCATCACCGAGCCCTCTGACTTCGGGGCCGTGCGCAAGGCGCTCGAGGAGGCCGGAATCGAGATCGGCTCGGGCGAGGTGCTGTGGCGTCCCAAGACGCGAACCGAGGTCGACGAGGACACCGCCACCAAGCTGTTCCGCCTGATCGACAACCTCGACGAGAACGACGACGTCGGCGAGGTCCACGCGAACTACGACGTCGACGATGCCGTGATGGAGCGCCTCGCCGGTTAGCTCCCGGCCGACGCGTCGTCCACGTCATGACGCGTTGGCTTCCAGCCGTCCTGCGGGACGAGCCGCAGTTCCGGAGGCTGTTCGTCGGCATGTCGCTGTCGGCGTTCGGCGACCGGATCACGTTCGTCGCGCTGCCGTTCGCAGTCCTCGCGATCGGCGGGGGCGCCGGCGAGGTCGGCATCGTGGCGGCGGCCGCATCGGTGCCCTTCGTCGTCTTCACGCTCGCCGGCGGGGTCATCGCCGACCGCGTCCGGCGCCACCGCCTCATGCTGCTCACCGACCTCGTGCGCCTCGTGACGCAGTCGATCGCGGCGTACCTGCTCATCAGCGGCACCGCGGAGGTCTGGCACCTCGCCGTGCTCTTCGCGGTCTTCGGGACGGCGGACGCGTTCTTCAGCCCCGCCGTCACCGGCCTGCTGCCGCTGACCGTGGCGCCGCAGCACCTGCAGGCGGCGGGCGGTCTGCGCTCGCTCGTCATGTCGACCGGCATGGTGCTCGGCCCGGCGGTCGCCGGCGTCCTCATCGCCGTGGCGGGCGCCGGCTACGCGCTGGCGGTGGACGCCGCGACCTTCGCCGCCAGCGCCGCGGCCCTCGCCACGCTGCACCCGCGGGAACCCGAGCCAGGCGACCCCGAGGCCGACGCGGCCGCGGCGAACTTCCTGCGGGAACTGCGCGAGGGGTTCGCGGAGGTCCGCTCGCGCTCCTGGGTCTGGAGCGGCCTGATCGGCATCGGCGTCTACCACGTCGTCGTGCTGCCGTCGATCTTCGTGCTTGGCCCCGTACTCGCCGAGCAGGAGCTCGACGGCGCCTCCAGCTGGGCGATCGTCACCGCGGCCTTCGGCGTCGGGGCGATCGTCGGCGACCTGCTCGTGATCCGCCTGCGCCTGGCGCGGCCGCTGCTCGTGGGCACGTGCGGGCTCGCCGTCGCCTCCTGCCAGGCCCTCATCATCGGCAGCGGGCTGCCGGTCGAGGGGATCGCCGCGCTGGAGGCGGTCACGGGCGCGGCCGTCTCGATCTACTTCACGCTCTGGGAGCTGTCGCTGCAGCAGCACATCCCCGAGCGGTCGCTGTCGCGCGTGTCCAGCTACGACTACATGGTCTCCTCGGGCCTCATGCCGGTCGGACTTGCGCTGGCCGGGCCGGCGAGCGCGGCCTTCGGCCTGCACGCCACGCTGCACGCGATGACGATCATCGCCGTCCCCGTCGCGCTCGCGCTGCTGGCGGTGCCGGCGGTGCGGACGCTGCGGGCTCCGCCGGACGTCGCGCCCGGAACAGCTTGACCTCGTCGGCGACGTTCTTCAGCCGCTTGGAGCCGGCGTAGGACCACTGGATGTCCTCGGTCACCGCGTCCGAGACGTCCTGGGTGGCCACGACGCTGCCGGCGCGCGCGACCGTCGTCAGGCGGCTGGCGAGGTTGACCGGGGCGCCGAACCAGTCGCCGGCGCGGCTGACGGCCTGACCCGACGCGATGCCGACGCGCAACTGGGGGAAGTCCTCGCCCTCCTCGGCCGCGACCTCGACGAGCCTCAGGGCCGCGTCGACCATCGCGGCCGCGTCCGTGCTGACGAGCAGCACGGCGTCCCCGATCGTCTTGACGACGCGGACGGGCGCGGCGACGACGCTGTCGGCGAGGTCCTCCAGGCGTCCGGCGACCGCGCCCAGCGTCTCCGGGGGGACCTCCTGGCCCATGCGGGTGAACCCGACGAGGTCCGCGAACGCGTTGACGACCTGCCGGGCGCCGGGCAGGGCACCGCTGCTGCGCTCCTGGGCGGTGACGATCTCCGTGGCCACGGCCTTGCGCAGGTGCAGGCGCAGGACGGTCTCCAGCAGCGGCCCGAGCGACGGGGCCAGGAGCTTGGAGGCCGCCTGGTAGTTGCGGGCCAGCTCGAGCTCGCTGGATCCCGGGCGCACGACGAGCTCGAAGGTGACCTGGCGCATCATCTCGGCGATCTGTCCGAAGCTGCGGCCGAGGACCCTCGACACGTTGAGGATCTGCTCCTCCGACAGCCCGGCCTCCACGAACGAGCGCGCCATGCGGGCCGCATCCACGTCGATGTCCGTGTAGAGCGCGGTCCCGGACTCCTCCACGTCGGCGGGGGTGCCGTTCGCGCGCTCGAGCGCGCGAAGGAAGTCCAGCTCGACGCCCGCGCGCTCGGCGACCTCGGCCTCGGTGTAGCGCGTCTTGCCGCCGATGACGCGCTCGGACGGCATGAGGATGAGGGTCTCGGTGGCCGACGCTCGCACGAGCTCTTCGACGGCGTACCCCTGGTCGTCGTGCAGCCAGCGCAGCAGCTCGACACGCTCGGCACGCGCCTGGCCCTCCAGTCCGTCCAAGAGCCCGGCGTCCTGGAGGTCCGCGTCGGGCGGGATGGCGTGTGCGTCGGTCACGGGCGAGAGCGTACGGGACCCATCCGCGGGCTCGCGACGATCACGCGCCAGGGGCTCGCTCACCGTCCCGGGCAGGGAGGCATCCGCCCGCCCGGCCAGAATCACGAACACATGATCGTCCTTGGCATCGACCCCGGGCTCGCCAACACCGGCTTCGGCGTGGTCTGCCGCCGGCGTGGGCGCCTCGTCGCCCTGGACGGCGGGGTCATCACCACGAAGCCCGAGACCGCGCCGGAGCTGCGCCTGGCGCACCTGTACGCGGAGATCTGCGCGCTCCTGACCGCGCACCAGCCCGACGCCGTCGCGTTGGAGAGCCTCTACTTCGGCGCGAACGTCGTCAGCGCGATGGCCGTGGGCCAGGCGCGCGGCGTGATCCTGCTGGCCGCCGGTCAGCGTGGCCTGGGGTGTCACGGCTATACGCCGCAGCAGGTGAAGTCAGCCGTGTGCGGCAGCGGGCGGGCGGACAAGGACCAGGTGACGCGGATGGTGCAGTCGCTGCTCTCGCTGCCCGAGCCGCCTCGGCCAGACCACGCCGCCGACGCCCTCGCCGTCGCCGTCTGCCACACGAACCACGCCCCGATGCTCCAGGCCGCCGCACTGGCAGGTGTCGGGGCATGATCGCGCGCATCGCCGGGGACGTCGCCGTGCGGCGGGGGGACCACGTCGTCGTCGAGACCGCGTCGGGGGTCGGTTACAAGATCGCCGTCTCGGCCTACACCATGGAGCGCATCCCCGCCGTCGGGCATCCCGTGAGCCTCCACACCGAGCTCATCGTCCGCGAAGACAGCATGGCGCTCTACGGCTTCGTCACCGAGGAGGAGCAGGATCTCTTCACGCTGCTGCTCGGCGTGCAGTCGGTGGGTCCGAAGATGGCGCTGGCCGTGCTCTCGGGCGGATCGCCGCGCGAGCTCGTGACCGCGCTGGCCGCCGGCGACGCGCCGCGCTTCCAGGCCGTACCGGGCATCGGCAAGCGGACCGCAGAGCGCATCATCGTCGAGCTGCGCGACAAGGTCGGCGTCCCGCACGAGCTTGCGCGGACGCCTGGGGACGAGCTCGGCGTGAGCGGCGCCCGGGACGACGACCCGCGCCTGCTGGCGCGGGACGGGCTGATCGAGCTCGGCTACGACCTCATCGAGGCCGACCGGCTGCTCTCGGGCGCCGAGGTGGGCCTCACCGCCGAGGAGCTCATCGGCCACGCCCTGAAGGCGGCGGCGCGCCGATGACCGACTTTCCCCGAATCCAGACCCCCGCGGTCTTGGAGGAGGACGTCCAGGTCGAGGTCTCGCTGCGGCCGCGGCGCCTGGTGGACTTCGTCGGCCAGCAGGCCCTCAAGGAGCAGCTGGCGGTCTCGATCCAGGCCGCACGCAACCGTGGCGAGGCGATGGATCACGTGCTCTTCGCCGGCCCCCCCGGCCTCGGCAAGACGTCCCTGGCCCAGATCCTGGCCGAGGAGCTCGGGGTGCCGTGTGTGTCGACCGCCGCGCCCGCGCTGGAGCGCAAGGGCGACGTCGCGGCGTTCCTCACCGCTCTGGAGCCCCGCAGCGTCTTCTTCGTGGACGAGATCCACCGCCTGCCCCGTGCCCTTGAGGAGACCTTCTACCCCGCGATGGAGGACGGCCAGTTGCCGATCACCGTCGGCCAGGGGGCGGGTGCCCGGGTCATGACGCTGGATCTGCCGCCGTTCACGCTCGTCGGTGCCACGACGCGCGCCGGCCGTCTGACGACGCCGCTGCGCGACCGCTTCGGCATCCAGCACCGTCTGGAGCCGTATGGCGTCACCGATCTGGGCGCCATCGTGCACCGCAGCGCCGCGATCCTGGGCGTGGACCTGGCGGCCGACGGGGCGCGGGCGATCGCGGCCCGCTCGCGCGGCACGCCGCGGGTCGCCAACCGGCTGCTCAAGCGCGTGCGCGACTACGCGGAGGTCAAGGCCGGCGGCGTCATCACCGCCGCGGTCGCGGACGCCGCGCTGCAGCTCATGGAGGTCGACCTGATGGGCCTGGATCGCCTGGACCGGGAGATCCTGTCCGCAATCTGCGAGAAGTTCGAGGGCGGCCCCGTCGGCCTGTCGACCCTCGCCGTGGCGGTGCAGGAGGAGACCGACACGCTCGAGGACGTCTACGAGCCCTACCTGCTGCAGTGCGGCTTCATCAAGCGCACCCCGCGCGGCCGCGTGGCGACGTACCGCGCCTTCGCGCACCTGGGACTCGAGGCCCCGGCGACGGATCCGGCGCTCTTTTAGAACAGACGCAAAGCCGTTACGCCCGCTCAGCGGTGGCAACGGCATTGCGTCTGCGTTTCAGCACTCGGGCCGCTGCCCCAGGGGCAGGAACTGCGGCGCCCTACCGGCCTGCACGAGGTAGCCCGAAGGGCTGCCGCCCAGCGCGAGCGGCTTCCCGTCGACCTTCACCGTCACCGACTTGAGGCCGATGTTCAGCCGCAGGCGCCTGGCACGGAACGTCTTGCGCTGACCGAGCGTCCCGCCGAAGACCCTGGTCCCGTCCGCGTTGTCGATGCAGACGTACGTCGGTTCTGCGGGGGTCAGCGAGACGACGACCCGGCGCTTCTTTGCCGCCCGGTGCTCGGCGGCCGCACGCTCCTTGCGCCGCCGTTCCGCCGTGCGGGTCTGCTCGGCCTTGGCCTGCTCGGGCTTGGCCTGCTCGGCCTCCGCCGCCGTGCGCGTCGGCTCGGGGGCGGGCTGCTGCACCGTGGAGACCGGCGTCGTCTGCGTGGAGCCGGGCGGGAGCGCGGACGCGCGGTCCACGTCGTCGGAGCCGCCGAGGCTCGCCGCGGCCACCGCCACCCCGGCGATCACGACGGCGAGCGCGACGCCGCCCAGGATCAGCGACCGTCCCCGACCGCCACCGGGACCGCTGGAGCCACGGCCGGGCGACAGCGTGACCCGCGACCCCGCCGGTGCCTCGGTGAGCGGCGGCGAGACGCCGACCCCGGCGAACTGGAGGGCACGCGCCACGCGGTCGAGGGCGGCCGGACGGGCGCCCTCGTCCTCGCCGAAGGCCGCCAGCAGCTGCGTGACCGTCGGGGTGCGATCGGCGGGCCGGCCCTCGCGCGCCGCGGCGGCGATACGCTGGGCGACCTCGACGTCGGCCAGCGGGACGGCAGGTTCTCGGGGCGTATCGGGCATGCGGCGGATGGTGTACCAGACTGCCCGACAGCGCACCGACGCTCGTCCACCGCGTACCCTGTGAGTCAGAACGGGAGCCGCGCACCCTCGTGTCCCCGCTCCGACCATCTGATGGCCCACTTCTTCATCTGTCCCAACTGCGGCAACCGTTCAGCCGCCACCGATCGCACCGCCGGCTTCCGCGCCCAGCCCAAGGGCTGTGTGAAGTGCGGTTTCGGCTTCCTGTTCGAGCTGCTCGACGACTACTACCCCGCCCCGAACGCGGCGTTCTTCGCCTGCAATCAGGAGGGCAACGTGATCGCCTGCGGTCGCGGCTCCTTCGAGCTGACGGGTCTGGACGACCAGTCCGTCATCGGCCGGCCCGTCTCGACGGTGCTCGGGCTGCGCTTCGACGCGGGCGACGACCCCGTGCGGACCGCCCTGGAATGGGGTGTGCGCCAGCTTGACAAGCCGGTCCAGGTCAACGCCGAGGGCGATCTGCCCGCGCGGGCCAACGCCGACATATTCCCGGCCTACGACGACGACGGCGGGCTCCTGCTCGTGCTGACGCCGTCGAAGTAGCCACGTCCTCCTTCCGCCCGACGACCGACCAGGCCACTTCATGACCGATCGCCGCCGCAATCTCTTCATCCTTGGACTCGTCCTCCTGCTCATGGTGGGCTCCGCCGCGGTCATCACGACGAAGAAGACACGTCTTGGCCTCGACCTGAAGGGCGGGGTCGAGCTCACCTACCAGGCGAAGCCGACGAAGGCCGCCCCGACGGTCTCGGGCGAGGCGATCGACCGCTCGATCGAGATCATGCGCAAGCGCGTCGACGCGCTCGGCGTCTCCGAGCCGGAGATCCAGCGTTCCGGGCGCGACCAGATCACGGTCGCACTGCCGGACGTGAAGAACGCTAGCGAGGCCGAGAAGCAGGTCGGCACCACCGCACAGCTCTTCTTCTATGACTGGGAGAAGAACGTCGTCGGGAAGAACGGCAAGCCGGTGCCCAACGACTTCTCGGTCACCGGTGGGCCTCAAGCCGGCAGCGCCGGCTGCCTGCCGGAGTACGACGCCCTGGCCCGCGCCCGCCGCCGTCCCGCCGCGGCCAGCCCGAACACCTCGTCCGGCAACAAGTTCTACCTCGTCAACGACAAGACGCGGAAGGTCGTCGCCGGCCCTGAGGAGACCGAGCAGGCGCTGCGCACGAGCGACTCGGCCTCCCGGCTGCTGAAGGCCAACCCGTCGCTGCGCGTCATCGAGGTCAAGGAGGGCACGACGATCGTGCAGGCGGAGTCCTCCACGGGCAACAAGGAGAACCAGGGCAAGGGACCGGACTGCTACTACGTCCTGAACGACTCGTTCGCGCTGCGCGGCACGGACATCAAGAACCCCGAGCAGAACTTCGACCCGCAGACGCAGGAGCCGAACGTCACGTTCGGGTTCACCAGCTCCGGGCGCAAGAAGTGGCAGCAGGTCACGCGGGAGATCGCCCAGCGCGGCTCGAGCTTCATCGCGACGTCCGACGGCCAGCCCATCACCGATCCGCGCCAGAAGTTCCAGCACTTCGCGATCGTGCTGGACAACCAGCTCGTGTCGGTGCCGTACATCGACTACCAGCAGAACGGCGACGGCATCGACGGCTCCAACGGATCGGAGATCTCCGGTTCGTTCACGATCAAGTCCGCCCAGGAGCTGGCCAACCAGCTGAAGTACGGCGCCCTGCCCGTCAAGCTCGAGCTCATCTCGCAGTCACAGGTGTCCGCGACCCTCGGCAAGCAGGCCCTGAACCAGGGCCTCATCGCGGGCGCGGCGGGCTTCGCCATCGTGGCGCTGTTCCTGTTGCTCTTCTATCGCGTCCTGGGTGCCATCGCGGTGACCGCGCTGGTCGTCTACTCGCT
Source organism: Solirubrobacterales bacterium (assembly GCA_025964155.1). Taxonomy (GTDB): domain Bacteria; phylum Actinomycetota; class Thermoleophilia; order Solirubrobacterales; family Solirubrobacteraceae; genus Paraconexibacter. The sequence continues at coordinate 15,446 of JAOPZJ010000402.1, forward strand.
GTACTTCTTCGCGCTGATCAAGCTCATCCCGATCACGCTGACGCTCCCGGGGATCGCCGGCCTGATCCTCACGATCGGGGTGGCCGCCGACGCGAACATCGTCATCTTCGAACGCGTCAAGGAAGAGATACGCAACGGGAGATCCGTGGCCGCGGGCGTCGCGGCCGGCTACAAGAAGGGCCTCGGGGCGATCATCGACGCAAACGTCGTGACGTTCATGACGGCGTTCATCCTGTTCGTCCTGTCGACGGCCGGCGTCAAGGGCTTCGCGCTCGTGCTGGGCATCGGCACGCTCGTCTCGCTCTTCACCGCCGTCCTGCTGACGCAGGCGATCCTCGGCCTGTTGTCCAAGACGCGCCTGCTCAACAGCCCGGGCGCCCTCGCGGTTGGCAAGAGCAGGGCCGACAAGCCCGCCTGGGGCGGCTTTGACTTCACCGGCGCGGCCCGCTGGTTCTTCACGGCCTCCGGCATGATCCTGCTCATCGGCGCCCTGGCCATCGGCGGCAAGGGCATGAAGTTCGGGATCGACTTCGAGTCCGGTACCCGGATCAAGGCGGCGTTCACGCAGCCCGCCACGGAGACCGGCATCCGTGACGTGCTCAACACGGTCGGCCTCGGGAACGGCGCCGAAATCCAGCGCGTCACCGACAAGGCCCTCGGTGCCAACGCGTTCCAGATCTCCACGAAGCAGCTCGGGCCGAGCGAGACGCCGAAGGTCACGGCGGCCCTCGACGCCAAGTACGGCATCCGTGGCTCGCCCGACACGCAGTCCATCGGCCCGACCTTCGGCAACACCGTCGCGAAGGGCGCGATCATCGCGGTGATCGTCTCGCTGCTCGTCATCAGCGCGTACATCACGTTGCGCTTCGAGTTCAAGTACGCGGTCCCCGTGCTCATCGCGTTGATGCACGACATCCTCATCGTGGCGGGCATCTACTCGCTGACCGGCCGGGAGGTGACCACGTCGACCGTCGCGGCGTTGCTGACCATCCTGGGCTACT
>JAOPZJ010000422.1 GCA_025964155.1 Solirubrobacterales bacterium
GGCGGACTTGCCGGGGGCAGGCGCGGCACCGGCCGGGGGCTGCGCGGCGCCGGACTTCGGACCGAGCAGGCCGTTCAGCAGGCCGGTGACGGTCTTGCCGACGCCGTCCACGACCTTCTTGACGGGGTTGGCCGGCGCAGCGGGCCTGGCGTCCGGCGCGGCGGAGCCGGCGCTCGGCGCGGACGGGGTGCCGGCGCTCGGCTTGCCGCTGCTCTTGCGGGCCGGGGTCTTCGCCGTCTGTGGCGCGGCCGCCGGCTTGGTCAGGCGGTCGATGACGCTTGTCACCAGGTCGGGGCTGAACGTCGCCTCGCCGCGGAAGATGTGGCTCAGGCCGTCGCGCAGCTGGATCGCCTGCGACCAGTTCTCGACCGTCCCGATGAGGTTGTCGGCGCTGTTGTCCAGCGCGTTGGTCAACGGTACCGCGGCCGGGATCAGCTCGGCCAGCGAGCGCAGCGTCGGCTTCGCCTGCCGCAGGACCGGCGTCGCCTGGGTGCCGAGCTTCGTCAGCGCCGGGGCGACGTCCGTCGCGGTGTTCAGCGTCGGGTCGGCGGACTTGCGGAAGGCCTCCACCCGGCTGAGCGTGTCGTCCAGGGCCGGTGCCGTGGCGGTGATCGCGCGGGCCGCCGGGCCGAGCGGCGCCGTCGTCCGCTGTAGCTCGCCGAAGAAGCGCTGCATGGTGGCCAAGGTCCCCGGCGCCTTCGCCAGCGTCGCCGCGAGCTCACCGCGCTTGGTCTCGACGGTCTGCGACGTCTGGCCGAGCGTGTCGATCAGGTGGTTCAGGTCCGTGCGCTTGGCGGCCGCGGAGGCGATGAAGCGGTCGCTCGAGGTGACGAGGTCGGCCAGCGTGTGGTTGTCGCTGACGAGCTGGCTCAGCAGCGTGTGCGCGTCCACGAGCGTCGTCGGCAGCTGCTGGATGTCGCGCGAGAGGTCCCACTGGCGCCCGGCGACCGCCGCGCCGGCCTCGTTGACGAGGATCGACAGCCGGGTGCGCGTGTCGGTGTCGAGCGTGTTCAGGACCTGGTCCAGGTCGGTCGACGTCGTCACCCGCGAGGCGGGGATGACGTAGCCGTCGGGCGCCGGATCCGCGGGGGTGCCGCCGGAGAACGCGACCTGCTTCTGCCCCAGGAAGTTGACGGCCGAGATGCCGACCCGCGCGTCCTTGGGCACGCGCTTGCCCTTGTCCAGCTTCAGGTCGACCTGCACCTTGTCGCCGTCGCCCAGGTGCAGCTCCACCTTGCCGACGCGGACGCCGCCGATCGAGACGGGCGAGCCGTCGCGCAGGCCGGCGGCGTCGTCCATCGCGAGCTTCACCGTGTAGCCGTCGTCGCGGCTGAAGAGCGTGACCGCCACCACGAAGACGGCAAAGGCCGCGACGATGCCGAGGACGGCCTTCAGCGCCTTGCGGACGTCCGGGGTCACTTGCGGATCTCCGGGTCCTTGGTGGGATCCAGGCTGTCGGGCCCGATGTTGCAGTCCGGCTGGAACCACGGCTGGCCGGTGATCGCGCCGGGGGGCAGCGGGTTGCCGTACTTCAGGCCCGGGAAGAGCTTGGACGCGGTCGCCGAGTTGTACTCCTTGGGCAGGGCGTTGATCGGCGCCGCCGTCGGGACGATCACGTTCGCGCGGAAGAACTTGTCGCGGCCGTCGGAGCCGGACTGGAACGCGGCCCAGTCGGAGAACAGCGCCGCGATCTCCGGCGAGTAGGGGCGCAGACACTTGAGCTGGTCGGTCGCCTGGCGGCCGATCGACTCGAGCTTGGGCATGTCCGTCGTCACCTTGGCGAGCAGCGGGTTCAGGCGGGGCGCGGCTGCGCGCAGCGTCGTGAGCGTGCCGCGGGCGTCGGGGCCGACGTCGACGACGGTGCCCAGGACGTGGTTCAGCGGCGCGGCGATCCGGCGCAGCTGCGTGACGCCCGGCGCGAGGCGATCCGTGAGCTCGGCCGCGCTGTTCAGGGTGCTGCTCGTGCGGCGCAAGGTGTAGCGCACGCGGCTGAAGGTGCCGGGCGCCCTGTCCATGGTCTGCTTGAGCTCGCCCTGCCGGCCGGCCACGGCCGCGAAGGTCTGCGCGGCGCCGGAGAGCACGCGGCGCAGGCCCGGGTCGGCGGTCTGCACCGCGTTCACGGTGGCGTGCGTCTGGCGCAGCAGCGTGTCCAGCGCCTTCTGGTTGGCCGCCAGGTCACTGGCGACGTGGCGTGCCTCCCCGAGGGCGGCGGGCCCGGTCTCCAGCGCGCGCGCAAGGCCGGTGCGCGCCTGCTTGAGCGACGCGCCGGCGTTGTCGAGGAAGCCGCGCAGGTCGGTCCGGACCGCGGGCGTGAAGGCGGTGAGGAGGGTGTCGAGCTCGACCGGGACCGTGAAGTCGGCGGCCGGGAGCTGCGCGCCGTCCCGGATCGCGGGGTTGCTCCGCGGGCCGACGGTCAGGGCGATGTAGCGGTTGTCGAAGCTCGCGGTGCCGCCCCAGCGCAGCTCCATCCTGCTGCCCTGCGGCAGCGGCCAGACCTTGTCGTCGAGCTTCATGCCGACGCGCACCTTGCGGCCGCCGTCGACCGGGTCCACGGAGCTGATCTGGCCGACTTTGCTGCCGCCGGCGCGCACGTACTGGCCGGCTTCGGCGTTCGTCGCGTCGGCCACGACGACGTGCAGCTCGTGCTTGTCGGAGCCGCCCAGGGCCACGACCACGAGGACCGCGACGACCAGGAGGGCCAAGGGGACCAGCAGGCGCAGCAGGCGCACGGTGCGTCAGCCGCCGATCGGGAGCTTCGAGCTCCCACCGTAGAACATGATCGCGCAGAACGCGGAGATGACGTGCAGGATCACGAGGTTGGCGAGGATGCCTTTCGCCACCGCCGCGCCCACGTTCGCGGGGCCGCCGCTGGCACGCAGGCCGACGAACATCGCGACGGACGCCGTCACCACGGCGATCAGGCCCATCGTGAAGAGCGAGTAGATCTGGTCGTTGATCGTCTGCACCGCCCAGTTGACGTTGAGCAGCGTTGCGGGGGCGATGCCGTGCACCACCGTCACGGTGACGAGGTACACGCCGACGATCTGGCCGATGAGCGCGAGCGCCGCCGCGACCGGCACGAAGATCAGGACCGCGGCCATCCGCGTGCCGACGATGTAGCGCATGGTGTCCACGCCCGTGGACTCCAGGGCGTCGATCTCCTGCTGGATCTTCATCGCGCCGATCTCGGCGGTCATGCCGCAGCAGATCTTGGCGCAGAAGACGTAGCCGAACATCGTCACACCGGTCTGCCGCGGCCCGGCGTAGCCGGAGACGAGGCCCATGAAGTCTCCGGCGCCGATCGCGCGCAGGAAGAAGAAGCCGAAGTTCGCGACGCTCGCGCCCTGGAAGATGTTCATGACGAACATCAGCAGCGAGGTGCCGGCGATCATGATCGCGGCCTGGCGCAGGACCTCGGAGAAGTACGGGAACGTGCCGAACGTGCCCTTGACCGTGCGGCCGAAGAACGTCGTCCACTCGCCCGCACCGTCCAGCGCGGAGCCGACCGGCCCGGCGGTGGGCGGCGCCGGCGGAGCCGGCGGGGCGGGAATCTCCTGGATCGCCATCGCGCTCTACCCCCGGAGCTGCGCGGTGTCGGGGAACAGCGTCAGGTAGCCGAGGTTGAAGACCGAGTTGAACAGCCAGATGCCGAAGAAGGTGATGACGACGGTCTGGTTCACCGCGCGCCCCACGCCTTCCGCGCCCGCCTTGCAGGTCAGCCCCTTGTGGCAGGCGACGACGCCCACGAAGAACCCGAGCACGATGTTCTTGATGAGCACCGTGAACAGCAGGTCCGTCGGCAGGATGTTCGCCTTGAGGTTGTGGAACCACACGCCCGCGCTGAAGTCGAGCGTCAGCGGCGCGATGATGAAGTTCAGGAACGTGATCCACATCAGGCTCACGATCACGAGCAGCGGCATGGCGATCGTCGAGGCGACGACGCGCGGCACGACGATCGTGTCGACCTTGCGTACGCCGAGCACGTCGAGGGCGTCGAGCTCCTCGCGGATCTTGCGGGCTCCGATGTCCGCCGTGATCGCGCTGCCCACGACGCCGGCGAAGATCATGCCGGTGATCCAGGTCGCGATCTCGCGGACCCAGATGATGAACATCGCCCCGGACTCGCGCTCGATCACGCCGATGTTCGTGAGGATCGAGCCGAACAGGATGATGCCGTAGCCGATGAGGTAGACGCCGTGCGAGACCAGCAGCGGCAGCAGGCACCGCTTGGTCATGGTGGAGGTCTCGACGATGGCGTCGCGGAACCACGCGAACGGCGGCCTGACGGCGAGCTTGACGCTGGTGACCGCGAGCGCGCCCATGTCTCCCGCAGACTGCAGGCGCTCGTAGGTCGCGGACTCGGTGATGACGCGGGAAGGGCGGCGGACGCCCCCCAGCGGCTTTGACTCGGCTGCCATCGGCGAGGACCGTAGAGCGACCCCGGTCGGGGGTGATAGTCCCCATTCGGGGACCACATGTCCCCCATCTGGTGCAACATGACGTGTTGTTCAGAAGTTGGGCATGGTCGTCGAAACTCGGTACCATGCCCGCGACCCCGACCGAAGGGAGCGCCGATGCGCCGACTACACCTCGCCGAGACGCGCGAGGACCCAGGACCGGCCGAGGTCGACGCCCGGCTCGCCGACCACATCGAGCAGCTGACGCGGTTTCCGCTGCTGCACCGGCGGCTGCGCTCCGCCGCCAGCGTTCCCGAGCTGTTCGCCAACGCCGCCGCCCTCGCGCGCGTGGAATGCGGCTTCGAGCGCGCGGTCATCCTCACCGTCGACGACGGCAGCCTGACCGCCGGGGGCTCGGCCGTCCTGGCGGACGCAGGCAGCGACCGGCTGCGCCGCCGCGTGCTGGCCGCCCCGGTGGCGATCGAGCCCAACACGCTCGAGTACGACCTGGTGCGCGGGAGCACGCGCCGGCGCGGCCCGGCGGCCACCCGTCCCTGCGTCCTGGCCGACGTCCTGGACCTGCAGGAGTACGCCCTCGGCGTCATCGAGCCGGACGGGCGGCCCCTGGCCCTGCTCGTGGTGGACCGGCCGGCTGGACCCGTGGACTCCCTGGATCAGGCGACGGTCACCGCGATGGCCGCGATGGCCGGCATGTCCCTGGAGCACGTCGTCCTGCAGACGCGGCTGTCGGAGGTCTCCACGGAGCTGAACCACCTGACCGCGTCGGCCCGGGCGCTGATGCAGGAGGTGCTGCACGCGCCGCTGTCGATCCCCTCCGACCGCGGCACGGGCTACGCCTTCGCGCGGGCGAGCGTCGCGCGCGGCAACAACGTCGACCTGCGCGACCGCCTCACCGAGCGCGAGGAGCAGATCGCCTCGCTGCTCGTGGAGGGCCGCTCGAACAACGAGATCGCCGCGCGCCTGATGCTCTCGCCGGAGACGGTGAAGACCTACGTCGCGCGCCTGCGGCGCAAGCTCAACGCCGCCAACCGGGTCGAGGCCGCCTCCCTCTACCTCAAGATGATCCAGCAGGGCGACAGCAGCCGCTGAGCGCCGCGGCGGATCACGGGCACGAGTAGCCGCCGTCGGCGACGAACTCCGAGCCGGTGCAGAAGCTCGCCTCCTCGGAGGCGAGAAAGGCCACGAGCGCGGCGATCTCCGGCGGCCGCCCGAGGCGCGGCATCGGCAGGGCCTGGGCCATCGCGTCCAGCGCCTCGCGAGGGAAGCCCGCGAAGATCGGCGTGTCGACGAGGCCCGGGTGCACGGAGTTCACGCGGATGCCCGCCGTGGCGAGGTCGAGCGCCGCGCCGCGGGTCAGGCCGCGGACGGCCCACTTGGAGGACGAGTAGGCGATCGCGTTCGGGATCCCCACGAGCCCGGCCGACGAGGCGACGTTGACGATCGAGCCGCCGCCGGCCAGCCGCATCGACGGCACCGCCGCCTGCATTCCGAGGAAGACGCCGAGCTGATTGACCTCGAAGGCCCGCCGCAGGCCCGCCTCCTCCGCGTCCTCCAGCCCGCCGGTGACGAAGATGCCCGCGTTGTTGACGAGGACCGAGAGGGGCCCGAAGGCGTCCTCCGCGGTGGCGACGGCCGCGGCCCACGCGGTGGCGTCCGTCACGTCGAGCGGCACGAAGCGCGCGCCGTCGCCGAGCGCCGCTGCGGTGGCCGCGCCCTCCTCCAGCAGGACGTCGCCGAGCACGACGCGGGCCCCGCCGTCGACGAGCGCGGCGGCGCAAGCCGCCCCGATCCCCCGCGCTGCGCCGCTGACGAGCGCGACCTTCCCCTGTAGGTCAGGCACGGCCGATCGCCTCACGCAGGTAGGGCGTGCGCAGCGGCGGCAGCCGCGGCGCGTCCGCCAGCGTCTGCGCCGGGAGCTCGCGGATCTGGCAGAGGGTGTAGACCGCGTCGTAGAGGCCGAGCGCCCGCTCGAGGTGCCCGGCGTCGTCAAAGGCCACGCCCAGCGCGGTGCCCAGCTCGTCCAGGGCGGCGCCGAGCATCGACTCCTCGGCGGTCTCGTCGGCGGCCGCGGGCTGGCCGAAGGCGTGCCGCACCCCGGCGGAGACCAGCCGCTCCATCCGCCACAGCGCCGGGTCCTCGAGCTCGTGGTGGCGCAGGACCTTGGCGAAGCACGACCCGTCGGCATCGTGCAGGCCGAGGATGACGCCGGGGAGGCCGACGGGCGTCGTCCCCTCCGGCACCTGCTGCGCCAGCTCAGGCCCCGGTAGTTCGCCGTCCAGGCCCCACTCCAGGTAGCTGAACTGCGCGTCGGGGTCCACGAAGCGCGTGATCAGCCACGGCGCGGCCACGCGGTCGAGGTGGATGTGGGCCAGCGTCATCCACTGCATCAGGCGGGCACCGCGTCGGCGGCCGGCTCCGCGGCCGCGGAAGGTCCGGCGGTCCGTGGCGCGCGCCCCCGCAGCTCGCGCATGGTGGCCAAGACCTTGCGCGCGGCGATCTGGCCGGGGAGCCCGGAGACGGATGGCCCGGGGTGCGTGCCGCCGCCGGTGAGGAAGAGTCCGGGCACCGGCGTCGTGTAGCCGGCAAGCCCGAGCGCGGGCCGTAGCGGCCCGTTGCGCGAGGTCAGCAGGTCGACGTAGTAGGGGTTGCCGTCGGGGACGCGGGTGCGGTCGCGCAGCACGGTCCACGGCTCCACGAAGCGCCCGATCTCCAGCTCGCCGATGCCGTCGACGTGGCGCGCGGCCTGGTCGACGAGGGCCTGACCGGCCCGGGGCGCCAGGGCGTCCCACCCCTCTGGCGGGTCGCGGGGCGCCCAGCCGGCCCAGAGGTAGACCGTGTCCTGGCCCTGCGGTGCCTGCGAGGGATCTGGCCCGGTGGGCAGCACGATCGCCACCGGCATCGTGTCCGGCAGGCGGCCGGCCGTGCTGGCGTCGACCGCGTCGCACATCTCCTCGAACGAGCCGGTCAGCAGCGCCGTGTTGCGGAGGTTCAGCGCGTCGTCCCGGCCGGCCTCCAGGCGCGAGTAGTCCAGTTGCCCGGAGAAGGCCATGTGCACGGTGAGGTAGGCGGTGCCGCCGTTCTTCGACGGGATCCGGCTCACGCGCTGGGCGATGCGGTCGGGCAGCATGCCCGCCGGGACGAAGTCGCGCAGCGTCTTGGCCGGGTCCATCGCGGAGATGACGGCGGTGGCCGGCACCTCCTCCCCGGTGTGCAGCCGCACGCCCATGGTCCGCCCCTTCGCCGTGGTGAGCTCGACGACCTCGGCACCGGTGCGCACGGTGCCGCCGTGCGCCAGCAGGCATGCCTTGAGCGCGTCCGGCAGGATCTGCGCGCCGCCGATCGGGCGCGAGACGCCGGCGTGGCGGACGATCGACGGGAACAGCGCGTTGATGCCGCTGCCCTTGTGGGTGACCGGCGCCCCGACGGCCGCCAGGCCGAGCAGGCCGGCGCGCAGCAGCGAGCTCTCGAAGCGGGCGTCGATCGCGTCCGCGGCGGAGCCGGCGATCATCCGCGTCAGGTTCGCGAGCTGGATCGGGTGCCGCACGGCCGAGCGGACGCCGGCCTTGAGCGTCTCGGCGGATGGCCGCGTCGGGTCGCCGAGGACGTACGGGATGCCGGCCTGCATCCCGACCTCCTGCAGCTCGAGGAACTCGAGGTAGGCGCGGGCGTCCTTCTTGGAGAAGCGGCGGATCTCCTGCGCCGTGCGCACCGGATCGCGCCAGAACGCGAGCGACGAACCGTCCGGCCCGGGGATCACGTAGGCCGGGTCGACCTCGATCTCCGCGTAGCCGTAGCGGCGCAGGTCCAGGTCCTTGACGATGCTCGACAGGCGGATGAGGCAGAAGTCCTGGGCGCACGGGCCGATCATGTGCTCCGGCGCCTCGGGGATCAGCGCGGAGGTGCTCGTGCAGCCGCCGATCCAGTCGTTGGCCTCCAGGACGGTGACGTCCAGCCCGGCTTTCGCGAGGTAGCAGGCGGCCACCAGCCCGTTGTGCCCCGATCCGATGACGACGACGTCGGCCTGCCGATCTCGACCCATTGGACGAGTATGGCCGTTATTTGACGCTGGCGTCAAGTCTCGCTCGCATGCCTGCCGGCGGGCTGCGGTCTAGCCTCATGACCGTGACCGACGCCCCGACGCTCCGCGATCGCAAGAAGCAGCAGACACGCATCGACCTGGTGGCCGCGGCGCTCGCGCTGTTCGAGGACCGCGGCTACCACGCCACCTCGATCGACGACATCGCCGCGCGCGCCAACTGCTCGCGCCGGACCTTCTTCCGCTACTTCGACTCCAAGGAGGACGTCGCGTTCGGCGACGGCCTGGAGCGCCTGGCCCAGTTCCGCAGCCGCCTTGAAGGCAGCGCGCCGGCCGAGGACGCGGTGCAGGACGTCTGCGACCTGCTGCGCGAGCAGACGCTGGCCTTCACCGGCGACCCGGTCGACCAGGCCACGGTCGAGCTGTGGTTCCGCGAGCCGGTGCTGCGGCGGCGGTACACCGAGATCGTGCTCTCCTGGGAGGAGGCCGCGGCCGCCTACATCGCCGCCTCGCGCGGCACGGACCCGGAGTCGGATGTGGTCGCGCAGATCGTCGCGACCGCCCTCTGCGGCGTGGCGAAGGCGGCGCTGCAGGCTGGACTGCAGGGCCAGCAGGCGGCCGAGGCGACGCTCACGAACGGGTTCGCGCTCGTGCTGGGCGGCGTGGACGCCGCGCTCCGCCGCTGACGCACCACCGTCGACGTTCGCGCCCATCGGACGCAGTTGACACTCAGTGCCAACATCTGTTTAGGTCGTCTCCGGGTCGGATTCTGCGAGACGAGGAGGGCCGGGATGTACGACGTGATCGTGGCGGGCGGCGGGCACAACGGGCTGACGTGCGGGGCGTACCTCGCGAAGGCCGGGCGGCGCGTGGTGGTCCTCGAGCGCCGGGACATCCTCGGCGGCATGTGCACCACGGAGGAGACGGTCGCCGAGGCGCCCGGCTTCAAGATGAACCCGTGCGCGGTGGACACCGCGCTCACGAACACGCCGAAGTCGGTGATTGACGAGCTGCGGCTGGTGGAGGACTTCGGCCTGCGCTTCGTCACCCCCGACCCGTGGGCGGCGTTCATCAGCCCCGACGACGCCGCGATCGCCATGTGGCGCGACCGCAGCCGCACCGTCGCGGAGATCGCGCGCCTCTCGCGCAAGGACGCGGAGAAGTTCAACTGGCTCTGCGAGGTGATGATGGACGCGTGGTGGACCGCCATGCCCTACTTCCAGACCCACCCCACGCGCCCGACCCCGAAGGCGATCGGCGAGGTGCTCTGGCGTGCCGCGAAGGGCCGCAAGAGCCTGCGCCCGGCGCTGCGGCTGTTCGCGAACTCCCCCGATCAGGTCATCGAGGAACACTTCGAGCGCGAGGAGGTCAAGGCGTTCCTGGCGAACCTCGCCGCGTGGTCGATGCTGCCGCTGCAGGAGCCCGGCTCCGGCGGCGTGCTGGCCATGATGGTCGCCTACTTCGGCTGGGGCGTGACCCGCCCGGTCGGCGGCAGCGGCGAGTTCCCGAAGGCGCTGGCACGCTGCATCCAGGCGCACGGCGGCGAGGTCCGCACCGGCGCGGGCGTCCAGGAGATCCTCGTGCGCTCGGATGGCGTCGCCGAGGGCGTGCGGCTGCACGACGGGCAGGAGTTGCGCGCGAAGCACGTCGTCGGCGCGATGGATCCGCAGACGCTCGTCGGCGATCTCGTCGACCAGGCGTACGTGCCGGACACCGTCAAGGGCGAGCTGCGGGCGCTCGGCGTCCTGCGCTGGAACATCTCCGTCATCAAGGCGGACGTCGCGATCACCGAGACGCCGCAGCTGAAGTGCGGCCGGCAGGAGCTGCTCAACGGCTACCTGATGCTCAGCCCGACGATCGAGTCCGTCCGCCGCGACCAGCTGCAGAGCATGGCCGGCGAGCTGCCGGACGGGATGACGATGGCGCCGATGTTCCCCTCCTACGTCGACCGCAGCCAGGTTCCGCCCGGCAGCAAGGGCGAGACGATCTACCTGTACATGCAGGCCGTGCCGATGAAGCTGTCCGGCGGCCGGGACTGGGCCGACCACAAGGACGACTACGTCAGGCGCGTCATCGGGGAGATGGACCGGTACATGCCGGGCCTGGCCGGCAGCGTCATCGGCCAGTACGTGCAGGGGCCGGACGAGCTGGCGAAGAAGACCTTCCGCGGCAACGTCGTGCACGTGGACATGAGCATGCACCAGATGGGGCCGTGGCGGCCGACGCCGTCGCTGGCCGGGTACCGCACGCCGGTGGAGAACCTCTGGCACACCGCCGCCGGCGCGCATCCGATGGGCGCGCTGAACGGCTGGAGCGGGCGCACGACGGCGCGGACGGTGGAGCGGGTGCTGCGCAAGGCGAAGGACGCCTCCTCGCCCGTGAGCGTGCCGGTGGCTGCGCCTGCGGCTGCGGTCGCGCCGAGCACCAACGGCCACGCCCCGGACGCGCCGCGCGTCGCCGGGCGCGTCGGGAGCTGAGCGGAACCCGATGCGCACGGTCGTCGTGGGCGCCGGGATCGCCGGCCTCACGGCGGCCTTCCGACTCAAGCAGGCCGGGCACGAGGTGCGGGTCCTGGAGGCCGCCGACCACGTCGGCGGCCGCATGGTCACGGTCCGGCGGGACGGCTACGCCATCGACGTGGGCGCCGCGCTGCTCTCGAGCAAGTACACCCAGCTGCGGGCGCTCGCGGCGGACGTCGGCGTCGCGGACGAGATCATCGAGGGCTCGGACATGCTCGGGATCCTGCGCGACGGGGAGGTGCACCGATTGCGCAGCCGGGTCCCGCTCGACGCCGCGCGGACCCGGCTCCTGTCGACGCGGGCCAAGCTCGGCGCGTCGAAGATCCTCCTGGACGCCTACCGCGCCGGCGATCGCCTGGACTGGTTCGACCTCAGCCGAGCTGCCGACCTGGACACGGAGACGGTCGCCGCGTACGGGGCCCGCCGCCTGAACGCGGAGACGGCGCAGTACCTGGTCGAGCCGATCGTCCGCACGATCTACCTCGGCAACGTCGACGACGTGTCGGTCGTGGACCTGCTCTTCACCGTGCGCAACTTCTTCGGCGGCGCGTTCATGAACGGTGCCGGGGGCATCGACTGGCTCTGCCGCGGCCTGGCCGCCCAGCTCGACGTCGTGCACGGCGCCCGCGTGACGGACGTGCAGGAGCACGCCGGCAGCGTGTCGGTGGCCTGGTCGAGCACCGGCGCCGCGGACAGAGTGGAGCAGGCGGACGCCTGCGTCATCGCCCTCAGCGGCCACGCCATGGCCGGCGTGCACCGCGGCCTCTCCGGTGAGGCGCGCGAGCTCGTCGGCAGCCTCCGCTACCAGGACCTCATGTCCGTGCAGATCGGGCTGGACCAGCCGACCGCCGAGCCCTCTGCCGCCCTGGCCATGCCCCGCTCCGAGCACCGCGACCTGTGCGCGATCATCCTGGACCACAACAAGGCCCCGGACCGCGCCCCGGCCGGCCGCGGCCTGATCGGCGCCTACTGGGACCCCGCCTGGGTGGACCGCCACTGGGACAAGGACGACCTCGCGGCCTGCGCCGCCGGACTGGACGGCGTGGAGCAGGTCCTGCCGGAGATCGCAGGCCACGTCACCTTCACGAGCACGCATCGCTTTCCCCACGGCGTCCTCGTTGCCGAACCGGGCACCTACGCCCGCCTGCGCCGCTTCCACGCGCTCTACCCGGACGGCTCGCGGATCCAGCTCGCGGGCGACTACATCGGCGGGTCGACGACGAACTCCGCGCTGTGCTCCGGTGAGCGGGCGGCGGCACGCGTCCGGGCGGCGCTCGAAGGCAGCGCCGTCTCGCAACCGGCGTGAGCGTCACCTGATGCCGGCCACGCGGCGAGCTTGCGTCCTGACCAGACACTACGTATGGTTACGTTGTATGGGCTGCCTGGCCCTTGTCACGTCACCGGAGAAGAGAGAGCGCGATGTTGCCAACCGAGTACGGAACCCACCCAGCGCCGGGATACGGCCGCCTGCTGCCCAACGCGCCGAACCTGCATCCATCGCATTTCGAGATGTGGTTCTTCCTGGCCTGGGCCGGGGCGCTCGTGGTCGTCGTCGCGATCCCGTGGGCCATCATCGAGTTCCGCAAGGGCCACCGCATGCCCGCCCTCACCCTCGCCGGCGGCCTGCTGTGCTCGATCCAGGAGCCGATGTGGGACCACCTCGGGCACCTGCGCTGGGCCACGGCCCTCCCCGACGCGTTCCACAACTTCGGGCTCGACGTCCCCGTCCTCATCCCGCCGTGCTACATGCTCTTCTTCGGGCTCGAGGTGTACTTCATCTACACGCTCGTCAACCGCGGCATCACGCGCAAGGACTTCTTCCTGCTGTTCGTCGCGTGCGGCATCACCGACGCGATCATGGAGCACCCCGGCCTGCTGATGGGCATCTACGAGTACTACGGCAACGACGGGCCGCAGCCGTTCGACTTCGGCAACAAGTTCCCGTTCTACTGGTCGATCATCAACTCCGCCGGCTTCATGACCGGTGGCGTCATCGCCACCTACGTCTACCCGCAGCTCAAGGGCAAGGGCTGGAAGGAGCTCGGCATGCTCGTCGTCCCGCCGGTGGGCATGGCGATGGGCTACGGCGCCTGCGCCTGGCCGGTGTTCCTGGCCATCAACGCCGACATCTCCTGGGAGGTCCAGTGGATCCTCGGGGGCGGCGGCTGCGTCGCGCTGGCCTGGGCGTACATCTACACCCTCGGCGGCCTCGTCGGCGTCGAGGCATCCGAGCGCGACTGGACCTTGTGGGACATGTTCAAGGCACGCTTCATGCTCCCGGGCGCGCGTGAGCGCTTCTACGCCGGCACCGAGAAGGGCGCGCCGGTCACCAGCGCCAGCTCCAACTGATATGGCCGTCGAGTTGTCAAGTGCGCATGGGTGATCGCCGTCCTTGAAGGCCGTTGGAGGGGGTGGTCGGTGGGCCGGGACGCCGGGCTCGGTTGTCGGCGTTGCCAGTCTGATGATGC
>JAOPZJ010000052.1 GCA_025964155.1 Solirubrobacterales bacterium
ACCTCGTGCTGACGATCACCGAGATGCTGCGCGCCAAGGGCGTCGTCGGCAAGTTCGTCGAGTTCTACGGCGCCGGCGTCTCGCGCCTGCCGCTGGCCGACCGCGCGACGATCGGCAACATGAGCCCGGAGTTCGGCTCGACGTGCGCGATCTTCCCGATCGACGCCGAGACGGTGCGCTACATGCGCTTCTCGGGCCGCCCGGATGAGCTCTGCGAGCTTGTCGAGGCGTACGCCCGTGAGCAGGGGCTGTGGCACGACGAGCACGCCGAGGAGCCGACCTACACCGACACCCTGGAGCTCGACCTCGGCGACGTCGTCCCGTCGATCGCCGGGCCCAAGCGCCCGCAGGACCGCGTCTCGCTGACGGACGCGGCCTCGGCGTTCGGCGAGGCGATCCAGGGCTTCCTGCCCGAGGGCCAGGCGTGCGACATGACCGATGAGGGCTCCGCGGAGTCCTTCCCGGCAAGCGACCCGCCCGTCCACGGGGCGCCCGGTGCCGCGCCCTCGGCCGGCAAGCCCGACTGCGGGCCCGCCGCCGCGCAGACCGCCACGAGCGAGCGCCGCAGCGTCGCCATCACGATGGACGACGGGACCTCGACAGAGCTCCGCGACGGTGCCGTCGTGATCGCCGCGATCACGTCGTGCACGAACACCTCCAACCCGTCGGTGATGATCGCCGCCGGCCTGCTGGCCCGCAACGCCGTCGCCAAGGGGCTCGTCAGCAAGCCGTGGGTGAAGACGTCGCTGGCCCCCGGCTCGCTTGTCGTCACCGAGTACCTGGAGCGCGCGGGGCTCATGGACGACCTGCAGGCGCTGGGCTTCCACAACGTCGGCTACGGCTGCACGACGTGCATCGGCAATTCCGGCCCGCTGCCGGAGGAGGTCAGCGCGGCCATCAACGAGCACGATCTCGTCGCGGTGTCGGTGCTCTCGGGCAACCGCAACTTCGAGGGCCGCATCAACCCCGACGTGAAGATGAACTACCTCGCGTCACCGCCGCTCGTGGTCGCCTACGCGATCGCCGGGTCGATGGACGTGGACCTGTACACCGACCCGCTCGGCCAGGACCAGCAGGGCAACGACGTGTACATGAAGGACATCTGGCCCTCGACCGCCGATATCGCGCTCACCGTCGAGGAAGCCGTGCAGAGCGACATGTTCCGCAAGTCCTACGCGCAGGTCTACGACGGCAGCACGGACTGGCAGCAGCTGGACGTCCCGGCCGGTGACCGCTTCGCCTGGGACACCGAGTCCACGTATGTGCGCAAAGCCCCGTACTTCGAGGGGATGCAGCCGGAGCCGGCGGCGATCACCGACATCCAGGGCGCCCGCGTCCTGGCCAAGCTCGGCGACAGCGTCACGACCGACCACATCTCCCCGGCCGGCGCGATCAAGAAGGACAGCCCCGCGGGCAAGTACCTCATCGAGCACGGCGTGCAGCCCAAGGACTTCAACTCCTACGGCTCACGGCGCGGCAACCACGAGGTGATGATCCGCGGCACGTTCGCGAACATCCGGCTGCGCAACCAACTGGGGGTGGGCGGGGATCCGATTCCCGAGGGCGGCTTCACGAAGAAGGACGGCAAGGTCACGACGATCTACGAGGCCTCCGAGGCGTACATCGCCGAAGGCGTGCCGCTCGTCGTCCTCGGTGGCAAGGAGTACGGCTCGGGCTCGTCCCGTGACTGGGCGGCGAAGGGCACGAGCCTGCTCGGGGTGCGCGCCGTCATCACCGAGAGCTTCGAGCGCATCCACCGCTCCAACCTCGTCGGGATGGGCGTCCTGCCGCTGCAGTTCCCCGAGGGCGAGACCGCCGACTCGCTGGGCCTGACGGGGGAGGAGGAGTTCTCCGTCACCGGCTTCGCGCAGGCGCTCAACGACGGCGGCCTGCCGAAGACCGCGACGGTCACCGCCGGCGACGTGACGTTCGAGGCCGTCGTCCGGATCGACACGCCCAAGGAGGCGGACTACTTCCGCCACGGCGGGATCCTCCTGTACGTCCTGCGCCAGTTGGCCCTGGGCGCCTGAGCAGACCAACTGAGCGGTGCGGATCGTGGATGCCTGACGCCGCGCCCATCGCGCCGGCGTGCGTCAGCACGTCAAGCGATCGGGTGTGGTGTCAGGCGCCGCGAGGCGCCCCGCTCAGCTTCGCGTGAAGGCCGCTTTGTCGGCCAGGATGTTGGCGTGCGGGGCGCGCACGACGTAGCGGGTGATCTGCCCGTGGTCCTCGCCGACGAGGACACGTAACGGCCACTCGTAGCGCCTGCCGTCGGTGCCGGTCGCCGCGGCGAGGCACACGACGACGACGAGGTCGCCGACGACCTCGGCCCGCTCGAGCTCGATCCGCAGGTCCGGGGCGATGCGGAGGAGCTTGGCGAGGATGGTGCGGAACGCCGCCAGCCCGGTCTCGGAGGTGGGCGTAAGCCCGAGGCCGAGCGGCAGGAAGAGGTCGATGTCCTCGCGCACGAGCACCTCGAGCTCGTCCAGTCGGCGGGCGTTGAACGCCGCGTGGGCCGCGATGATGACCTCGATCGACGCGTGCGGGACGCGCCCCTGCAGCGATTCGATGTCCATCCCGTCCTTCCCCTGCTCCGCGGCGGTCCGTGCCGGGCGCTGAAGAGCAGCCATCCCTGTGCTCCAGTCCGAGGAGCTTAGACGAGGTGACGACGTCGGAGGGAAGAGCGGGCGCGGCGACGGCGCTAGCCTCACCTCTCATATGACGATCCCTCCCGTTCTGCACGAGCTCCTCAGCGCTCATGGGCCTTCGGGCTACGAGACTGCTCCGGCCAAGGTCTGGCGTGACGCGGCGGCGGCGTTCGCGAAGGTGGACGTCGACCACATGGGCAACTCGACGGCGACCGTCAAGGGGACCGGCGACGGGCCGACGGTCGCGATCGTCGGGCACGTGGACGAGATCGGCCTCATCGTCACGCACATCGACGAGAAGGGATTCCTCTTCTTCGGGAGCGTCGGCGGGTGGGACCCGCAGGTCCTCGTCGGCCAGCGGGTCGCCGTGCATACGCGCGACGGGGTGGTGCCCGGCGTCGTCGGGAAGAAGCCGATCCATCTCCTGGAGGCCGAGGAACGCAAGAAGGTCACCGAGCTGAAGGACATGCACATCGACATCGGCGCCGAGGATGGCGACGAGGCCAAGGCACTGGTGCGGATCGGCGACGTCGCGGTCATCGACGCCGATCCGATGCAGCTGCTCCACGGCCGCACCGCGTCCCGAGCCATGGACAACCGGCTGGGCGCCTTCGTCGCCTACGAGGTCGCGCGCCTGGTCGCCGATGCCGGCGGCGCCCCCGGCGACCTCATCGCCGTCGCCGCCGTGCAGGAGGAGATCGGGCTCTTCGGCGCGGCCGCCAGCTCCTACCGCATCAAGCCGGACGCGGCGATCGCCGTCGACGTGACGTTCGCCACCGATACCCCGGGCAGCGACGTCAAGAAGCTCGGCGAGCATCCGCTGGGCTCCGGGCCGGTGCTCGAGCGCGGGGCGACGCTGAACCCGCGGCTCTTCGAGCTGCTCCACGATGCCGGCGAGCAGGCCGGGATCGCGTTCACCGTGTCGGCCAACGGTGGACGCACCGGAACCGATGCCGACGCGATGCACCACATCCGCGGCGGCATTCCCACGGCCGTCGTCGGCCTCCCGCTGCGATACATGCACTCGCCGGTCGAGATCGTCCAGGTCCAGGACGTCCTGGATGCGGCCAAGCTCATCGCCGCCATGCTCGCGGGGCTGAGCAGCGGCACGTCGTTCGCGCGGTAGCGAGCGCGGGCGGCATCCGGCGTGAGCCACGCGGGCGGCTCTGGGCTAGACCTCGCCGAGGATCTCGCGCCGCTTGGCCGCGTGCTCCTCGGCGGTGACGAGGCCCGCGGCGCGCAACTCGTCCAGCTGGCGCAGCCGGCCGGCGAGGTCGTCGGCGTCCGCGCCTGGTGTGGACGGCGCCGGTCGCGTGGGTGCGGGCTTCACGGAGCGCATCGTCGCGACGGTCTGGAGCTGGTTGGCGAGCGTCGCCATCCCGGCCCGGTCTGGCATGAGCTGCGTCGCGGACGGGGGAGGGTCCTTCGGACGGCGCAGCGCGGCGATGACCATGCCCAGCAGCGCCGGGGCACCCATGACGAGGAAGGTGCCGGCCACCCAGTTGGCGCCGGAGGTCACCCCGCGCTCGTCCGGGGCCGCGGGACCCTGACCCGCGACGAGCGCCGCCGCGCCCATGCACGTGAAGAGCAGGAAGAACCACAGGGCGCCGACGCTGGCACCCGAGCTCACGGTCGCGCCGCCGCCCGGCCGGCGCGTGGCGAGGATGCCCATGCCCACGAACGGCAGCACGAAGATCGAGACGATGATGCCGAGCACCTTCCACCCGAAGCCCGCGGGGCAGGGGTTGGCGATGACGTAGGCGCCCCCGCTGGCGCACGAGCCGACGCGGACCATCTCGTAGATGAGGTACGAGGCGAGCGTGACCGAGCCGGCGATCACGGCGATGCCGATCAGCGTGCGGATCCAGTACCTCATCGCAGAGGCTCGATGCAGCGGATGATGTCCACGCGCTTGGTGCCGGCGCGGCGGATGCACGCGGCGATCCGCCTGGCCGTCTGCGGGTCGGTGATGACCCGGGTCCCGTTGACCGTGATCGTGACAGCGTTGGAACGCGGCGGCGTGCTCGTGCGCTTCGTGGGCTTCGGCCTCGCGGGGGTCGGCTTGGGCTTGGGTGTCGCCACGGCCGGCGTCGGCTGCTCGGGCTCCGGGCGCGCGGGCTCGGCGGGGACGGGGTCGCTCGTGCGGCGCACGGTGGCGGCGGTGGCGTCGGCCTCCCAAGTCTGGTCGGCGATCGGGACGTCGTGCAACGTGAGGGTCCACGTCTGCTTGCGCTCGGCGCCCGCGTTGTAGCTCCACCCGACGTCGGTGACCGCCCGGGCCGGGAAGCCGCCGCGCTGCAGCGCGGTCGCCACGAGGCGCCCGGGCGCTGACACGTCGAGCTGGGCCAGCGCCGGCCCGTCGGAGGGGTTCAGGCCGGCATCGCGGCTGGACGTCTTGAACGCGAGGTTCGTGTCGATGATGCGGGCGTGTCCGTTGGCGTCCCGCACCGAGAGGCGCACGAGCACGGGGCTGATCTGCACGTCGGTCACGACCTCGTCGACCCGCACGTCAGCCGAGACGGCGTCGAAGGCGCGGCGCAGGTTCTGGGCGCGCAGGAGGGATCGGCCGTCGATGCCCTGCACCGCGCCGCGCTCGCCCTGCTTGACGGGGTCCGCGAGTGCTCCGCGCTCGGCCCGCCACAGCGCCAGGCCGGTGCCCACGAGACTGAGCAGCACGATCGTCAGCGGGATCCAGCGCTCGCTGCGCCGGCGTGGTCCGTCCCCGCCCGCGGGGACCGCCGCCGCCGTGACCGACGACGACGACGACGCGCCCGAGCCGGCGCCGAAGGCGTTGCTCGCGTCCTCGTAGGAACTGTCGTCGGAGGTGGCCACGGTCGGGCCGCACGCTACCGCGCGCGCAGGGCGGTACGGTTGCCACGAGACGAGATCGAGACTCCGCAGGCTGAGAGGTCCACCACCCATGCTGTTGCTCTTCGACATCGATGGCACGTTGCTCATCCGCGCGACCGACGCGCATGCCGAGGCCCTGCACGCCGCCATCCATGAGGTGGACCACGTCGAAGTCCCCGATGCCTCGGTGCCGACCGCGGGCCGCACGGACCTGGCGATCATGCGCTCGCTGCTCACGCTGGCCGGCGTCGACGCGAAGAAGATCGACGACGGGGTGCAGGCGCGCTGCGACGCGGCGTGCTTTGCGTACGCCCGCCTCTGCCCCGACGACCTCAGCGCGTGCGTCGCCCCGGACGTCCCCGACGTCCTCGAGCGCCTGGCCGCCGCCGGTCACGTGATCGGGCTTGTGACCGGCAACCTGGAGCCGATCGCACGGCTGAAGCTGCGCCGCGCGGGTCTGGGCGCGTGGTTCGCAAACGGCGCCGGTGGATTCGGCTCAGACCACGAGGACCGCTCGGAGCTGCCCGCCCTGGCCCGCCGCCGGGCCGCCGAGCTCCTGCACGGCCCGGGCACTGCCCCGCTGGGGCGCACCCACACCGTCGTGATCGGCGACACCGCGCTGGACGTGGCCTGCGCGCACGCGGATGGCGTGCGCTGCGTCGGCATCACCACCGGACCGCACCGGGCCATCGAGCTCATCGACGCCGACGTCGTGATCGACGGCATGGACGAGCTCGAGGGCGTCCTCGCGGAGTGGGCGGGGGCGTAGCCCGTGCCCCTAGCGCCCGAGCGGGACCCGCAGCAGGTCGGCGGCGCCACGCCCTGACGCGGGCAGCCGTGTGACGAATGCGCCCGCCGCGCTGAGTGCCGTGGTCCACAGCACGCCCGGCCGGACCGTGATCGCGCGCTTCGGGCACTTGCTTGCGCCGTCGTAGGCGTCGACGTACCCGCGCTGGTAGCCGCCGTCCTGCTGGGCGACCGCGCGCAGACGCAGGAGCACGCGGTCGCCGCGTCCGTCGCCGTCCGGGCGGCCGAGGCGCAATTCCTGCGTGCAGCGCGTCGTGTGGACGTAGAGCAGGTCCTCGCCGCGCAGCGCGGGCTGGACGACCTGGCTGCCGGCGCCCGCGCGGCGGAGGGTCCGCCGCCGCCCCGTCAGCACGTTCATCGCCACGACGCGGCTACCCGAGCCACCGCTCACCGAGAAGACGGTGGTGGCGCCCCAGACGGACGGCCGCGAGACCGCGTCGCGGGTGGCGAACAGATCGCCCGGGACCCCGCCCGGCGCGATCGCCAGGGCGCCGACGAGCCGGCGTCCCGCCGTGTCGGCGCGCCGGTAGACGAGCACGCGGTCGGTAAGGGCCAGTTCTTGGACGCCGACCACGGTGCTCACGAGGACCGGGGTCAGGGTGGCGCGGTCGGCGATCGTCACCGTGTCCCGGTCGTGCCAGGCGATGTAAGGCCCTCCGACCGCCGGGTCACGGCCGGGCAGCGCGGTCAGCGGTCCGGTCGGTCGCCGCAGCAGGCCGCTGCCGTCCTGGGCCTGGAAGACGAGGTCGCCGTCGGCCACGCCCGGGTCGGCCATACCCGTGCGGACGGTGGTGCCCGCCGCCCCCGCCACCGCCACCGGGGTGACGGCCATCGCGCACGCGAGCAGCGCGACGCCGTCGATCCGGCGCAGGCCGACGAGCGTCGGGCCGCGCTCCATGTCGGCGATGAACTGCTGTGTCGTGGCGCGCTCGAATCGCGGGACGAGGACGAGCACCGGCAGGGCACGGCCGAGGCCGAACGTCGCGCCGACGAGCAGCCCCAGGTCGGGCTCGCCCAGGAGGACGCAGGCGCCGAGCAGCGCCCACATCGCGTAGGTCAGCAGGTATGTCGTGAAGCCCAGGCCCAACTGCAGCCCGTAGATTCCGGCGGTGAGCGGCAGCGCGATCCGCCAGCGCAGGCCCTCGGGGACCTGCCGGCGGATCTGGGGCACGATGCCGACGAAGCGCAGGTCGGCGATCCCGCTGCCGACGGCGAGGACCGCCGCCAGGACCG
>JAOPZJ010000083.1 GCA_025964155.1 Solirubrobacterales bacterium
AGACCCGTCCGTCCAGCAGCGCCAGCCCGGCGGCGCTGGCCCCGAGCGGGCCGGTCACGCCGACGCGGTCGCCGGGCCGGGCCGCGTCGCGCGTCAGCAGGGCGCGCTCGTCGTCGGTCCAGCCTACGACGGTCACGCAGAGCAGCAGGGCGGGGGCACGGGTGACGTCGCCGCCGGCGATCACGACGCCGCCCACCTGGGCGCAGAGCGCCTCCATGCCGCGCACGAGCTCCAGACCGTCCGCCTCCGTGAACGACGGGGGCGCGCCGAACACGACGTACGCCTCGCCCGCCTGCGCCCCCATCGCGGCGATGTCGCTGAGCGCACCGGCCAGCGCGCGATGACCGATGTCGGCCATCGTCACGCCCGGCAGCTCGGAGCGGAAGTGCACGCCGTCGACCATCGCGTCGACGGATGTCACGGCGAACGGGCGCGAGCGGACGACGGCGGCGTCGTCCCCGACCCACCGGATCACGCGCGGGTTACGGGCGCGGCCGCCGACCAGCAGTGCTTCGATGGCGGCGATCAGGGAGCGTTCGCCCACGGGGACCGGATCCCCGTCCTGCGGACCTAGCGGTGGCGGTAGACGATCCGAGCGCGGCTCAGGTCGTACGGCGAGACCTCGACGCGCACGCGATCACCCGGCAGGATGCGGATGCGGAAGCGCCGCATCTTTCCTGCCACGTGGCCGAGCACCTCGTGGTCGTTGTCGAGCTTGACTTTGAACATCGCGTTCGGCAGTGCCTCGACGACTTCGCCCTCGAACTCGACCTTGTCTTCCTTGGCCATTGGGTCCTAGGGTAGCGGGTGGCCTGCGCTCAAGCGCTGCGCCCGCGCACCGGCGGGCCGCCTGAGCGGCCGCCCGAGGGGCAAGGCACCGGTTCCTTGCAGGTCAGGCGCGGTCAGCCGGTCGGCGCGGCGCCACCGGTTCCGGGGTTGGCCGGAGGGGTCGTGGCTGGGGTTGTCGGTGTCGTCTGCGGCGGGGACGAGTACTGACCCGGCGGGTACTGCTGGCCGCCGCCCCCAGCCGGGTTGCCCTGTCCGGTGCCCGGCGTGGTCGGCGTGGTCGGGGTGGTGGGACTCGTCAGGGTGTTGTCGGGCACGGTGGAGCGTGCCTGGCTGGCGTACTTGCCGAAGAACGGCTGCGCGACGAAGGGCTCCTTGGGCTGTGGCCAGTCCCTGCACGTCTGGCGGTCCACTGCGCTGGCCATGAAGTCGTGCCAGATCGACGCGGGGGCCTTGCCGCCGAACATCGTGCCCCAGTTCGGCACGCTGGTCATCGGGATGTTGGTCTTCGGGTAGCCGACCCAGACCGCGGTGTTCAGGTTCGACGTCATGCCGTTGAACCACGCGTCCTTGAAGCCCGATGTCGTGCCGGTCTTGCCCGCCGCGGGGCAGAAGCCCAGGCCGGCGGCGGTCCCGGTGCCGCTCTGGACGTTGCCCTTCATCGCCTGGATCGCCTCGTAGGTCTCGCCGTCGGTGAAGATCTTCACCTTGTTCGGGCGCCCGAGCGAGGTGTCGACCGTCCTGTCGGCCTTGACGACCTTCGTGATGGCGACCGGCTTGATGCGGTAGCCGCCGTCGTTGACGGAGACGAACGCGCGGGTCATCTCCAGCGGCGTGCAGCAGCGCGCCAGGCCGCCCAGCGCCTCGGCGGGGAGGGAGTCCATGCGGCTCGTGATCCCCATCGCACGCGCGGTCTTGGTCACCTCCGCCGGTCCGAGGTCCAGGTCGAGCTGCTGGAACACCGTGTTGTCGGAGGTCACGACTGCCTGGAACAGCGACTTGGCCTTGCCGGACTCCGCGCCGTCGGAGTTCGAGACATCGATGTTCGTGCCCGTGCCCGGGTCGAAGAACTTCAGCTTGTGGGAGGTGTAGGACGTCTTGTTGATGTCGACGCCGCGCTTGATCGCCGTCATGAGCACGATGATCTTGAACGTCGAGCCCGGCTGGCGCTTGGCCTGCGTGGCGAGGTTGAAGTTCGACGTCCCGTAGTCGCCCGAAGACGCCATCGCCCGGATCTGGCCGGTGTTCGGGCTGATCGACACCAGGGCGGACGAGGGCGACCCAGGTGCGGCGAGGTTCTTCGCGATCGCGGCACGTGCCTTCTTCTGCATGTCGAAGTCGAGCGTCGTATAGACCTTCAGGCCGCCCTGGCGCACCGTCTTCTGGCCGTACTTCTTGATCAACTCCCGCTTGACGTAGTCGAAGAAGTACTGCTCGCGGCGCTGGCGGTAGTAGCTGGACTTGTGCAGTTGGATCGGCGTGGAGACCGCGTCGGAGTACTGGGTGGCGTCGATGTAACCGAGGTCCAGCATCTTCTTCAGGACCTCGTCGCGGCGGCGGAGGGCGGCCGCGCGGTCGAGGTAGGGGTTGTACTGCGAGGGCGCCTGCGGCAGGCCGGCGAGCATGGCCGCCTCGGGCAACGTCAGCTCGCTGGCGCGCTTGTTGAAGAAGACGCGGGCGGCGGCCTGGACGCCGTAGGCGTTCTGGCCGCCGACGGTGCCGTATGGCACGGAGTTCAGGTACTTCGTGAGGATCCACGTCTTGCCGGGGCGCCCGGGATGCAGGTTCTCGAGCTCCTCGGCGAGCTTCGCCTCGCGGATCTTGCGCTTGTAGTCCCGCTTGGCATCCCGCGAGTAGAGGTTCTTGATGAGCTGCATGGTCAGCGTCGAGCCGCCCTGCACCTTCGCGCCCTTGTTCTGGAAGTTCTTGATCGCCGCGCGGACGACGCCCTCGAAGTCCACGCCCTTGTGCTGGTAGAAGCGCTGGTCCTCGATCGCGACCGTCGCGTCCTTCATGACCTGCGGGATCGATGTCGACGGGATCGGGGTCCGCAGGACGTCCGACTGGATGACGCCCAGGCGCGTGCCGTCCTTGGCGTAGATGACAGAGTTCTCGCCCTGGTCCAGCGGCTTGAGGTCGGCGATGTTCGGCGCCGAGTTGGCGATGCTCACGACGTAGCCCACGAACGACAGCCCGACGATCGCGACCGTCGCGGTCAGGACACCGAGGCTCAGGAGGATGAAGAAGCCGGGACCGCTCTTGCTGCGGTTACGGCGGCGTTGTCTCTCGCGGCGGGAAGACATGGGGGAAAGGCGCCTCTCGTCGGGTGCGCGCAACTCGTGGGATGGCGACCCATCGACAGGCAGCGGCGTGCAGCGGACCACTGATGGTAACCGGGCAACTGCGAACAGGCACCAGTTCGACGGCGCGGGCCGGATTCATGCACGCAGAGCGCGCAGGGCATCCTCGCGCAACTGGGACTCGCGGCCCAGGCGGTCGCCGGGGGTCGCCGGGTGGTCGATGAGCAGCAGGCGGGTGCCCTCGGCGCCCGTTTCGGCCACCCGCACCCGCACGCCGTCCAGGGCGTTGCTGGAGCGGAGCCGGTCGACCGCGTCGATCGCGTCGACGCCCGCCCCGAGCCACAGCGACGCCTCCACGCCGACGAGCGAGTCGACGATCGAGTCGTTGCGCAGGACGCCGCCGGCGAGCCGCTCGTTCGGCACGATGACCCGCGAATTCGTGCTCGTCCGTAACCAGGTGGACGTGAGGCGGATGTCCTCGACGGTGCCCGTCTCGCCCTCGAACGTGACGAGGTCGCCGATCCGCAGCGGCTGGGTGACGGCGAGGAAGATGCCGGCGATCGCGTTCGCGAGCGACTGGCGCGAGGCGAATCCGACGATGGCCGCCGCGATCGCCCCAGACGCGAGGACGGCCTGGCCGATCTTGTCCAGCGCGGTGAACTGCGAGAGCGCGATCGCCAGGGCGACGATGACGATCGTGGCATCGACGGCGCGACGCAGGAAGCGCAGGCGCGTGTTGGTCGACTGGCTCAGCTCTCCGCCCGACATGACCGTCGCCAGCCGCATGCCGCGACGGGTGATCCACCGGTTCACGAGCACGACGGCGGCGACTGCGAGCAGGAGGATCCCGACGACGGCGAGCGCGTCCCCGTACGTGTCAAGGAAGGACTGCCCCTGCGACTGCGACTGCGCGAGGATGGTGGACCCCATGGCCCCGGACGGTAACCGAGCGGACACGATGAACCTGGCCCCACCCACGCCGGCGGCCCGCGCCGTGCTCCTGGACGCGCTGGGCACCCTCATCGGCCTGGAACAGCCGGCGCCGCACCTCAGGGCGGAGCTGGCGGCGCGCGGGATCCATGTCACCGCGGCCCGGGCGGCCGCCGCCATGCGGGCGGAGATGGCCCATTACCGGGCCGAGCATCACCGCGGCGGCACGCCCGAGGGCCTGGTCGCTCTGCGGCGCGAGTGCGCCGGGCTCATGGCGGCGGCGCTCGGCCCGCCCGCCGCACGCCTGGACGCCGCGCAGCTGCAGGAGGTGCTGCTGGCGTCGCTGCACTTCTTCGCCTACCCGGAGGTCCCCGGGGTCCTGCGGCACCTGCGGGCCGCCGGTCGGCGGTTGGTGATCTGCAGCAACTGGGACCTGTCGCTGTACGAGGTGCTCGCCGCGACCGGGCTCGACGTCCTCGTCGACGGGGTCGTGGTCTCGGCGGTGGAGGGGATCGCCAAGCCCGATCCGGGGCTGCTGCATCGCGCGCTGCGTCTGGCCGGGGTGCCGGCTGCCGAAGCCGTCCACGTCGGCGACAGCGTCGCGGCCGACGTCCGCGGGGCGCACGCGGCGGGCGTGCGCCCGGTGCTCGTCCGGCGGTCTGCGAACGAGGTCGGCTCGGCCGACGAGGACGGTCGCGCGCCCGCGCACGTGCCGGTGATCGCCGACCTGGAAGGCCTCCTGCGTCTCGTCGTGGATGGTTGACGCGAGCTCCCCGACGTCCTGTCCCGCATCAACCATCTACCCTCGACCGGGCCGATGACGACCCAGCCGCCCCTGCGCCCGGCCCCGGCCTGGCCGCCGCCACCGGACCCGCCCGAACTGCCCGACGGCGTCACCGCCGGCACCGGCCGGCCCTCCTGGTCGCCGCTTCACGCGATTCTGGCGATCATCGCCGGCCTCGGCGCCGCCATCGGCGGCGGCCTCGTCATCGCCATCGTCGGCGTCATCTTCGGGGCCGATCTTCAGAACCCGCCGCCCTCGATCGCGATCACCTCGACGGTCGTACAGGACTTCTGCTTCATCGGCGCGGTCCTCATCTTCGCCCGGATGCGGGGTCCGGTGAGGCCGTGGATGCTCGGGCTGCGCGAGACCCGGGTCTGGCCGGCGATCGGGTGGACCGTGCTCGCCTTCTTCGCGCTCATCGCGTTCAGTGCCGCTTACAACGCCCTCATCGGCCAGAAGCAGTCGGAGAACCTGCCCGAGTCGCTCGGTGTCGACAAGAGCAACGTCGCCCTTGCCGCCACCGCCGTGCTCGTCACCGTCATCGCGCCGATCGCCGAGGAGGTGCTCTTCCGCGGCTTCGTGTTCCCCGCGCTGCGCAACTGGAAGGGGACGGTCCCCGCGGTCGTGCTCACCGGCCTGCTCTTCGGCCTGCTGCACGTGCTGTCGGCGCCGGCCTACGCCCTCGTGCCGCTGGCGCTCTTCGGCTCGCTCCTGTGCCTGGTCTACCTGAAGACGACGTCGCTGTACCCGTGCATCGCGCTGCATTCGATCAACAACTGCATCGCCTTCGGGACCTCCCCGGAGGTCGGCTGGAGCGGGCAGATCGTGGCGCTCGCAGCCGGCTCCCTGGCCCTCGTCGCGCTTGGCGCGTTCGTCCTGCGCCGTGTCTACGGACCGGCGCCGGCGGGTGTCTCCCCCGTCTGAGGACACGCCCCGGCAGGCGATCGACCGGGTGCTGGCGCAGGGCGGTGGCGCACCTTCATCGCGCCTGGGCCGAGGACGTGCGACGGCCGGCACCGATAGGAGCTGCTCCGGGGGCGGCTTTGCACGTTCATCGTGCCTGGGCCGAGGAACGCGCGACGCCACAGCGAGACCGGCGACGTCCATCGGCCGTTGCCGCGACGCCGGAGACCGGCCGTCCCGCCACAACCGGCCCGCGCCGCCGCGCGGGGGCCCCGCCGCCGGCGTGGCGGAACGCGCTGTCGCAGTTACCATGCGCGGAACATGACCGCACGCGTGCTTCCCCTTGCCCTGGCCGTCGCGCTCTTGGTGCCGGCCACGACGCTCGCCCAGACCCCCGCGCCGGCCCCGACGAGCCCCTCGGCCACGGTGGCGGCACCCGCACCGGTCAAGGGCACCATCGACGTCGTCGCCGAGCGGGTCGGGCCGGCCGCCACGGTGCTCGTCGGCTCCCGTGTGCGCGTTCGCGGCGTCGTGCGCCCGTACGTCGCCGGCCAAACGGTCACCGTGCGCGTCGTCCAGTCCGGCCGCAAGGTGCTCGTGAAGCAGAAGCAGGTGCTCAAGAGCGCCTCGGGCAAGTCGGGGACCTTCCTCGTCGGGTACGCACCCAAGGACGCCGGTGCGCTGCAGATCAAGGCGTCGCACCTGACGACGCCGCAGATGTCCTCAGCGGTCTCGCGCGCGGTTACGGTCGCCGTCCTGCCGCGGGCGGTGCCGCAAGGCTCCTCCGGGCGCAAGGTGCGCATGCTCCAGGAGCGCCTGAAGGCGCTGGGCTACGTCACCGGCGAGCCCGGGTCCTACGACGGTCGCACGACCCGCGCCGTCCTCGCCTTCCGCAAGCAGACCGGCATGGCCCGGATCGCCAGTGCCGACAAGCCCTTCTTTCTCGCACTGGCGCGCGGCGCTGGGGCGTTCAAGGTCCGCTTTCCGGCCCACGGCCGCCACATCGAGGGCGACCTGACGCACCAGACCCTGGCGCTCATCGGCGCGGCCGGCAAGGTGGAGCGGATCTACCCGCTCTCGTCCGGCAAGCCGTCCACGCCGACGGTCCTCGGCACGTTCAAGATCTATCGCAAGGACTACGGGACAAACGCCAAGGGCATGGTCGACGCGAGCTACTTCCACAACGGCTACGCGATCCATGGCTACGCCGAGGTGCCGACCTTCCCGGCCAGCCACGGCTGCCTGCGGGTGCCGGTGCCCGACGCGCGCTCGATCTCCGACTGGGGTCGCCACGGCACGATCGTGGACGTGTATTACCGCTGAGTGGCGCTCCGCATGGCGCTGCCGGCGTCTCGGATTTTGGGTGGATGCTGCTGCGGCTCCACTCCACGCCAGCCGGGGTCCGCCCGTGGCCGCCACCTCCCCCACGCCGGATGCCCCGAAGCACCGCTCATGCGTGGGGGAGTACCCTCGGCCCACCGTGGGACCCCTGCTGCCTGATGACGGTCCCGCCGCGCGCCGGTACATCCGCCGCGGGCGCGGCATCCTCGCCGAGACGCTGATGTTCGTCCTCGTCACCGGCTTGTTCCCGGCGCTGCTCGTGGGTGCGGTGGTGACGGACCTCGCGCAGTGGCTGCGCTCTCGCAAGCCGTGGATCGCGACCCGTCTGCTGCTCTTCGCCTGGTGGTTCCTCGCCGGTGAGCTGCTGGGCATGACGTCGCTGCTCGTGACCTGGCTGTCCACGGGCGGGCCGCTACGGGCGGACTCCGCGCGCCGGCGCCGCTGGGTCTACCGCACGCGCATCCGCTGGGCAGGCGGCCACTTCGGCGGCGTTCGGGTGATCTTCGGGCTGAAGCTCGAGGTCGAGGGACTCGACGAAGCCGGTCCCGGCGGGCCGGTGCTCGTGTTCATCCGGCATGCGTCGATTATCGACAACGCGATGCCGGATGCGGTGATCGGGCGTGCCCACGGCATCGGCCTGCGCTTCGTCCTCAAGCGCGAGCTCGAGATGATCCCGACGATCGACATCGGTGGGCGGATGGTGCCGACGAGCTTCGTGCGCCGTGCCTCTCAGGATCCGGACGCCGAACTGGCCAGGGTGCGCCGGCTGGCGACCGCGCTGGGGCCGGATGAAGGCGTGCTCATCTACCCGGAGGGGACGCGCCACACGGCGTCCAAGCTGGCCCGGGCCCAGGCGACGATCGCCGAGCGTCAGCCGCATCTCGCCCCCTTCGCCGACCGGTTGCGGCACGTGTTGCCGCCGCGGCTCGGCGGTCCCTTGGCCCTGCTGGACGAGGCCGACGGCCGCGCGGATGTGGTCTTCTGCGGGCACGTCGGCCTGGACGGCTTTGAGTACATCAGCGACATCTGGTCCGGCGGGTTGGTCGGCACGACCGTACGCGTGAAGTTCTGGCGGCACGCGGCGGCGACCATCCCGTCCGGGGAGGACGAGCGCGTGGCCTGGCTCTACGAGCACTGGCAGATCCTCGACGACTGGGTGGGCGAGCAGCGCGCGGAATTCGGCTCCAGTGGCCTGCCGCCGAAGGTCGCCGCCGCGCTGGCCGGGTGACGCAGAAGCCGTCTCGAGACCCGTACGTGGTCTGAGGTGCGCCCGCGAGACGGTTGCCTCAGGCCGCGCGAGGCATTGAGACGGCTTCTCAGGCCCGCCCGGCGGCGAAGCGGGCGAGAAAGCCAAAGCCGAAGCCGTAGATGACCAGCCCGAGAAGTGCGGGGAGAGACCGGCGCACCCAGGCGCTCGAGCTGTCCCCGGACACGAACGCGACAGGCGCCAGGAGCAGGTCGTCGCCGTCGTCCAGGAGTTCGCGCGGGGAGCCGTGCCGCGCCTCGCGTACCCGCTCCTGGGCAGGGCTGGGCGTCGCGTAGCCGGCGGGATCGGCGGTCGCGACGCCGTCCTGGCGTGCGATGCCCGCCTGGCTGGACTGCGACCCCGAGCGTGCCTCGTCGATGGCGAAGGCCGCGAACGACAGCAGGACGACGAGCGAGGCGACGATGGAGAAGATGCGGATCGGGCCCCGGAGCATGCTTGCATCAACGGCAGGATCGGGCCCGGGCATGAGGGCCGAGGGCCGCGGATCGGCGATCCGGGGCCCCCGCCGGACGCCGTCTGACCAGCGCTAGGGCCGGTCGCGGTCCGGGTAGATGTCGTCGATGGTGGCCAGCGCGACGTACGGTGCGTCGCCGATCGCCGCCCGGATGGCGTCCGCGCCACCGGCGAGGCGGTCCAGCACGCTGACCACGCCGGCGATCTGCCGTCCCTCCGCGGTGAGTGCCTCGATCGCCTGCAGCGTCGACCCGCCGCTCGTCACGACGTCCTCGACGACGAGGCAGCGGTCGCCGTCGTCCAGGAAGGGCCCCTCTACGCGGCGCTGCAGGCCGTGCGCCTTGGTCTCCTTGCGGATGAGGAACACCTTGACGTCGGCCCCGGCCGCAAGCGCGGAGCAGGCGACGGGATCCGCGCCCATCGTCAGGCCGCCGACGGCGGTGGCGCCCCACGCGTCCGCGTAGCCGGCGACGAGCTCCCCCATGACCTTGAAGCCCGCCGGGCGCAACGTCGCGCGCTTGGTGTCGACGTAGTACTGCGCGGTGGCGCCGCTGCTCAGCACGACCTCGCCGATGACGAGGGCGTGGGCGCGAAGCTCGGTGATGAGGCGGTCACGGGCGTCCATGGGCGCGCACGCTATCGCCCGCGCGAGGACGGCCGCGGCACCACGCTAGTCGGCTGTGCGTGTCGGCCAGGCGGGCTTGGGGATCTGGCCCTCGGCCCAGGCCGCGGCCAGGCTCGTCTGCGTCCAGCCGAGCAGCGACCCTTCGTAGCAGAGGTACCGCGGCACCCAGCGCGGGGAGAACTTCGCGTTGAAGCGGTAGAGCGACTCGATCTGGAAGAACGGGTTGAGCACCTTGGCCACGCGGCCCAGGAGGCGCTCCCACAGGCCGTCGGGACTGTGCATGAGCCGTGCGAACGCCGCAAAGTTGAGCGAGACCTCCGCGATGTCGCACTCGTCGCGCAGCAGCTCGATCGACCGCACCACGAGCGCGTCGTTGAGGCCATTGGGCACGTCGACCTTGTCGCGGCGCATGAAGCTCAGGGACACCGCCGACCGGCCGTAGGTCGGCACGAAGTGCAGGAAGCCGCGCACGACGCCGGCGACATCGCGGGCGACGACGACGACGCTCTCCTGCAGGTGCTCGCCCCCGATGCTGTTCATGGCCATGGAGAAGCCGCGCTCGGGCGCCCCCGCGCGCCAGCGCGCGCTGACGCCCTCCAGCGCGGCGACCGTCGCCTCGTCCAGGTCGCCGCCGCGGTGCAGGGCGATCGTGTAGCCGGCCCGCTCCACCCGGTTGACGGCCTGGCGGACCTTCTTGCGGCGCTTCTTGTCGATCACGAAGGTCGGCGTGTCGACCACGGCCTCGTCCCCGAGGTAGAAGGACTTCAGCCCGGCCTGGGCCCACAGCTCGGCCATCCCGGCGCAGGCACCGACCACGCCCAGGCGCAGGCCGCGGATCTCGGCCAGGGCGCAGACCTCGCGCAGCAGTTGCGGGACGGCGTCCTGCGGGCCGACCGGGTTGCCGGCGACGAGCAGCACGCCGTTCTGCACCTTGTAGGCCAGCAGCGCCCGCCCGTCAGCGCTGTGGAGGTGCTCCAGGTCGTCGCGCAACTTGAAGAAGCTCAGCGTGTCGATGCCGTGGGAGCGGACGAGCTGCGCGGCGGCCGAGCGCGCCTGGGCACTGGGCAGGTGGACGGGGTCGCGAAACGGCCGGAAGAGCACCCAGGCGCTCCCGACGAGGGCGGAGGCGCCCAGTCCGGCCAGGGCCCAGTTGAGCCAGGCGACCGGGCCGGTCACCGGCAACACGGGACCGACGAGCCCGACGATGCGGGCGGCATCCGTCAGCGCCTGCCGGGGATCAGGGGACGGCGTGATCCAGTGCGCGGCGGCGAGCACGGCGAGCGTGGCGGTGGCAAGCGTCCCGGCCCAGATGCCCGCGATGCGAAGCAGTGCCGTGCGCAGGCGCCCGTCGACGTGAACGGCGCAGAAGGCGTCGCGGGCCCACCAGACGAGGCCGGCGGCGGCCCACGAGGCAAAGGCCTCCTCCACGTCCAGGCCCTTGAGGATGTTCAGGGCGCCGGCGGCGAGCAGCAGCGCCAGGGCGACCCGCGCGGCACGCTGACGGCGCCGGCGGAGGTAGTAGCCCATGAGCAGCAGGGCCAGCCCGGCAGGGAGCGCCAAGCCGTGGGCCGCGAGCACGAGCTCGTGGGGCAGTGCTTCGTCGGTGGCGCGCAGGCGGCCGGGCAGCTCGGGCGTCAGCGCGCTGATGAGGTTGACCAGCCCGGCGGCAGCCACGGCCAGTCCGACGAAGGACGGCACCCAGTCCCCGCGCCGGTACGGGCGCAACGAGGGGGCAGGAAGTTCGTCGCGCATCGCAGAGACCACACCACGCCGAGGGCAAGGTTGCTTTAAGGCCGGGTGAGGATCCGCTCAGGTGGGGCGGGGTGCGACACTTGCATCGACGGGACCCCGGTTCTGCGCCCTCGTAGTCCAATGGATAAGACAACCGCCTCCTAAGCGGTGGATCCAGGTTCGACTCCTGGCGGGGGTATGGCGAGGATCGACGTGCTTCTGGACAACGGCGGACGTGTGGGATAAACGTCCAGACGATGCTTGTCCGGATCGGCCATCAAACGCTTGCGCGCATGCTGACAACGCCGCGTGCAGGTCAACAACTTGCCGACGCCGGCCTTGACGACGGGGTATGGTCATGTCCGTTCACCAAGGGGGAGAGCCGCACTCGGCTGCCCCGATGCGTCAGGCCGTCTCACCAATGAAGCCCATCTCCATGCTGCAGCACCGCACCGCTCGGACCGCCCGGCCGTGAGCACCCCGATCCTCGATCTCGCCAGGGAGCCGGAGCCCGCCGGCCACGAGGCCGACGGGCCTACCACGATCGCCGCGCGTTCGCCGCTGGAGCTCTTCTGGCGACGCCTGCGCGGCGACAAGATCGCGCTCACGGCGCTGACCATCGTCGTGTTCGTCGTCCTTGTCGCGATCCTCGCCCCGCTCATCATCAAGATCGTCGGCACCCCGAAGCCGAACATCACGAACTCGGACCTGACCGACGACTTCGGCCAGCCGCTCGGCCCCACCGCCAGCCACCCCTTCGGTGTGGACCAGCTCGGCCGCGACGTCTTCTCACGCGTCGTCTACGGCGCCCGCGTCTCGCTCATCACCGCGTTCGCCGCGACCACCCTCACGGTCCTGATCGGCGTCAGCATCGGGCTCATCGCCGGCTACTACCGCGGTTGGGCCGACAGCCTCCTGACCCGCACGATGGACCTCGTGCTGGCCTTCCCCGTCCTCGTCCTCGCCGTCGGCGTGGGCGTGGCCTGCTCCGGTGCGGATGGCTGCCTCAACGGCCTCATCCAGCCCGGTCTGGGGGTCGTGATCTTCGTCATCACGCTCACCTCGTGGCCGTACATGGCACGCATCGTGCGTGGGCAGGTGCTCTCGCTGCGCGAGCGCGAGTTCGTCGACGCCGCGCGCTCGCTCGGCGCCTCGGACACCCGCATCATCTTCCGGGAGATCCTGCCCAATCTCGTCGCGCCGATCATCGTCTACGCGACGGTCCTCATCCCCCAGAACATCCTCTACGAGGCGGCGCTGAGCTTTCTCGGTGTCGGCGCCGATCCCGACACCGCCTCGTGGGGCCAGATGATCTCCGACGCCACCACGATCTTCCGCGACGCCTGGTGGTACATGACGTTCCCCGGCCTCGCGCTCCTGATCACGGTCCTCGCCTTCAACCTCGTCGGCGACGGGCTGCAGGACGCCCTCAACTCCCGCACCGCGAAGTAGTTCCTTCGCCGATCACCGTTCGCATGATGTTCGCCGTTCGCAGCAGGACCCGCAGTGCACTTGCCGTACGACTCGCACCGGGGCTCCCATGCCCCAAGACCGAAAGGACCGCCATGACCAGTCGCATGCTGCGTCTTACCCTTGCCGGAGGTGTCGGCGCGCTCGCGCTCGGCGTCTCTGCCTGTGGCAGTAGTAACGATAAGAGCTCATCCACCGCCGCCAAGCCGGGCACCCCGGCCAAGGCACCGACGGAGGGCAAGCAGGGAGGGGTGCTGACCCAGCTCGGCGCTTCTGACGTCGACTACCTGGACACCGGTCATACCTATTACACCGGTGGTTACCAGGTCGCCTACGCCACGAACCGGATGCTCTACTCGTTCAAGCCGGGCGAGGAGACCCCGACGGCCGACCTCGCCGACGGTGACCCCGTCATCTCGGCCGACGCCAAGACGGTCACCGTCAAGCTGAAGCCGGGCATCAAGTTCGCCCCGCCGGTCAACCGGGTGATCACCTCCAAGGACGTCAAGTACGCCTTCGAGCGCTCGTTCTCCAAGAACGTGGGTGGTCAGTACACCTTCTACTTCGCCGCGATCCAGGGCGCCCCCAAGAAGCCGACCACCGGCGTCCAGCCGATCAGCGGCCTCGAGACGCCCGACGACAACACGCTCGTCATCAAGCTCTCCACCGCGGCCGCGCCGAGCATCGCGGCCGCCCTGGTGATGCCGATCACGGCGCCGGTGCCGCCGGAGTACGCCAAGAAGTTCGACGCGAAGAACCCGTCGACGTACAACACGCACGTCATCGCGTCGGGCCCGTACATGGTCAAGAACGACGCGCAGGGCAACACCACCGGGTACAAGGCGGGCAAGTCCATCGACCTCGTCCGCAACCCGAACTGGGACAAGTCCACGGACTACCGCCCGGCGTACCTGGACGAGATCAAGCTGACGACGAACGAGTCGAACATGTCGGTGGCGGCCCAGCAGATCCTCAAGGGCTCCCACATGGCGATCGACACGAACCCGCCGTCCGCCGAGCTGAAGCTCGCGGCCACCCAGTACAAGGACCAGTACCAGCAGGTGCCGGCCGGTGGCTTCCGCTGGTTCCCGCTGAACACGACGATCAAGCCGCTGGACAACCTCGACGTCCGCAAGGCGATCCTCGCGGCGTTCGACCGCACCGCGGCCGTCAAGGCGCGTGGCGGCAAGTTCGTCGGCATTCCCGGGACGCACTTCATCCCGCCGGGCATCCCCGGCTTCGACCAGGCCGGCGGTGAGAAGGGCATGGGTCAGGACTTCCTGGCCAACCCGCGTGGTGACATGGCGGTGGCCGAGTCCTACATGAAGAAGGCGGGCTACCCGTCGGGCCAGTACACGGGCAGCGACGAGCTGCTCATGGTCACGGCCAATGCCGATCCGGGCAAGGCGCAGGCGCAGGTCGCCAAGGCGCAGCTGGAGAAGCTCGGCTTCAAGGTGAAGCTGCGCACCGTTCCGCAGGACGCCGTGTACACGGAGTACTGCCAGGTGCCGGCCAAGAAGGTCGCGGTCTGCGGTTCCGCCGGGTGGTTCAAGGATTTCAACGACCCCCAGTCGATGCTCGAGCCCACGTTCAAGGGCAGCGCCATCGCGAAGGACGGCGGCAACAACAACCTGGCCCAGCTCAACGACCCGGCGATCGACGCGGCGATGGACAAGGCCGCGCTGCTCACCGGTGAGGCGCGCTACAAGGCCTGGGCGGAGATCGACAAGATGATCGTCGACCAGGCTCCGGCCGTCCCGTTCATCTGGGACAACACGACGATCGTGTGGTCCAAGGACGTCAACGGCTCGGTCAACGGGTACTACACGGCCCTCGACTACAACTTCACCTCGCTGAAGTAGCCGCACTGGTCCGCAGTGGTGGCGGGCGCCTGGAGGCGCCCGCCACCGCGGACCGCGACGACCCCTAAGGACGCCCATGGGCACCTACATCATCCGCAGACTCCTCTGGACGATCCTGCTGCTGTTCCTCATCAGCGCGATCACCTTCGTCATCTTCAACATCCTGCCGAGCGCGGATCCCGCGCTGCTGCGGGCCGGCAAGAACCCCACGCCTGAAGGCATAGCCGCGATCCGTCAGCAGCTCGGCACCGACCGGCCCAAGATCGAGCAGTTCTGGTCCTACATGAAGGACCTCGTCTTCCACTTCAACTTCGGGCGCTCGTACATCAACGACGTCGATGTCAAGGCGACGATCCTCGACCGCCTGCCCAACACGCTCTTCCTCATCTCCGGTGCCGCGGTCATCTGGTTCACCGCCGGTGTCGTCATCGGCACGATCTCCTCCGTCAAGCGCGGGTCCATCTGGGATCGCGTCGCGATGGGCAGCGCGCTCTTGTTCATCTCCGCCCCCGTGTACTGGCTGGGCCTGGTGGTCACCTACCTCTTCTCCGACGACCTGGGCAAGTTCCCGCTGCTGCCCGGCGTCGGCGCCTACGCAGCGGCCCACGGCTTCTTCGCGCAGGCGCACGCGCTGATCATGCCGTGGATGGTGCTGGCCGCCGCGTTCGCCGCGATCTACGCGCGACTGCTGCGCTCGAACATGCTCGAGGTGATGGGCGAGGACTACATCCGGACCGCCCGCGCCAAGGGGCTGCCAGGGCGCTCGGTCATCCGTCACGGCCTGCGCTCGGCGATCACGCCGCTCGTCACGGTCCTCGGCCTGGACGTCGGCATCCTTGTCGGCGGCGCGATCCTCACCGAGTCGGTGTTCTCGATCCCCGGCATCGGGCGGTTGTCGTTCGACGCCATCCAGCGCGGCGACCTGCAGACCATCCAGGGCACGACGCTCTTCCTGGCGCTGGCCGTGTGTCTCACGAGCCTCGTGGTCGACGTGCTCTACGCCTTCCTCGACCCGAGAGTCAGGTACTAGTCATGGCTCCGCTGCTGGAAGTCAAGGATCTAACGGTCCGCTTCACCACGGAGGACGGCGTCGTCAACGCCGTCGACGGTGTCTCGTACACCGTCGAGCCCGGGCGCACGCTTGGCATCGTCGGCGAGTCCGGCTCGGGCAAGTCCGTGAGCTCCCTGACCGTGATGGGCCTGACACGCGCGCGCAACGCCGAGATCACCGGCGAGGTCCTCTTCGACGGCAAGAACCTGCTGGAGGCCAGCGAGCAGGAGATGCGCACGGTGCGTGGCGGTCCGATCGCCATGATCTTCCAGGACCCCATGAGCTCGCTGCACCCGATGTACCGGATCGGCCGCCAGCTCGTGGAGGCGGTGCAGATGCACCAGAAGGTGTCCAAGGCGGCCGCCCGTGACCGCGCCGCCGAGATGCTCGCGCTCGTCGGGATCCCCGACGCCCGACGGCGCCTGGACTCCTACCCGCACGAGTTCTCCGGCGGCATGCGCCAGCGGGTGATGATCGCGATGGGCCTGTGCAACAACCCGCGCATGCTCATCGCCGACGAGCCGACGACCGCGCTGGACGTGACCGTCCAGGCACAGATCCTGGAGCT
Source organism: Solirubrobacterales bacterium (assembly GCA_025964155.1). Classification (GTDB taxonomy): domain Bacteria; phylum Actinomycetota; class Thermoleophilia; order Solirubrobacterales; family Solirubrobacteraceae; genus Paraconexibacter. The sequence continues at coordinate 16,072 of JAOPZJ010000083.1, forward strand.
CATCCGGCGCCTGCAGTCCGAGCTGGACACGGCGGTCATCCTGATCACCCATGATCTCGGGGTCGTCGCGGAGGTCACCGACGACATCGCCGTCATGTACTGCGGGCGCATCGTCGAGCGCGGGCCCAAGGACCAGATCTTCGCGGCTCCCCAGCATCCCTACACGTGGGGCCTGCTGAAGTCGATCCCTCGCCTGGACACGCCGCGCGATCAGCCCCTGGTCCCGATCGCCGGTCGCCCGCCGTCGCTCATCAACCGGCCCACCGGCTGCCACTTCCATCCCCGCTGCCCGTACGTGCGGCCGGAGTGCGTGACCGTGGACCCGACGCTCGAGCCGATCCCCAACGACCCGACGCACGTCGTGCGCTGCCTCATCCCCGCGGGCGAGCGCAAGCGGATCTGGGCGGACCTGAAGGCCGGCCGCACTCCCGCCGTCGCCGCGGTCGAGGCCGGGATCACCAACGACCCCGAGGAGGCCTCCGATGGCGCCTGAGCCCATCATCCAGGTCAAGGACCTCGTCAAGCACTTCCCGATCAAGAGCGGCGTGATCATCTCCCGGCAGGTCGGCGCGGTGCGGGCGGTGGACGGGGTGAGCTTCGACGTGAACGCCGGTGAGACCCTCGGGATCGTCGGTGAGTCGGGCTGTGGCAAGTCCACGACCGCACGCCTCATCACGCGCCTGCTGGAGCCGACGAGCGGGTCGATCCTCTACGAGGGTCAGGACATCGCCGGCATGTCGCGCAAGCAGCTCAAGCCCCTGCGCCGCGACATGCAGATGATCTTCCAGGATCCGTACTCGTCGCTGAACCCCCGCAAGACCGTCGGCTCCATCATCGCTGAGCCGTTCGTCGTGCACGGGATCGAGCCCGATGACGGCCAGCGCAAGAAGCGCGTGCAGGAGCTCATGGATCAGGTCGGGCTGAACCCCGAGCACTACAACCGGCTGCCCCACGAGTTCTCCGGCGGCCAGCGCCAGCGGATTGGCGTCGCCCGCGCGATCGCCCTGAAGCCGAAGGTCGTGGTCGCCGACGAGCCGGTCTCGGCGCTCGACGTGTCGATCCAGGCGCAGATCCTCAACCTGCTGCGCGAGCTGCAGCACGACCTGGGCCTCACGATCATCTTCATCGCCCACGACCTGTCCGTCGTGCGGCACATGTGCGACCGCATCGCCGTGATGTACCTCGGCAAGATCGTCGAGCTGGCGGGCGCCGACGAGCTCTACGCCCATCCGCGCCACCCCTACACGGGCGCGCTGCTCAGCGCCGTCCCGGTGCCCGACCCGGTGCTCGCCGCCGCGAAGAAGCGCCAGATCCTCGGCGGAGACGTCCCGTCACCGGCCAACCCACCGTCCGCCTGCCGCTTCCACACGCGCTGCCCGAAGGTCGTGCTGGGCACCTGCGACGTGGATCCGCCCGCACTGGAGGTCAAGGAGGGCGGGAACGTCGCCGCGTGCCACTTCCCGCTCACCGACAGCGAGATCGCGCTGCAGGTCCCGACCGCGGCGGCGTAGACCGATCGCACGCCTGGGGGCGTGAGGTCTGGGCGCCAGCCACAGCGGTTCGCCGCCCGCCCGCGGCACTCGCCGCCCGCCCGCCGGCACTCGCCGCCGCTCGCCGGCTCGCGCTGTCAGTACTGGACGCGGAAGTCCCCGATGAAGGTGATCGTGTTGCCATCGGGATCGCGGATGGCGCAGAGCTGCACGCCCTTGTTCACGGTCTCGATCGCTCCCGGCGCCAGCCCCCTTCCCAAGACGTCGGCGACGTGCTGGTCCAAGTCGTCCACCGCGAAGTTCAGGAGGGCCGAGCCGGCGCGATCGGCGTCGTGAGTGACCTGGACCCAGCCACTGTCGGTCACCCGCCATTCGACGAGTCGACCCTCCATCGGCAGGTTGTCGGCGGGACGGCCAAACAGACGCTCATACCAAGCGTGCGCAGCGTCGAAGTCGGCCACCGGGACGACGGCGAGGACGTGATCTATGGACATCGCGTGCTTCCTCCTAGATTGCTGAGCCTCATCGGCCGCCGCTCGAGCCGCTACGGCAGCCAGGAGGCGATCTCGTCCACCGGCGCGCGCTCCGGCACGCGCTGCTCCTGACGGCCGTGCCCGAGATGCAGGAGGCCGATGGCGCGTTCGTCCGGTCCCAGGCCGACCGCGGCGCGGCCCGCGTCGTCGCGCAGGACGGCCGGGGTGCGCCAGTAGCCGGCCAGCCCGCGGTCGTGGCCACCGAGGAGGACGAGGTAGGCGGCCACGGCGGTCGCGCAGAGGTCCTCTTCGGCTGCGACAGGGTCCTCACCGACGAGCGTCGACACGACGACGAGCGTCGGCGCGCGGTCCAGCTTTGCGCCGCTGCCGGGCACCTGCGCGTCCGCGGCGGCCTTCAGCGCGGCGAGCGACCGTGGGCCGAGCACGCGGAACCGCCAGGGGTTCGTCAGATGATGGTTGGGGGCCCATGCCGCGAGCTCGAAGAGCTCGCGCAGCACCGCGTCGGGCACCGGATCGGGGCCGAAGGCCTTGTGCGTCCGGCGGCTGCGGATCACCGCCGCCACGTCGGTCACGGCGTGACGACCGCGTCCTCGGTGTCCTCGTCCCCGTCCTCGTCGCCGTCGTCTTCGTAGAGGGATTCGCGGGCCAGTTCGGTGCCGTTCATGCTGAAGAGCTTGATGTCGAGGATGTCCTGGCGGTAGTTGTCCGGGGCGATGAGCGTGAAGCGCCCGTCGCGCAGGACGCACTGGTCGACGTTCAGGTCCGCGAGCTCGGCGGTGGCGATGGCGCCGCCGTCGATGAGGGGGCGGCCCCAGACGAGCGTCATCGCGGCGACGTTGCCGTCCTCGCCGCGCCAGGAGCCGATGACGTCCTCGCAGAGGTCGAGCTTCCAGTCGGGGTTGGCGTCCGCCGTCTCGGCGGTGAAGTCCGCGGTGGCCTGCAGGTCCGAAGGGTCCTCGTCCTCGGTGCCCGGGAAGAACGAGACGTAGCCGTAGAGCTCGTAGCCGGTGCTCGTCCGCGTGGACGCCGGGACGTACGTCCGCCCGTAGTACGTGCGGTCCGGGTACCAGACGATCTCACCGGCCTCGCCGAGATCCTCACCCTCGTCGTCGATGCGCAGGCACGCGGCGAGGTACTCCACGCGCAGCCGGTCCGCCCAGCGGCCGTAGGGCAGCCCGTCCTGTGGGGGCTCCGCGGCAAAGGAGCAGACGAATCGATCGGTCGGCGGCATGCCGACCAGTCTAGATCGGGAGCCCGGAGTGAGGCGTCAGGGCGCGACCGGCGGTGTCGGGACCTCGATCAGGAGCGTCACGGGCCCATCGTTGACGAGCGCAACCTGCATGTCCGCGCCGAACACCCCCCGCGCCGCGCCCAGGGCGTCGCAGACCCGCGCGTACAACGGCTCGGCGATCGCGGGCGGGGCCGCCGCCATATACGAGGGCCGCGTGCCCTTGCGTGCATCGCCGTAGAGCGTGAACTGGCTGATGCACAGCACCTCGCGATCGGGGCCCAGCGGCTCGTTCATGCGCCCCTCGGCGTCGGGGAAGATCCGCAGCGTCAGCAGCTTGTCCGCGAGGCGATCGGCGACGGCCGCGTCGTCGTCGTGGGTGACGCCGAGCAGCACGAGGAGCCCTGGGCCGATCGACCCGACGACGGCGCCGTCCACCGTCACGCTCGCGGACGACACCCGCTGGACGAGCGCTCGCACCGTCAGGTCACCGCCCCGGCGACGGCCGCGACGACGACGGTCACCGCGGTCGCCCAGGCGACGGCGCTGGCCGCCATCCGCAGGTCCAGTCCGTAGGTGTGCGCGGCGACGAGGGCATTGATGCCACACGGCATCGCGGCCTGCAGGCGGTAGGCATCCGGAACCCCGTGCAGCGACAGCGCCAGCAACGTGAAGAGCGCCGGCGCGACGACGAGGCGCAGGCCCAGGATCGCCGCCACCGGCCTGGTCAGCGGCGGCGGGAAGGTGACGACGCCGACCTCCTGCTCGCGCGCCAGGTGGGCGCCGAGCACGAAGAAGCCCACGGGCAGCAGGGCGATCGCGGAGACGCGGGCGATGTCGACGAGGACGCTCGGCGCCCACGCGTCGGGGACCAGCAGCGCCGCGACGAGCGCGATCAGCGGCGGGTTGCGCGTGAGGAACGCACGCAGGCGCTCCTTGAACGTGTCCCCGGCCTGCGTGCCGCACGCCGCCGCGATCCCGAAGCCGAAGGTGAAGAGCATCGGGCCGCTGACCGCCACGTCCCAGGCGATCGCGGGGGCGATCGCGTCGCGGCCGAGCAGCGCCGCGTTCAGCGGGATGCCGAGGTAGCCCGTGTTCGCGAGCATGCAGCAGACGACGACGGTGCCGGCCGCGGGCCGCTCGAGCTTCAGCGCGCGCGTGGCCACGACCCACGCGATCGCTCCGACGGCCAGGATCTCGACCCAGGCCAGGGCGAGACCCGCACCCACGCCGGCATGCAGGTCCAGGCGTGCGATCACGAAGAACGTGATGAACGGCATGAGCACGTACAGCAGGATCTGGATCGCACGATCGGTGACGACCACCGACTGCTCGTGCCAGCGGTGCTCGACCGTCGCGCCGGCCGTGGCCGAGGCGAGGATCGCCAGGACGACGAGGATCATGCGTCGCGCAGTTCCGCCGCGGCACGCTCGGGGGAGACCGGATTCAGGTGCACCCCGGTCCCGAGCTCCAGCCCGGCCAGCGGCGCGAGGCGCGGCATGATGTCGACGTGCCAGCAGAAGCGCTCGGCGCCCTGGGGCGCCGTCCGGACCCAGAGCGTCAGCGGTGGGCTGGCGCCGAAGCGGCGCGCCAGGCGGCGCAGCCCGTCGTGCAGCAACGCGGCACCGGACGGGCCGCCCTCGTCCTCGAAGCGCTCGCGGCCGCGGCGCGGCACGAGCATGAGGCGGTACGGGGACGCCGAGGCGAACGGTGTGAGCAGGACGGCGTCGTCATCGATGGCGACGATCCGCTCCCGCAGCCGGACCTCCTCCTGCAGCAGGTCGCTCAGCAGGTCCCCGCCCATCGTCCGCACGGCGTAGGCCCCGAAGCGTTCGCGCTCGCGGGCCACGAGCGCGGGGACGAAGTCCAGGGCGTGCAGCTGCGCGTGGGTGTGGGCCTGAGAAGCACCTCCGGCGGCCTGCTCGTTGACGTGCAGGTGCACGTAGGCGGCGCGCCCGGCGTGCTCGCGCATGCGCGTACGCCAGGTGTCAACCGCGAGCGCCACCTGCGCCACGTCCAGGTCAGCGAGCGCCTGCACGGGCTCCGGGGCGTTGACGATGACCTCGCTGGCGCCGGTCGCCGCCGTGGCGGCGAAGAGGTCGGGCCTGTGGGACGGCTCGGGGTGCGGCGCGTCCGGGCGGAGCGCGGGATAGAGGTTGGGCACCACGCGGACCGCCCAGCCGGCGCGGCCGTCCGGATGCGGCACCTCCAGCAACGCCGGCGGCGTGCGGTCCTCGTGGCCGGCGGCGAACGGGTCGTCCTGCTCGGGGACGGGCCCTGCCGGCAACACGGCGGCCAGCGCTCCCGCGCGCTGGGCCCGTGCCGGCGCGATGATGCAGCGCAGCCCCGTCAGCGTGTCGACACGGACCTCATGCCCGACCGGCGGAGCCGGCGCAAGGCCGTCACTCACGTGGCAGGCTTGAGGTAGCGCTGCAGGTCCTCGTCCAGCTTCTGCTGCGTCGGGTAGCCGCCCTGATGCATGTAGACCTGCTTGCCCGTCGCGTCGAAGAAGATGGTGATCGGGTAGGCCGTGCTCGCCTTGAGGGCGCCGGCGACGTGCTCCCTGGGGTCCTCATAGCTCGGGTAGGGGACCGGGAACCGCTTCAGGAAGCGGACGGCGTCATTGTGGTTGTCGCCCGAGTCCAGACCGACAAAGGCGATCTGCTTGCCGAACTTCACGCTCGCCTGCTGGAAGAGCGGGAACTCGGCGCGGCACGGACCGCACCACGACGCCCACTTGTTGACGACCACCGGCGTGCCCTTGAGCGCGTCCAGGCGGGCGGTGACCGCGCCGTTGCCGCCGCCGAGCAGCCGCGCTCCTTGCGCGTGCAAGGCGGCCAGGGGCGCCGGCGCCCCGGCCAGTGCCTTGCCGGCCTGAGCGAGGCTGAAGTTCGTGGCCTTCGGACTCGTGTCCGTGCTAGGGGCCTGCGAGAGCCCGACGGCAACGAGCGCGACGAGCACGGCGGCGGCGGCAATGACGGTCAGGAGACGGCGCGGGCGCATGGGCGTACAGCGTAGTTCGCGAACGCCGGCGGGACGGACCTGCGGGGCCGGGCCCTGTCCCGCCTTGTGGTGCGATATCCTTACTGCAACCGCTTGTGGGGGTCGTGTATTGGGAGGTCCCCACGTACTGCCGGGATGGTTCCCGGCTCCGTCCCCGGTCGCAGGCCCTCCGCCGCGGCCAACCATCGAGAACCCGAGCCGCTCATGGCTGAGCCCACTCCCGTGGCCGACCAGGCCACTTCGCTACCCGATCCCGCCCTGGTGCGGGCCGTCGAGCAGTTCACGCGCGAGCCCTTCATTCACGAGGGGGAGTCGGTCGCGACCGCGCTGCGTCCGCGCACGGCGCGACGCCGCGCCTTCGACCGCGCGGCGAAGGAGCTGGAGGAGGGTCTCGACGTTCCGTCGACGAAGTGGCGCCGCCGGTACTCGCTGCTGCTCGGCCTGGAGCGGGTGCTCTCCGCGGACGACGCCCGTCTGGCGGACGGCACCCTCCTGAACCCGCATCAGGTCGACGCGCTCTCCGGAACGCTCACCGCGCTGTTGGCTGCCGCACAGGGCAATGGCCAGGCCGGTGACGCACCCGCGGCCGTTGCCGCCCCCGTGCTCGCCGTCGACGAGACGCCCGCCGCGCACGACGACGACGCGGCCGAGGAGGAGGTCGAGCTCGAGGCTCTCGAAGACGAGGACGTCGACGTCGATGTCGACGAGGACGTCGACGAGGATGACGAGGACGAGGAGGACGACGAGCCGCTGGCACCCGCGGCGCCGGACGAGGACGACGAGGACGACGACGAGGATTTCGTCGAGATCGAGGACCTCCCCGAGGACGATCACGACGACGAGGACGCCTCCTACGACGACGCCGCGGACGACGACCTGGACGACGACATCGCCCCGGGCGCCGCCGACGATCCGAACGCCGCCAAGCGCTTCTGGTTCGAGCACGCGACCGGCGCCGGCAAGACGGTCGCCGCCATGGGCTTCGTCGAGGCGTCGCACACCGGCGGCGTCCTCATCCTCACCCACCGCCGCAACCTCGTGGACCAGTTCCACGGCGAGCTGAAGACCCGCGGCTACGAGGATCGCATCACGCCCGCGCTCCTTGGCGGCGACGGTGTCGATCTGGCCAACGGACCGGTCACCGTCGAGACGTACCAGTGGTTCGTGCGCAACGCGGGCAACATCTCGCCCGCCTACACGATCGTCATCTGCGACGAGGCGCACACCGCCCTGGGTGAGAAGACGTCCGCGGCGATCCGCGAGTGGACCGGCCCGATCTTCATCGGCATGACGGCGACCGGCGCGCTCATCGCCCGGCACGTCACCGATCTCTTCCCGACGCAGACCTCGCGCTTTGACCTCGCGCAGGCTGCGCGCCGTGGCGTGATCGCGCCGCTGCGCTGTATCCGCATCCCGCCGGGAGTGAACGTCAAGACGATCGCCAACGTCCCGCTGCGCCGCGGCGACGTGGACGTCGAGTTCGACCAGGAGATGCTGGCCGAACTGCTGGATCAGCTGCCGTTCAACATGGCGATCGCCGACCTGTACAAGACGCGCTTCAACGGCGTCCCGGGCGTCGTGTACGCCGCCGGCGTGCGCCACGCCTACAACGTCGCCGAGTCCTTCCGCGCGCTGGACATCAAGGCGCAGGCAGTGTCCGGAGAGACGCCCAAGCGTGAGCTCGCCCAGATCCTCGCCGACTACGAGTCCGGCGAGATCGACGTCCTCGTCAACGCCCAGCTGCTGGCCGAGGGCTGGAACTCGCCGCGCGCCACCGTCTGCATGCACCTGGCGCCCACCGCGTCCAAGCGCATCTACCAGCAGCGCGTCGGGCGCGTGACGCGCACGCACCCCGGCAAAGAGGCCGGCGTGGTCGTCGACTTCGTCCACCCGGCCACGAAGAACGACGACCCCGTCGTGACGCTGCACTCGCTGCTGGACCGCGACGTCTACCGCGGTGGCGCGATCGTCGTGGGCCCCGTGCGCCGCGGGCGCGGCCGCCGTCTGCGCGTCGAGCGCCGGGTCGTGCCGGTCTGCTTCGAAGAGGAGCGCCGCCACGAGGTCTTCGAGCGCGAGCTCTGGCGCATCGCGGTGGAGTTCCTGGACTGGGGCGAGCAGCACATGTGGGCTGCCCTCGCCGGTGCTCGCGTGGCGCCGAGCGGCTGGCGCCGTGCCCGCGCGATGCTCCAGTTCGACCGTTCCGGTGAGCTCAAGCGCCGGTTCCTCATCACCGCGCTGGAGCGCAACCGCAACGCCCAGCTGCGCATCCGCGCGCTGCAGGAGATCGCGGGCGCCAAGGATCCCGAGGCGTTTGTGCAAGCCGTCGACATCGTCGGCGCCTGGCCCCGCGAAGAGCGCCGCGAGGGCGTCAAGGTGCTCCTGCAGGCGCTGGCGGAGAAGCGCATCGGGCGCCGCGACCAGGCCTCGCAGTGGATCTGGGATCTGGCGGACATGACGCGCGACGTGCACGAGGAGTACGCCGTGCAGCGGTGGCCGGAGACGAAGCGCCTGCTCGGGCTGCTCGTCAACTCCTCCGGTGGGGCCCATGCACGCAACGCCCGCCGGCTCGTGCACGCCTCCCGCAAGCAGGACCGCCGGCTGTCGGCCGCGCTCCTGGCGGCCGCCGTTGCCCACACCCCCGAGGCAATGGAGGTCATCCGTGGGGCCCGCACGCGCATGGCGCGCAAGCCCAGCGCCCTGTCGCGGGAGCTCCTGCGCAACTTCCCGAAGGCCCGGGGCCGTCGGGGCCGCCGGCGCAACAAGCCTAAGAAGGGCCAGCAGCCGGTCGCCGCCGGGGCCATGCCGATGGCCGTGGGTCCGAGTGCCGACAACGGGAATCAGAACCCCAGCGCCAACAGCCGGCGGAACCCGCGCCGGTCCGAGTCCAAGGCGCCCCAGCAGCAGCGCCAGCTGCCGGCGCCCGAGGTGTCGCCCGAGGCCGCGATCGCGGCCGCCGCGGCGGCGCTCGGGAACGCGTCCTCGCCCTCCGGTGGCGGCGTGGTGAATCCGCCCGGGCAGGGGCAGTCGCGCTCGGCGCGGCGGCGGCGCCGTCGGAACGGCGCCAAGCAGGCCGGCGATGCCCACCAGGCGGTGCAGGCCGCCGTAGCCGGTGCCGCGTCCGGGGAGCCTCAGGCTCAGGATGCCGACTCGCAGGCACCGCCGCTCGTCGAACCCGCAGCGACGCCTGCGCCCGCCGTCGAGCAGGCGTCCGCCCCGGCGACCGCGCTGGAACAGGCTGCGAAGAAGCCCGCGGCTCGCAGGCGCACGCCGGCGAAGGCCACCGCCGCCGTGGAGTCCGACGCCGCGGTGGAGGCCGCCGCGCCGGTCGTCCCGAAGAAGCCCGCGGCTCGCAGGCGCACGACGGCGAAGGCCATCGCTGCGGCGGAGCCCGACGCCGCCGCGGAGCCCGACGCGCCGACCGTCCCGAAGAAGCCCACCGCGCGCAAGACCAGCGCGGCGGCGCCCAAGAAGCCTGCGGCGCCCAAGAAGCCTACGGCGGCCAAGAAGCCTACGGCGGCCAAGAAGCCCGCGGCGGCGAAGAAGCCCGCGGCGAAGAAGGCGACGACATCAGCGGCCGCGACGAAGACCACGGCCGCGAAGAAGCCCGCCGCCAAGAAGGCCGCGGTCGCGGCGACGACGGGCGACGAGAAGCCGGCGGCGCCGCGCCGTCGCACCGCCAAGCCGGCGGCTGCTGACGCCGACGCCGCTTAGCGCGGGACGACGTCGGTCAGGCGGCGGGCGGCGGGCCGTCCGCAGGGGGCGTGTCCGCGGCCTTACGGCCCTCCGCCGCGCCGGGCGTCTTGAGCGCCGCCGCAGCCTTCTTGGCCTTCTCCGCGGGCGTGCCCTTGCCCTTGGCGATCCTCTGCAGCTCGCCGAAATCCTGCTTGAGACTCTCGGTCCCGCCGCGTTTGTCCACGGCCTTCTTGGCCACGTTGGAGAGGTTCTTGAAGTTCATGCAGTCACGGTAGCGCAGCCGATCTGGCCGCAGATGAGGGCGGATCTCGGCCAGCATGACCAAAGCCCGGCCCGGCATGCGTCGGCTAGCCCGCGCCCGCGCCCGCGGCCTGGGTGGCGACGGTCGCCGGCTCCAGGCGCAGGGCGACCATGCCGCCGGTCAGGGTCCTCGCAGCCGCGACCTTGAGCTTGTGCCGCTGACCGTCGTCGGCGAACAGGCGCTTGCCACCACCGACGATCGTCGGGCAGAGCAGCAGCTCGTAGGCATCGACGAGGTCGTGCTGGATCAGGGTCTGGGCGAGCGTCGCGCTGCCCCACACGAGGATGTCGCCGCCCGGCTCCTGCTTGAGCGCGCGCAGCTGTGCCACGACGTCATCGCGGACGACCTTGGTGTTGTTCCAGTGCGCGTCGACGGGCGTGGTCGCGACGACGACCTTGCGCATCGCGTTGAACTTGTCGGCGTAACCGCTCTCGTCGTGCATGTTGGGCCACGCCGCGGCGAAGCCCTCGTAGGTGACGCGGCCGAGCAGCAGGTCGTCCGCCGGGAGCAGGACGTCCAGGTTGTGCTGATCGGTGTCGTCGCTCTGGAAGTCGAACGACCACTTCTCCGGCGACTCGATGACGCCGTCGAGCGTGACGAATGAGGTGATGACGATGTTGCGCATGGTGGCTCCTGGGGTTGGTGTTCGGGGGTCTACCCACGCGACGAATGGCGAGTCGCGTTCTCGACACGCGGTCCGACCTGGCGCATAGACGCTCGCGCCACCTCCGGACTCAATGGGACGTGCGTCACTCCCGCAACGAGCCGGGATCCGCCGGGACGTCGACGGCATGCTCCCGCAACGCGTCGAGCGGCACGATGTCCAGCGCCCGCTGGTGCGTCGACGCGAGCACCACGAACGCGGCGGCGCCGTCCCCATGGGCGCGCAGCCAGTTGGCCGCCGTCACGCACCAGCGGTCGCCGGGGACGAGTCCAGGGAAGTGGTACTGGGGCACGGGCGTGCTGAGGTCGTTGCCGATGCGCCGCTGGTGCTCGAGGAACTCGGCCGTCACCACCGCGCAGATCGTGTGGCTCCCGAGGTCCTCGGGGCCCGTGCTGCAGCAGCCGTCCCGGTAGAAGCCGGTGATGGGGTCGGTCCCGCACGGCTCCAGCGCTCCACCCAGGACGTTGCGATCGGACACAGCATCAGTATCGGCGAAATCCCCGCCGGCGGCGTGGATTCGGTCGCGGTCAGACGCGGCCGAGGTGCACTTCGCCCGCGTCGAGCGTGGTGCGCCCACCGCCGTCCAGTTCGACGACCAGGCGTCCGTCACCGTCCACGCCGGCGGCGGTGCCGCTCCCCCCGCTCCAGCGGATCTCGCGCCCGCGCAGCGCGTCGCGGGCGCGCCAGGCGTCCAGCAGGTCGCCCGTCGTCAGGACGAGGGCACGCTCCAGCTCGCGCAGCAGCGCGGCGAGCACGCCTTCGCGCTGGGACGGCTGCAAGCCCAGCGTCGCGGCGGTGTCGTGCAGCTCGGCCGGCAGATCCCCGAGGCGGACCGCGGCGTTGAGCCCGATGCCGAGCACCGCCCAGCCCTCCTGGGGGCGACCTTCGGCGAGGATGCCCGCGACCTTCCGCCCGTCCAGGTGCACGTCGTTGGGCCACTTGATGCCGACGGCGGCGTCGAGCGCGACGCCCGCCACGGTCTCGGCCACGGCGACCGCGGCGTGCAGGGGCAGCAGTGACGGCGGGTCGCGCAGGACGACCGACAGCAGCAGGGCGTGGCCGGCGGGCGCCGACCACGCGCGGCCCTGCCGCCCACGGCCGGCGGACTGCTCGTCGGCGGTGACGAGCGTGCCGTGCGGCGCCCCCGCCTCCGCCAGCTCACGCGCGCGGTCGTTCGTCGAGGCCGTCCGGCGCAGATGCAGCCGCGGCAGGCCGAGCGCGGGTACGTCCCCCTGGCTCACACCGGGCGGATCGTCAGCGCGTCGTCGAGCGCGACGCCGAGCGTGTCGCGCGCGGACCCGCGATTGACGGCCAGCGCAAGGGTCCGGTAGGCGTCCTCGTACAGCAGCAGCTCGCCGGTGCCCACGTCGGAGAAGGTGACCGCGTAGTGGGCGCGGTGGTCGTTGACGTGCACCGGGCGCCCAAGCCGCAGGCCCGTCCCGGTCAGCTCCTGGTGCTCGACGTCGAGCGTGATGTTGCCGAAGCGGTCAAAGCCCACGGCGTGCGCGACGAGCCCCTCGGGCTCGACCATCGCCATCGGCATGTGCAGCAGCGTGATCTCGTCGGCGTCGATCGGGTCCCCGGCCTCCAGGAGCTCGGCGCCGGCGGCGAGGGCCGCGGCGACCGGGGCGAAGATGTCGCGGCCGTGGAAGGTGGCCGACACGGGGTCCAGGCGGTGGACGGAGCGGCTGACGTCGACCGCCTCGATGGCGCCACCGAAGCGCTGCGCAGCCAGCGCGAGCAGCCCGTTGTCGGGGCCGACGAGGATGCGGTCCTCCTCCGCGGTCCGCAGCGCGACGGCGCGCCGCTTGGTCCCGACGTCGGGATCGACGACCGCCAGATGGACACCGGCGGGCATGAACGGCAGCGCCCGACGCAGCATCAGGGCCCCGGCGCGCACGTCGTGACGGGGCAGACCGTGGGCGAGGTCGATGATCTGGGCGCCGGGGGCGATCCGCGCCATGACGCCGTGGCATACGCCGACGAACTCGTCGGCGATGCCGTAGTCCGACAGGAAGGTGATGGGACGCGATGGGACGGTCACCGCGTGAGTCTATGTGTCCCGCGTCGGCGTGCCGCCTCAGGCGGACGCATCGGCCACGAGCGCAGCGACGAGGCCGTCCGGCGTGTGGACCTCCGCCTCGACGTGAGGCTCATACCCGAGCTCGCGCAGCGCCGCGCTCGTGGCGGGCCCGATCGAGACGAGACGCGGGCCATCCAGGGTCCCGGCGGCCGTATGGAAGAAGCGGACGCTGGAGGCGGAGGTGAACGTCGCATAGGTCGCGCCGAGGGCGCCCGCGCGGGCCTCGTCGTCCAGCGGCTCGGCGATCGTGCGGTACAGCGGGAGGACCACGACCTGCGCGCCGCGCGCCTCGAGCGCATCCGGGAGCACGTCGCGCGCCTCCTCGGCGCGTGGAATGAGCGCGCGCGTCACCGGGACCTCGGCGAGCGCGTCCACGAGGGACTCGGCGATCGACCGCGGCGGCACGACGTCGGCGACGATGCCGTGCTCGCGCAGCGCCCGCGCGGTCCCAGGCCCGATCGCGGCGACCGTCGACCCCGCGAGCGCCCGGGCGTCCTTGACGCCCTCGAAGAAGCGCGTCACGGCGTTGGGGGAGGTGAAGGCGACGAGGTCGAACTCCCGCGGGTCCGGGACCTGCACCTCGAGCGGCTGGATGCTGATCGCCGGTGCCTCGACGACGGTGGCGCCGAGCGCACGCAGCCGGGCGGCGAGCGTGCTGGCCTGCGCCCGTGCACGCGTCACGGCGACCGTGACCCCTGCGAGCGGGCGGGCGGCATCCAGCCACGACAGCTCGTCGTGGAGGGCGGCGACCGGGCCGATGACGGTGATCGACGGAGGCTTGACACCTGCGGCCACGGCGTCGTCGGCGATCGTGGCGAGCGTGCCGCGGATCGAGCGCTGGTCACCGTAGGTGCCGCGCTCGACGACGGCGACGGGCTCGTCGGCGGAGCGCCCGCCGAGGACGAGCTGCTCGGCGATGCGCGGCAGCTGGCGCACCCCCATGTAGAAGACGAGCGTCCCCGGGAAGGCGGCGAGTGCCGGCCAGTCGATCTGCGTCTCGGGCTTGGCCGGGTCCTCGTGGCCGGTGACGAACGCCACGGCGGCCGCCAGGCCGCGCTGCGTCACCGGGACGCCGGCGTAAGCGGAGGCCGCGATGCCGGCGGTGACGCCCGGGACGACCTGGAAGGGGACGCCGTGGGCCGCGCACGCCTGCGCCTCCTCGCCGCCGCGCCCGAACACGAACGGGTCACCGCCCTTCAGGCGCACGACGTCCTGACCGCCCAGTGCGTGCTGCAGCAACAGCGCGGTCGTCGTCTCCTGCGGCACCTGCTTGCCACCGCCGATCTTGCCCACGTCGATGAGCACCGCGTCCGTCCGGGCGCCGCTCAGCGCGTCCGCGGGGATGAGCTTGTCGAAGAGGATGACGTCGGCGCTCGCGACGAGCTCCAGCGACCGTGCGGTCATGAGGCCGCGGTCGCCGGGGCCGGCACCGACGAGGTAGACGGTGCCGGGCTGGACGGGGGCATCGGTGCTCATGCGGGGCTCTCGGCGTGCAGGATGTCGTGTGCGCCCGCGGCCAGCAGCCGCCCGGCGACCTGCAGGCCGAGGGCGGCCGGGTCGTCCTGCGTCCCACCCATCCCCGCGCGCAGCTCGTCCCGCAGCCAGGTCCCTCCGTCCACGCTGCCGACCCAAGCCACCAGGGTGCCGTCCCCGCGCAGGTACGCGCCGACGGCCGAGGCGCAGTCCGCGCCCAGGGCGTGCACGCACGCGCGCTCGGCGGTCAGGGCACGCCAGGTCGGGGCGTGGCGCAGGTCGACCTGGGAGCCGGTCCGCGCCTCCAGCACGACGGTGCCCTGCCCGGCCGCGGGCACCAGGTCGTCCAGCACCTGGTCGACGGCCTGCTCGCGCCCGAGGCGCCGCAGGCCGGCCAGCGCCAGCACGACCGCGTCCACCTCGCCGGTGGCGAGCTTGCCCAGGCGCGTGTCGACGTTGCCGCGGATCTCCACGACCTCCAGTCCGGCGCCATCTCCGCCCGCGCCGAGCGCCCGCAGTTGCGCGGCGCGGCGCAGCGACGCGGTCCCCACCCGGGCGGGGCGCCCGTCGATTCGCAGCGTGCCGCAGACGGCGTCGCGCGGATCCTCGCGGGGCAGGCAGCCGACGAGCTCCAAGCCGTCGGGGAGCGTCGTGGGGACGTCCTTGGCGGAGTGCACCGCCACGTCGATCGTGCCGTCGACGAGCGCGCGCTCGAGCTCGGTGACCCACTTGGCCTTGTCGGCGAGGGCGCGGTTGCGGTCTCCCGTCGTCGTGATCGGCACGATCTCGCCGCCACCCAGCGCGTCGGCGACGAGCCGGGCCTGGGCCAGCGCCAGCGGACTCGCCCGCGTGCCGATGCGCATGCCGCAGGCCTACGCGCCGCGCCGGCGCTCGTCCAGCGCCCGCACGTTGTCCGTCGCTCCGGCGATGCGGCCGTCCGAGGCCGCCGCACCGTCGGTCCGCGAGGTGCTCTCGTCCAGGGCGAAGAGCTCACGCACGAGCTGCAGCCGTCCGTGCCCGGTGCTCGTGCCGTGCGCCTGCATGCCCTTCAGGCGGATCGTCGGCTCGTGCAGCAGGCGCTGCATCACTGCGCGGGCCAGCGCGTCGATGCGCGCAAGGTCACGCGGTGAGGCGCTCTCCCAGCGGCCGGCGTTCTCGGCGAGCACCTCGTCGACGATCGACGTGCCGTGTCCGCGCAGGGCCGTGATCGTCGGCCGCACGTCCAGCTGGCCCATCCACCGGGCGAAGCGGACGATCTCGTCCTCGACGATCGCGGTCGCCTGCTCGCGCTCGCCCTCGCGGACGGACATGTTGCGCGCGACGACGGCCTGCAGGTCGTCGATGTCGTAGAGGGTGACGCCGGGCAGCTCGCCGCAGTCGGACTCGATGTCGCGCGGCACGGCGATGTCGATGAGGACGAGCGGGCGGCCGCCGCGCTCGTTCATGACGAGCTCGAGCTCCTCGACGCCGACGATCGGGTGCGGCGAGGAGGTCGAGGAGACGACGATGTCGGCGCGCTCGAGGCGGGCGGGGAGCTCGTCGAGGGAGACGACGCTGCCACCGAAGCGCTCGGCGAGCGAGAGGGCGCGCTGGGCGTGGCGGTTGGCCACGAAGATCGTGGTGACGCCGCGGGCGGCGAGCGCCTGCGCGGTGAGCTCGGCGGTCTCGCCGGCGCCGATGATGAGGACGTCCCGGTCGGCGAGGTCCCCGACGACGTCGGCGGCCAGGTCGACCGCGACCGTCGACACGCTCGTCCGCGAGGAGCCGATGCCGGTCTCCGAACGCACGCGCTTGCCGGTCTGCAGGGCGGCGGTGAAGAGCTTGTTCGTCAGCGGACCCGTCGTGCCGGCGGCGAGCGCCGCCTCGTAGGAGCGCTTGACCTGGCCCTGCACCTCGGCCTCGCCGACGATCATCGACTCCAGGCCGCTCGTCACCCGGTACAGGTGCCGGGCCGCGTCGCAGTTGCGCGGGGAGTAGATGAGGCCGGCCAGCTCCGTCGGGCGGATGTCCGCGCGCCGGGAGAGCGCGCCCAGCAGCGCCGTCTCGGCGCGCACCGGGTCCGCCGACACGAGGTAGATCTCGGTGCGGTTGCACGTGGAGATCGCGACCGCCTCGTCGACGACGGCATCCTCGACGAGGGACTGGACGAAGCGCCCGGCCTCCAGCTCGGTGAGCGCAAGGCGCTCGCGCAGCGCGACCGGCGCGGTCTTGTAGGAGATCCCGAGCGTCAGCAGCTCGGCGGAGGATTGGCTCATGCCGAGGCTTCCTCCCGGACGGGCTCGGCGCTGGGCGCGGGGTCGGCCGCGAGCTGCTCGTTCGCGTCCAGCTGCTGCGTCAGGTCAGTCAGCCGGCGCTCGAGCCTCACGAGGCGGAACGCGGTGATCGCGAGATAGATGACGAGCAGCGCGAAGAACACGAGGTACGCCGCGACGACGTAGCCGGAGTTGTCGGGGAAGTTGGCGGCCAGCGTGGTCATGCGATCACCTGCGGGGCGGCGGAGCGGGGGGCGGGACCCAGGGCGTCACGGTCACCGGCGGCGGCATCGACGCGACGCTGGAGGCTGCGCACGCGACCCCTGGCGAGCTTGTGGGTCATCTCGAGCTTCCAGAGCGTGACGAACAGCAGCGTCATGCCCACGAGCGCGATGTAGAACGGGATCTTCATCTCCACCGGGAGCGCGCCGCCGGTCGTGTTGTTCAGGATGCGCGGGTGGATGAAGGGGTCGGCGAGGCGCACGGCCATGAAGTTCAGGGGCACGAAGGCGCCCGCGGTGATCGCGAAGACCGAGGCGTAGCGCGCCTGGCGCTCCGGGTCGACGATCGAGAAGCGCAGCGGCTGGTAGGTGCAGTACAGAAGGAAGATGATGAGGAAGCTCACGAGCGTCGGCTCACGCCACTCGAACCACACGTTCCACGATGCCCGGGCCCAGATCGAGCCCGTGACGAGGACGCCGACGCCGAGGATGACCGACATGTGGATCGCGACATAGGAGCGCATGTCGTGGCGCGGGTCGCGCGTGCGCAGGTACCGCACGGCCTCGATCCCGCCGAAGACGAAGCCGCCGAGGGCGACGATCGCCATGGGGACGTGGACGTAGAAGATCTTCTGGGAGAAGCCCTGGTCGGCCTCGATCGGCGCGTAGAACGCGGCCAGGACGAACGCACCGGTGAGGACGGCGGCGGTGGCCAGGGAGAGGGAACGCAGCTTGGATGAGTACATCGCGGAGACCAGACCTCGGACGTGGCTCCCGGGCGTCAGTCGTCGAGCAGGAAGTCGAAGACGGCGTACGCGAGGAGCCCGAAGACCAGATCATAGAGGCCGAGGAGCGCCAGATAGCGTCCTGGGAGTCCGCCTGCGCCCGCGGCGGCAAACACCGGCGCGGTGGCCTTCGCGCCCGAGATGATCACCGGGACCAGCAGGGGCAGCGCCATCAGCGGCAGGATCAGGTCCCGCGAGCGCGTTTGGATGGCCAGCGCGCCGAAGAGCGTGCCGATCACGGCGATCCCGACGTCCGCCAGCAGGAGGATCGCCGCAAGGCGCCCGACGTCGGCGATCGACAGCCCCGGCTCGAGCAGCAGGACGACGAACGCCGGGACGGCGACGAGCTCCAGGAGCAGCAGGAAGGCGAAGAACGTCGTCGCCTTCGCGAGGAAGAGCGAGGTGCGGTCCACCGGCGCCAGGAGGAAGGCCTCGATGCCGCCCTCCTCGTGGTCGGTGACGAACAGCCGGTTGGCTCCGAGCATGGAGGCGAAGAGCAGCGTGACCCACAACACGCCGCTGGCGACGTTGCCCTCCACGCTCGTGCGGTCCAGTGCGAAGCGGAAGACGACGAACGTCGTGACCGAGAACAGTGCCATCGCCGGGATGACCTGCGGCACGCGGCGCTCGAGCAGGAGCTCCTTGCGCAGCAGGGCGCCGACGGCGGTGCGCGTGGGCGTCATGCGCCGTGGCTCGTTCATGGGCGGTAGAGCTCGGTCACGGTCGCCACGTCGATGTCGGCGGGGGTGCCCAGGAAGGCCTGGCGGCCGCTCCGCAGCCCCAGCACAAGGTCGGCCTCGGCCAGCCCGGCGGCCGGGTCGTGGCTCGTGAGCACCCGCGTGCGCCCGGACGCCGCGCCGATGAGCGGCTCCAGCAGCTCCGCGGCGCCGGGGTCCAGGTTGGCGCGCGGCTCGTCGAGGAGCAGCACCGGCGGATCGTGGAGCACGGCACGGCAGGCGGCCGTCCGCTGCAACATGCCGCGCGAGTATGTGTGGACGGGCTCGTCGGCGCGCCGCTGCAGGCGCACCTGGGTCAGCAGGTCGTCCACGCGCGCCAGCGGCACGCCGTGCAGCCGGGCGTGCAGGCGCAGGTTGTCGCGTGCGGAGAGGTCGCCGTAGAGCAACGGCTCGTGGGTCAGCAGGCCGATGCGCCCACGGATCGCCCACGATCGCGCCGGCAGCGCCTCGCCGAGGATGCGCGCGACGCCCGCACTGGGGCGCAGCAGCGTCGCGAGAACCCGCAGCAGCGTGGACTTGCCCGCGCCGTTGGGCCCGAAGACGACGAGCGTCGCCCCCGCCGGGACGCTCAGCGTGACCCCGTCCAGTGCTCGTCGCTCGCCGTACAGGCGCGACACGCCGTCCAGCTCAATGGCCGGTGCGTTGGCCATCGGCACGCCTGAGGGTCTTGACGGCGTGGGGCAGGACGGCGGCGAGCACGCCGAACGTCTCGTCCAGCGCCTTGGGGTTGCCGGGAAAGTTCACGATGAGCGTGCCGTCGGCCAGCCCGGCAACCCCGCGGGTGAGCATGGCATGCGGCTTGTGCTTGAGGCCCTCGGCCCGCAGCGCCTCGGCGATCCCGGGCGCCTCGCGCTCGATGACGTCGAGCGTGGCCTCGGGCGTGTGGTCGTCGGGCGTGAAGCCGGTCCCACCCGTCGTCAGGACGACGGCGTGGTCGTCGGCGACGAGCTCGCGCAGGCGCGCGGCGATCGTGCCGCGGTCGTCCGGCAGCACCTCCTGGACGACGACCTGGCAGCCCGCCGCGGTGGCGAGCGCCGCCAGCCGCGGGCCGGAGACGTCCTCGCCGTTGCCGGCGGTCAGGGAGGTGGAGATCGTCAGGACCGCGGTGCGCATGCCGCGGCCAACGGTATACGCAGGGCGCCCGGGGCTGAGCAAGGGGCTTGCTTGGGGCCGTGAGGTCTGGGTGCCGGCGCTTGTGGCGCTGGCGCGATTGAGGTGGGCGTGGTGCGGGGGCGCTTGAAACAGCCGCATTGACGGGGGAGTGCGAAGCCCGTGGTGTTTTGGGGCGCGAGCGACGGCTTCGGCGTCCGGAAGAGCGCCGACGCGCCACTATCGGCGTAGTCGATCGGCAAACGCGCTGGGCGCCGCCTGGGAGAGCGCCAACGTGCCGCGGCGGCTCCTACGTCTCGACCCGCCGCCAGCTGCCGCTCTTGCCGCCGTCCTTGGCCAGGAGCACGATCTGCTCGATCGCGACCCCCTTGTCCAGGCCCTTGACCATGTCGTAGACGGTCAGTGCGGCGATGCTGATCGCCGTCATCGCCTCCATCTCCACGCCGGTGCGGCCGGTCGTCGACGCGGTCGCGGTGAGCGTCACCGTGCCCGCCTGGGCGTCGACGGTGCCGTCGATGTCCACGTGGTCCAGCGACAGCGGATGGCAGAGGGGGATGAGCTCGCCCGTGCGCTTGGCCGCGAGGATCCCCGCGATGCGCGCCACCCCGAGGACGTCGCCCTTCGGCGCGTCGCCGGCCGCGACGGCCGCCGCGGTCTGCGGGCTCATGCGCACGAGCCCGCGGGCGACGGCACGGCGGGCGGTGGCCGCCTTGCCGCCGACATCGACCATCCGTGCGGCGCCGTGTTCGTCCAGGTGGGTCAGGCGATCGGCCATGCCGGGATGCTCGCAGGGTCAGGCGGACTAGCGCTTCTTGGCCCAGCCGCGGAGCATCTGGGCCGCCTTGCGCTGCGCGGTCAGGAGCTCCGGGTCCGCCAACAGGGCGCCCGCGTCCCCGTCCGCGACGGTGGCGACCGACGCCATGGCGCCGCGGGTCTGCGTGACGAGGTCGGGTGGCAGCCCCAGGCGCCGCAGCTCCGCCGACAGCGCGGGGGCAACCCCCGTGGACAAGAGCTGGGAGCGCGCCGCGGTCCAGCCCGGCGCGTCCAGCGCGGCGGCGAAGGCCGGCGGGTGCGCGGTGGCCAGGGCGGCGGCCGCCGCGGTCGAGCGACTCGTGAAGCGGTCCAGCGCCCCGGCCAGGCGCTTTGCGAACGCCCTGGCGTCGACCATCTGCCGCTTGTCGTCCTTGGGCTTCTTCGCGTCGGCAGCGCCCTGCGCCCGGTCGACCGCGACGTCCGTTGCCCGGCCGGCCGCCAGGACGTCGCTGCCGGCCGCGGCCAGGGCGTTCAGTGCCGCCGCGGCCGACCCCGCCTGGGCGGGCGTGAAGCGCCGCGGGGCAGGACGGGACAGCCGCACGCGCTGGCGGTAGCGGCGGTCCGGCGGGTCGTTCACGATCCGGTCCTGGTACCAGGCGATGCCGTTGTAGATCGCGGAGAAGCCGCACAGGATGCCCCCCGTCTGGCAGTCGGCGTAGTACTTCGCCGACAGGCGGCGCGCGGAGTCCCGCAGCCGGGCGGCCGCCGCCTTCTCCGCCGGGTCGTAGCGGCGGCGCGGCTGGCCGGGGGGCACCGCGAACGTCGTCGGCGACGACGTGGCGCTGCCGTCGCACAGCGAGCAGCCGCCGCCCCCGACGAGCCAGGTCGCGGTGACCGAGCAGAGGGACCCCAGCGGGACGAGGATGATCGTCTGCTGGTTGATGAAGTACTTCGTCTTCGTGGCGCTGTCGGCGTATCCGGTGAGGCCCTGTGTGCTGTTGTCGCACGTGTACGGCAGCGCCCACTGCGAACGGGTGTGGTCGAACTCGGTGCGGACGTCCGTGACGACGCTGTAGCGCGCGAAGTACTCGTCCTGGCTGACGAGGCTCACGACCGGCCCGCCGATGGTCATGTGGTCCTCGGCCCGGGCGGGGGCCGCCGCGGTGAGCGTCGCGAGCACGGCGAGCACGGCGCTGGCGGCGCGCAGGCGGGGCATCTCTAGGGCCTCAGCGTGATGCTCTTGGTCTTGACGGTGACCTTGCCCGCGGAGTTCTTGACGGTCAGACGCAGGGTCGCCGGGACGCTCTTGGCCCGTCTGAGGCGTTGGCGGGCCTTGGCGGTGAGCCTCAGCTTCGTCGTCTTGGAGCCGGCGGCCAGGAGGGCACCCGTGAGCCGCCCGACGGTCGTGGCCCGCTTGCCCAGCCCGTACCGCTTGGCGGTCTTGGCGCTCAGGCCCAGCGTCAGGGTGTAGCTGCACGGCCCTGAGCACGTCACGACGACGTTCAGGCCCTTGGCGATCCCGAGGGTGCCAAGGGTGCCGAGGGTGGGACCGGGCAAGGCCGGCGGCGGCCCGACGGTGCCCCCGCCCCCGCCCCCGCCCCCGCCCGCGCCCGCGCCCGCGCCGGACGCGGCGGAACGGTCGACGGAGGCGCAGAAGGCCACGACGTCGTCGAAGTCGACCTGGGCGCTGTCGGCGCCGCCGCCGCAGTCCACGGCGTCCTTCTCCCCGTCGCGGGCGAAGAGCTGGTCTGCGTCGGCGGTGCATGAGAAGGAGCACGATCCGATGTCGCCGTAGATCTGGTCCACGCCGGGGCCACCGTCGACGATGTCCGAGCCGTTGGCGCCCTGCAGCTTGTCGTTGCCGGCCTCGCCGTAGACCCGGTCGTCGCCCCCGCCGCCGTAGAGGTCGTCCCCGCCTCCGCCGCCGTGGATCTCGTCGTTGCCGGAGCCGCCGTTGAAGGTGTCGTTCGCCGCCGAGCCGGTGAAGACGTCGTTGCCCCGGGAGCCGTCGATCGACTCGATGTCCGAACCGACGTTGTCGCCCTCGCCCGGGGAGCCGTCGTCCGCCACCCCGTTGATCGAGATCGCGATCCCGCCGGTGTGGTTGTCGAGCTCCAGGAGGTCGGCGTCCGCCCCGCCGATGTACGTGTCCGCGCCGGCGCCCGTGTCGTTGCCGCCTAAGCCCGTGGAGTACTCCAGGCGGTCGTTGCCCGCGCCGCCGTCGATGAGGTCGTTGCCGGCGCCGCCGTCCACGTCGTCGTTGCCGCCCTCGCCGAGCAGCTGGTCGTTGCCGGAAGCGCCGAAGAGGCGGTCGTTGCCGTCGCCGCCGTGGACGGTGTCATCGCCGGTGCCCGCGTAGACGTTGTCGTCCCCGCCGCCGGCGCTGAACGTCGTCGTGGCCTGGTTGCCGCCGGAGAGGGTGTCCTGCCCGGAGCCGGACGTGACGGTCGCCGTCTCGGGGGTCGCATCGCAGTTCTCGTTCAGGTGCAGGGTGTTCGTGCCGTCCCCGAGGTCGATCGCGTACGCGAGGAAGCAGTCGCCGGTGCTGCCGCCGAAGGTGACGCTGTCGTTGCCCGCGCCGAGGACGACCTGCACGTTGAGGTGGTAGGGGCAGCTGATCCAGGTGACGCCGCTGACGACGGTGCAGTCGGCGGGGATCGTCGTGAACCCGGTGTCGTCCAGAATCTCGTCGTGCACGTGGTCGGCCGACAGGCGGAACTGCAGGCCGTGCGCGGCGTTGTCCCCGCCGGTGACGATCAGGGTGGTGCCGTCGCCGCTGTAGGCGACGGTCGTGGCCAGCGCGGTCCCGGTGCCCCCGGCGACCACCGCGACGCACGACACCAGCAGGACGCGTAAAGCGCGTCGGATCGACAAGCGGTGCATCTGAGCCCGTGCCTTCCCCTTGAGGCTGCGCTGATGTCAGCGCGCCAGCCGAGGATGTCACGTTCGCTCGTGGCTGCGGGATTTCTTGCTTTGCGGTGCGGCTACGCCGGCTGGTGGGCGCGCTGCGCGGCGGCGATGAGGTCCAGCACCCCGGCGCTCTCGCCGGCCCGCAGCAGGGCGATGGGGTCCGGGTCGCCGTTGACGATCTCCTCGAAGAAGGCCTTGCGGTCCTGGTAGGTCGGCAGCGTCCCCTTCGCCCAGCCGCGCGCGTCGTTGAGCATGATCGCGAGCGTCGCGTACTCCTCGCCGAAGAGCTCGGACACCTCGCGCTTCATGCGCTTGGCCAGCGCGGGCGAGGCGCCGGCGGTCGAGATCGCCACCGCCAGCGGGCCCATGCGGATGATCGCCGGGAGGATGAAGTTGCACAGCGGCGGGACGTCGACGATGTTCACGAGCATCGCGCGGCGCTCCGCGTCGTCGTAGATCCGGATGTTCGTGTCGGTGTCGTCGGTGCACGCGATGACCATGAAGATGCCCTCCAGGTCCTCGGCACCGGCGTACTCGCGGGCCTCCCACGTGATCGACCCCTCGCGCGCCAGCTCCTCGAGCTCCGGCCCCGCCTGCGGGGCGATGACCGTGACATCGCCGTCACAGGCGAGCAGGCCCTCGGTCTTCTCCAGCCCCATGGCCCCCCCGCCGACGACGAGGCAGCGGCGGCCCCTCAGCTTCAGGCAGGCGATGTAGAACGGCGTGGCCAGCATGTCCCGCACGCAGGTCTGATCACAGATCCCGCGCTTGAACTGACAGACGCATTCTTTCCCGGCGTACGCGGCAGCAGGCATGGTCCATCAGAGGGTAGAGGGCCTACCTTGTCAACAGATGCCCGCTGCGACCTACTTCACGGACGACGCGCTCCTCAGGCAGGTCCATCGCGAGCAGGCCGTGGCGCTCGCCGGGCCCCGGTCGCTGCTCATGATGGCCGCCCATCCGGTGGCCTTCGAGGGTTTCTTCATGTCCACCGGCGATCTCGGCGACCCGTACGCCCGCCTGCGCCGCACGGCCCGGGTGCTGGGCGTCGTCGCCTGGGGGTCCAAGGCGCGGGCGGACGCCGTGTGCCGTCGGGTACGGGCCCGCCACGCGCAGGTCCGCGGCACCCTGCCCGTCGCCGCGGGGCGCTTCCCGGTCGGGACGCCCTACGCGGCGGACGACCCCGAACTGCTGCTCTGGGTCCTGGCGTCCCTCGTGGACTCGTCGCTGCTCGTCTACGAGAAGTACGTGCGGCGGCTGGACGATGCCGAGCGCGAGGCGTATTGGGGCGACTACAAGGTCGTCGGCCGGCTCTTCGGCCTGAAGGTCACGGACATGCCGCGCACCTACGACGACTTCGCCGCCTACATGCAGCGCATGCTGGCGTCGGGCGACCTCGTCGTCACCGAGAACGCGCGCGAACTCGGCAAGGAGATCGTCCTGCGCCCGCCGGTCCGGCTCCCGGCGCGCCCGCTGGTGGAGCTCGCCAACCAGATCACCGTCGGCCTCATGCCGGCCGACCTGCGTGCGCAGTACCGGCTGTCCTGGGACCCGCTGCGTGCGCTCGCGGTCGCGGGCGGTGCGGAGTACGTCAAGCGCGTGCTCGTCCCGCTGTTGCCCGAGCGCATTCGCGTCGTGCCGGGCGCGCGTGGCGTCGCCGCGTGACCGCTCAGCGCCGGCGCAGCGCGCGCCGCGCGACGCGCAGGAACGGTTGCGCCCCTTGGCGCAGGGCGCGCTCCCGGTCGCGGTCCCGCACGGAGCGGAGCTCGGCGATGGCCCGCCCGGTGCGCTCGAGCGAGGCGTCGTAGGGGAACCACCAGAACGGCCGGCCGGCGACCTGCGTTGGCGGCGTCCACGTCAGGACCTTCGGCTCCGCGCACGTTCGCAGGGCGATCGCCCCGCGGGCACGTCCGATCCCCGATCCCTTCACACCGCCCCACGGCACCTGCGGTGCGCTGCGGGTCACGAGGTGGTCGTTCATCCAGACCATCCCGACCTGGAGCTCGCGGGCAATCCGTGCGCCCTTGTAGCGGTCCGCGGTCCACACGGACGCGCCGAGGCCGAAGGCGCAGTCGTTGGCCACGGCGATCGCCTCCTCCTCGCTGTCGACCACCGTCACGCTGAGGACCGGGCCGGGGACCTCCTCCTTGGCGATGCGCATGTCCGGCGTCACCCCGGTCAGGACGGCGGGGGCGAAGAACGTGCCGTCCGCCGGCGACGCGGAGGAGACAGGCACCGGGCCCCCGCAGTGCAGCGTGGCGCCGGCGTCGACGGCCTCTTGCACGAGCGTCTGCACGCGATCGCGTCGATCGGCGGTCAGCAGCGGGCCGATGGCCGTGCGCGGGTCTCGTGGATCACCGACTCGAAGGCCCTTGGCGGCGTCGACGACGCCCGTGAGGAAACGCTCGGAGACCTCGCGCAGGACGACTGCGCGCTCGACGCTGCCGCCGGCCTGGCCGGCGTTCGCAAACGCGGCCCAGACGGTGCCCTGGATGGCGCGGTCCACGTCGGCGTCGGCGCACACGAGGGCGACGTCCTTGCCGCCGAGCTCCAGCACGCTGCGCTTGACGGCGCGGGCGCAGGCCTCGCCCACCGCGCGCCCGGCGTCGTAGGAGCCGGTGAAGCGCACCTGGGCCACCGGGGAGTCGACGAGTGCCCGGCCGGTCTCCTCGCCGCCGTGGACGACCCGCAGGAGCCCCTCGGGCAGCCCGGCGCGGGCGAAGACGCGCGCGATCCGCTCGCCGGCCAGCGCCGCCTGCGGGGACGGCTTGAGGACGACGGCGTTGCCCGCCATGAGCGCGACGGCCACGTCCCCGAGTGGCGTGGAGAACGGTTCGGTGGCCGGGCCGAGGACGGCGACGACGCCCAGAGGCTCGTACGCCCACCGCGCCCGGGTCAGCGGCCGCAGCGCGCGTGACAGGCCGACGCGCTCACCGGCCAGGATCTCCGGACCGGCTTCGGCCAGCCATTGCAGGGTCTCGACGGCGGGCAGCAGCTCCAGCAGCTCCACCTCGCTGCGCGGGCGGCCCTGCTCGGCGCAGATGAGGTCGGCCAGGTCGTCGGCCTCATCGATGACCGCCTGGGCGGCGCGCTGCATGTACCGCGCCCGGTCGCGTGAGCGCAGCGCCCACCACAGCGGCTGGACGGCTGCCGCCCCCCTGACGATCCCGGCCACGGCCCCGGGGTCGGTGACCGGGACGCTGCCGAGCGTGTCCCCCGTGGCCGGGTTGCGTGAGGCGATGGTCTCGGCGGGGGTGGACGTGGCGGGCGGCATGTGCGGCGATTCTTCCAGCTGACGGGCGCGGCGGTGGGGGCTACGCCGCGCGGCGGCCGGACGCGGCGCCGTCGAAGAGCCCCAGCAACACGGCGCCGACCCCGGGCGCCAGCGCCTCATCCGCGATGAGCAGGTCGGGGACGGCACCATCCTTGGCGCGGGCGACGATGCCGACCATCGTCTCGGCGGTGCCGGTCCAGGCCGTCGCGCAGACGACGGTGTGCGTCTTGGGGTCAAAGCGCAGCGCCCGCACGACGTCCAGCTCGTCGGCGGCCATGTCCGCCCGGCGGGCGAGCAGCTCGAGCACGTCCACGCGGTCGCGCGCCTGTGGCAGGCGCAGGCGCAGGCGCAGGCCGTCGGGAAGGGTGCGGTGGGTGTCCAGGCGCAACGGGATCGCTACAGGGTGGGGGCCGCACGGCGCGGAGTCATAAAGAAACAGTGGGTGTGTGACGGTCCTCACACGATCGGGATGGCCGCGTCGGACTACCGGAAAGGTGTGGGTGTCCTGCCAAACACACGTTCGTATCCAGCGTAGCGGTGGATCGCCGCTGTACCTGCAACGACGGTCGCGGAACCCGCGTGACGCCGGCCGGCCGGCCGGGTGTCAATCCGGCAGCCCGCGATCGGCCCGGATCGCGGCCAGACGGGCGGCGAACGCCGCCTCGGCGTCGTCCGGGGCATAGAACCGCGTGCCGCTGAGGGCGGGGGGCATGACGTCCTGACGGGTGACGTGGCCCGGCTGGTCGTGTGGGTAGTCGTAGCCGGGCTCGCGCCGGTTGGCCGACCTCAGGTACGAAGGCGGGACCTGGGCGCCATGGGCGCGGACGTGCTCCCTGGCGGCGGCGATTGCGCGGTACGCGGCGTTCGACTTCGGGGCGAGGCTCAGGTGGATCGCGCACTGGGCCAGCGCATGCATCGCCTCCGGCATGCCGACGAGCTGGACGGCCTGGGCGGCTGCGGTGGCGACCACGAGCGCCTGTGGGTCGCCGCCGCCGATGTCCTCGCTGGCGAGGATCACCATGCGGCGTGCGATGAAGCGCGCGTCCTCGCCGGCCTCGAGCATCACCGCGAGGTAGTAGAGCGATGCGTCCGGATCGCTCGCACGCGTGGCCTTGATCCACGCGGAGATGACGTCGTAATGCTGGTCGCCGGCCTTGTCGTAGCGGATCGCGCGGCGCTGGAAGGCGTCCTCCGCGGCCGTCAGCGTGACGCGGGCGCCGGTCGTGGCGACGGCGAGCTCCAGCGCGGCGAGGGCGGTTCGCGCGTCGCCCGCGGCCCGGTCGGCGAGGAACGCGAGTGCCTCGTCGTCGGCGGTGGCCCCGCCGAGGTGCTCATCGAGCGCGCGCCGTAGCAAGGCCTCGATGTCCGCTGCCGTGAGCGGGTGCAGCTCGTACAGGCGACATCGGCTCAAGAGCGCGGCGTTGACCTCGTACGAGGGGTTCTCGGTCGTCGCACCGATGAGCGTGACGAGCCCCTCCTCGACCGCGGGCAGCAGCGCGTCCTGCTGGGCCTTGTTGTAGCGGTGGATCTCGTCGAGGAAGAAGACGGTCGCGGTGCCGCTCGTCGAGCGCCGGTGGCGGGCACGCTCCATGACCGCTCGCACCTCGGCGCGGCCGGCCTCCACCGCGCTGAGCTCCTCGAAGGCGGCGTTCGCGGCCGCGGCGACGATGCGCGCAAGGGTCGTCTTGCCGGTCCCCGGCGGACCGTAGAGCAGCATCGAGTGCGGTCGCCCCGCGTCGATCGCGACGCGCAGCGGCGCCCCGGCCTTGAGCAGGTGCTCCTGCCCGACGACGCCGTCCAGGCCGGTGGGCCGCATCCGTGCGGCCAGGGGCGCGTCACCGGCCTGCGCCGGCGGCGCGGCCGCGGCGGGCGTCGGGGTCGGATCGCCGAAGAGCTGGTCCACACCTTCAGTATGCGCGGCGGGGCGGCGGGGGAACCCTCAGGCGCGTCGGGGTCAGCGGCTCCGCAATTACCGAAACGTGTGCGGCGACCGGTACCGTCGTCGCCGCACAGGAGGGGGAGAAATGGACGTTGGTTGTGGTGGGCAGCCCGCACCCGCACCCGCATGCGCCGCGCCCCAACTCACGGCAACGGCCCGCCGGTCACCCCCACAGCGGTCCCCACGACGGCGGCGAGGGCGAG
>JAOPZJ010000085.1 GCA_025964155.1 Solirubrobacterales bacterium
CGTTCGCACCGGTCTTTCCAGCGTCACGGGCTCCGAGCCCGGTCGCCGACTCGTGCAGCCACGCGCGGAGCGCCGCCCGAGCCGGACGGTCAAACGTTCCAAGCACCTGATCCAGCTGTACCGGCACGGACGTCCGCCGCAGCGGCACGAGGGCCCCATCGCGCACCGGCAGCGCGGTCGGCGTCCCCGGACGCACCTCCACCTGGAAGCTTCCCTCCAGCGCCAGTCGCGGCTTGATCGCGAGCGCCGCGTCGGCACGCACCGCGCTGGGATCGGAGAGACGCATCGTAACGATCGAGGTGTCGTCCGGTCCGGCGTCGATCGAAGACACCTGTCCGATGCCGACCCCTGCGATGCGCACCGGACTTCCGGGTGTGAGCTCGTTGGCCGAGCTGAACCGCCCACGCAGCTCAAAATCGTTGCTGAACGGCAGGCGTTCGTTGAACGCCATGTACGACACGGCACCGATCAGCACGACCGCGGCGAATGCGCTCGTCAGATAGCGGCGATCCGACATCGTCCCGTCGATGATCCGGCGGCGCCTCGCGGTCATCGCGCCCCCTCGGGTAGATCCCACAGGCGTGCTTGGCGAGCGAGTCCGGGCACCCCCTGGGGCGGCTTGGTCTCACGCGTCTGGTTGCGTTGTAGGCCCGGAGGGTTGCTCAGGCTTTGCCGGTTGGTGTATGGCTCGTTGCCGGACTCGCACTCGTTGCGAGTGTTGTTGGGGATGTAGTTCATCCCGAGGTTGCCGGCCACGGTGGCACGTTGCGTCATCTCGTTGTCGGCGCCCAGCGTCGACAAGACGAGCGTGGTGAGTCCCGGTCCGTCGCCGGTTCCCATCCCGCCTCCGGTCGGCCCGAGGTTTCTGAACATGAGTGCCAGCCCGTGACATTGCTGCTCGGACTCGGCCAGCTGCCTGAAGAGCGGCTGGGAGGCGCGCATCAGATCAGCGACCTTCCGAAGGACGCCGGAGGTCGACGCCCGG
The DNA here is from genome assembly GCA_025964155.1 of Solirubrobacterales bacterium. Classification (GTDB taxonomy): domain Bacteria; phylum Actinomycetota; class Thermoleophilia; order Solirubrobacterales; family Solirubrobacteraceae; genus Paraconexibacter. The sequence goes on from JAOPZJ010000085.1 coordinate 986, forward strand.
CGGCTGAACGCATCCAGGGCGCCGAGCGCCGGATGAAGCTTCGCCGAGAACGCCGGGACTCGCCGCAGCGGTGGGAGACCGTCGTCCATGACACCCACGGCGTTGCTCAGGCTCTGCGGCAGGCGCCGGACCCCGGGACGCAGGGCCTTTGCCAACGCGCCGAGTTCGTCGAGCGGACCGCGTAGCCGCGTGATGCCGGAGGTGACCGCGCGCTCGGTCGGAGGGAGCAGGCCGATCGAGGTGCCGAGCGCCGTACGTTCCCGCGCCAGCGCGCCGGAAGTCCCCGACGCGTGCGCGAGGAGCGCGGAGAAGTCATCGGCGACCGGCTCGAGCTCGCCGGCGAACCTCGCGTACGCGCGGATCAGCTCCGGCAGCCGGGTGTCGGGCGCCACCAGCGTGCGCGACACCTCCGACAGCCTCGGCATGACGGCGCTCATCGACGCCAGCGATGCGTTGAGCGCGCCCCCCTGCCCAGCGACTCCGTTGCCGAGGACGCCGAGCGTGTTTTGCACCCTGAGAGCGGTCGCTTTGTCGAAGACATCGAGGAGATCGTTGAGGTCCGCGCGCGTCGACGCCCGGTCGAGCGCCAGTGACCCTCCGTCCGCGACCGTCGTCCGCCGGCGTCCCGGCATCAGCTCGACATAGGTTGAGCCCAGGACGGAAACGGGTCGCACGAGGACACGGGAGTCGACCGGGAGTGGATCGACGGAACGGTTCAGCCGCAGGCGGACCTTGGCGTACGATCGCCTGCTCTGCGTCGCGGCCACGCCCTCGATCCCGGCGACCTGCCCCACGCGCACGCCCCCGATCCGCACCTGGGCGTGCTTGGCCAGGCGGTTGGCGTTCGGCACGTCCACCGTGATGCGATACGCCGATTCCAGCGGCAGCCCGTTCGGCGCCGTGTAGGAGATGTAGACGACCCCGGCCACGGCCAGGATCGCCGCAACCCCGAGTAGGGGATAGCGTCGCGTCGCGTCGCGTCGCTGCTTCGTGCGCACCGTCATCCGAGCAGGTACTCCAGGAGGCTCGCGATGTTCTTCTTGGTGGGAGGCTTGTTGCTGGGCGAGTCAGGACCGTTGATCGGCAGGTCGCCGGCGCCATAGCGGTGGCTGCACCCCTGCAGCGCGACGGCGTCGGTGTTCTTGTCCCCGCCCAAGCATCGTGCTGCCACGTTGATGTGGATTCCGCCAAAGTGCGAGGTGTCGTCGTAGAGACCCGTGAAGGCTGCAAGCCGGTAGAACGTCTCGAGCATCGACTCGAAGCCCCCGCCGTCGCGCAGGGCGGTCGCGAACGTGCTCCCGTCCGGCGCCACGTCGCGAAGCGCGGCGGCCATGCTCCCCAGGCGCCCCATCGTCTTGGAGGCCACCGGGATGACACGACGTGCGCGCGCGGCGACCGAGCTGAGGCTCCGCAGCGCCGGGAGCCCGGTCGAGCTGAACTGCGGCAGTCGCGCGGTGAGCGCCTGCAGGCTAGGCGCGGCCGATCGCAGATCGACCATCAGCGGCCGGGCCTGCGTCGCGAACCGATCTATCGAGCGAGC
>JAOPZJ010000086.1 GCA_025964155.1 Solirubrobacterales bacterium
GAACCGTTCCGTCGCTACACTCCACCGCCGCCGCGCGCCGACAGCGCGGCCCTCTCGCCGTGAAGACCTACGTCGCAAATACAACTGACCGTGAGCGCAACTGGGTGCTCGTCGACGCCAACGGGCAAACGCTCGGCCGGCTCGCGACCCAGATTGCCGACGCCCTGCGCGGCAAGCGCAAGCCGGAGTACACGCCCCACGTCGATACCGGCGACTTCGTCGTGGTCGTCAACGCGGAGAAGATCAGCGTGACCGGCAACAAGCGCGCGGAGAAGCGGTACTACCGCCACTCCGGCTACCCGGGCGGGTTGAAGTCGCGCACCCTCGAGGAGATGCTCGAGCGCCGCCCCGAAGAGGTCATCCGCATCGCGGTGAAGGGCATGCTGCCCCGCAACCGTCTGGCGCGCAAGCAGATCACGAAGCTCAAGATCTACGCCGGTGCGGAACATCCGCACGCCGCGCAGAGCCCGACCCCGATGGAGATCAAGTCCTGATGGCTGACGAGACGCCGAACGAAGCGACCCCCGAGGAGACCCCGAAGGCCGTCGCCCCCGAGGAGACCCCGGAGGCCGTCGCCCCCGAAGCCCCCGCCGAGGAGGTCGTGGTCGAGGAGGTCGCCGACGAGACCCCCGTCGCCGCGGCTCCTGCCGACGATGCACCTGCCGGCGATGCACCTGCCGCGGACGCCCCCGCGGCCGCCGAGGCGCCTGAGGCCAACGAGGACGACGAGGAGGTCGAACGGGCCCCGCGCGTCAAGCCGTCGATCCCCGGCATGGATCTCGAGGTCGACATCGTCACCGAGGGTGAGGATCCCCTGGGCCGCGAGACGCTGTACGACGAGGACGGCGAGGAGATCGTGCCGTCCGACGACGACGATGACGTCGTCGACGACCAGCCGATCGTCGCCAACGTCGACCTCTCTGCCGACGCGCGCTACCGCGCGACCGGCAAGCGCAAGACCGGTGTCGCCCGCGTCATCCTGAAGCCTGGCACCGGTGTCTACACGATCAACGGCAAGACGCTCGACGTGTTTTTCCCGCGGGTCACGCTGCAGCGGAACATCCGCCAGCCGCTCGAGACCGTCGGCTACGAGGACCGCATGGACGTCGTCGCGACGATCCACGGTGGCGGCGTCTCGTCGCAGGCCGGCGCGCTGCGTCACGGCATCTCCAAGGCGCTGCTCGAGGCCGATCCGAACCTGCGTGGTGAGCTCAAGCGCCGCGGCTTCCTGACACGCGACGCCCGCGTGAAGGAGCGCAAGAAGGCCGGCCTCAAGAAGGCCCGCAAGAAGCCGCAGTTCAGCAAGCGCTAGACCGGCCGGCGCACACCGGCGATGGCCCGCAAGCTGTTCGGGACCGACGGCGTCAGAGGCGTCGCCGGCGAAGTGCTCACGGCGGAGCTGGCACTGGCCCTGGGGCGAGCGGTCACGCTCGCCGCGAACTGCACTCCACCGGCCCGGCCGCGCGTGCTCGTCATCCGGGACACGCGCGAGTCCGGTGAGATGCTCGAGGCGGCCCTCGCCGCCGGCGTGACGAGCGTCGGTGGGGAGGTCCTTCTCGGCGGCGTCCTGCCGACCCCGGCGGCGCCGCTGCTCATCGCGCGCTACGGGTTTGATGTCGCGGCGGTCATCTCCGCCAGCCACAACCCGTACCGGGACAACGGCATCAAGTTCTTCGGCGCCGACGGCCTCAAGCTCACCGATGCCACGGAAGCCCGGATCGAAGAGATCCTCGACGAGGACGGCTGCGCGCAACGGGTTGCCGGCGACGTTGGGCGCGTGCGCACCCTGCACGGCACGCAGGAGGACTACCTCCGCGAGCTCCAGGTCCGCTTCAAGTCGCTGGACCTGACGGGCATCGACGTCCTCCTGGACTGCGCCAATGGCGCGACCTACCGTGTCGCGCCGGAGATCTTCCGTCGCCTCGGAGCGACCACGCATGCGATCGCCGACGAGCCGGACGGCAGGAACATCAACGCGGGCTGTGGGTCCACGCACGTCGAGGCGCTGGGCGCCGCGGTGCTCGCCGGTGGCCACCAGCTCGGTTTCGCGTTCGACGGGGACGGCGATCGGGTGCTGGCCGTGGACCGCACGGGAGCCGTGGTGGACGGCGACGAGCTCATCGCGCTCGCCGCCCTGCACCTGCGCGCGCAGGACCGCCTGCGTGGCAACGGCGTCGCCGTGACGGTGATGACGAACTACGGCTTTCACTCGGCGATGCGCGCCGCCGGGATCGAGGTCGCGATCACGGGCGTCGGCGACCGCTACGTCCTGCAGGAGCTTCGCGACCGTGACTGGGCGCTCGGGGGCGAGCAGTCCGGCCACATCATCGACATGGACTTCGTGCCGTCGGGGGACGGCATCGCCAGCGCGCTGCTGACCTTGGAGGCGCTCGCCGGAACAGATCTCACGGATCGCAACGGCATGGACAAGCTGCCCCAGAAGCTCGTCAACGTCTCGGTTGCGGATCGTGATGCAGCGATGACGGACACCAAATTACTGGCCGCCGTCGACGTGGAATCGCGGGCCTTGATGGGCCGCGGCCGCGTGCTGGTCCGCCCGTCGGGCACCGAGCAGCTGGTCCGCGTGATGGTCGAGGCGCCGACGGTGGACGAGACCGACGACGTCTGCGCCCGCCTCGTGGCCCTCGTGCCCGGCGCGCTGGCCTGACGCGTGCGAGAGGCCCGGTCGGGCGGGCGGCGACGTCGTTTGTGTGCCCTTCCGGGTTCTGGGGATCGACGTCGCCGTGCTGGACGAGCCGGCCCGGCACGAGGGCGCGGTGGCCCGGCTCCGCACGTACGTCGGCCTCAGCGCGACAGACGTGCGACGCCGGCGCGGCACGACGGCGCGGTGGCCCGGCTCCGCACGTACGTCGGCCTCAGCGCGACAACCGTGCGACGCCGGCGCGGCACGAGAACGAGCCGTCCCGGGCGACGTCAGTTGTGTGCGCGTCTGGGGGCGGGGGATCGCCGTCGCCGTGCTGGGGGGGGGGGGTGCGGCGGGCGTGCCTCACCCGTCCCCCGCCGGGCTT
>JAOPZJ010000097.1 GCA_025964155.1 Solirubrobacterales bacterium
GCGGTACTCGAACTACCCGTCGCCCTGGTACGGGCTCATCCAGCCAGTGCCATGAGCAAGGAGCGCACCGTCCTCCTGCGGACCACCAGCTTCTCCGTCGAGGCAGGGTGAGGCAGCGGTAGGCGCCCGCCCGGCGGCCGCTGCTGCGTTGGACGAGATCCGAGAGCCGGCCGGGTGTGTTTCGCTGCGGCTATGTCAAGGAAACTGACTTGGGCGACGAGCTGTCACCCTGCTCGAAGCACCGGTGCGGAGACGGCCGACCCATGGCGGGGCTTCGTCCTTGCGGGGGCTGCCGTCAGCTGGACTTCTTCCCGAGCAGCCCGCAGGCGCACCCGTTGTCCACCAGGCCGTTCTCGTGGGCGCCCGAGGCCAGTGTGATGAGCATCGAGCCGCGCCAGCGCTTGAGGTGCTGCTTGCAGGCGGCGCTCACGCGAGTGCCCGCGCTTCCGGCGTCGCCCGTGCTCATCTGCACCTCGGTGGTGCCGGCCGGGAAGCCGGTGATCACCACCGTCGGATGCGTGCCGGTGCCCACGACCACGGCCAGCGATGCGTACGGCAGGTTCGGTTGGGCCTCGGACGTCAGCTTGATCGATCCCGTGCCCTTGCCCGCTGGGAGCCTGAGGAAGCCCGCGAGTGTGTGGTTGTTGACGCTCAGCTGATATCCGCCGTAGCTGCGCGCGGCCCTCGACGCGCCGAACTTCACCGCCACGCCGGAGTCCCACCGGAACCGCACGCGCGACAGCGACGAAGTCCGGGCCTTGGCCTCGGCGCTGTAGCCGACCGGCGTGTTGACGACGAACCCCGAGTACTTGGGGTTGCTGGCCGAACCCGACGCGCGTGTCGCGAACGCCGCGCCGGACGCCCCGGCGCCGAGCGCCAGCGCCGCCGACACCGCGACACGGACCTTCCTCATACCAACCATCTTAGCCCCTCTACGCTTCGCTGCCATCTACTGAGTATCTAGGACGCTTGAACACCCCTTGGGTTGCGTACACCGCGTTCGCCCTCGAAAGCGCCCCGACACGGGCGAGTCCGGCCCTGCGCCGAGGGCCGGACGGCCGTGCATGGCGTCCTCCCACACCATCATCAGAGCGTCCGCCCGACGCTGAGTAGCCACCGGCCGTCTGAACCGTTGCTACCGCGTTGGCCGACAAGCGCACGCGCGGTCGCTCCTCGTCGCAAGCCCCCGAAGGAACGCGCGCGGTGCCGCGAACGCCGAGGCGGGTGACGCCATGGCTCAGGCAGGCGGGCGGCTCGTACGGTCGCGCACAATCGGGCGCAGCCTTGCGCATATGTCAGTAGGGCGCCAGGATGGCGCCCTGGAGAAGGACGGCCGAGCGCCGCCGTCGGACCTAAGCGGGTCGGGAGGAAGTCGTGAAGGTCGCGCGGCAGGTAGCGGGTCTGGCGGGGGCGTTTGCGGTGTTGCTGAGTCCGAGCGTTGCTTCTGCCGCGGTCAAGACCTACAACGTTGGCGCGAACCCGGGTCGGATGGTTCGGGCCGCTGATGGATCGATGTGGTTCACCAAGGCGGCGGGCGTGGGTCAGATCACGACCGCTGGCGCCGTGCGAGGTGTTGTCCTACCGGCGGCGAAGCCGGATAAGGACGTTCTCGCGCTCACCATTGCGCCGGATGGCTCGGTGTGGGCGGCGGAGGCGCCCGGTTCCATTGCCCACGTTGACGGCGCCGGCAAGGTCACAGAGTTCACGCCAGCCGTGCCGGGCATGCCGGCCGGCATCGCGGTTGCCCCGGACGGGCAGGTGGTGTTCAGCGACGCCGCCCTCGGGCGCGTCACCCGCTTCGGTGAAGCGAGCGGATTCGTCGACCAGGTGCTGGGCAATGTTCCGGGCCCGTACTCACGGATGGACCCTGCCACGCCGACCGAGACGATCCTCGGTCCCGATCAGGCCTTCTGGATCCTGCAACTGGCACCCGGAAGGGTGGGACGCCTGGCCGCCGATGGAAGCCTGTCGTACCGCTCGCTGCCCTCGGGCCCGGCGAGCAACCCGACCGGCTTGGCGTTCGCCCGCGACGGCGCCGTCTGGATCGCCGAGGCCGGCGTCAACCGCATCGCGCGCATGACCATTGACGGCACCGTGCACGAGTACCCGATTCCGTCTCCGGACGCCGAGCCTCGTGCGATAGCCGTCGGTCCGGACGGGGCGATGTGGTTTACCGAGTTCGGCCGGGACCGCGTCGGCCGCATCGACAACGCGGGCAACGTGACCGAATACGCCTTGCCGGCAGGCTCTGCGCCGTATGGGATCGTCGGAGGCACCGACGGAGCCATCTGGGTTTCGCTGTGGGGAAAGGGGCAGGTCGCACGCGTCAGCACCGACACGCCGGCCACGGCGCGCGCGGCGGCCCGCAGGCCCGCCAAGAGCCGCAAGAGTGCTTGTGATGCCCGGCGGAGGGGCGCGTGTCCGCGGGACCTCGTGTTGGGCTAAGCCAGGCGCCCGCCGGCAACGACGCTCGAGGAACACCCGGGTAGTGGGTGGCGCGGTGCCCGCTCACCTGCTTTCGTCGCCCCTTGGCCATCTAGCGAACACGTGTATCTCATCAGCAGCCCAGCTCTGGCGCGCGGACGCGAGCGACGCCCGCTTGAGCGTGACGTCGCGGGTGTAGAGCTTCTGGGCGTTCTCCGATCCCAGCGTGATCATTACCGCGTACTTGTGACCGATCACGGAAACGGCTCCGGCGACAGCCGCCCTGGGTGTGGTCCGGGCGACACCTCCGCTGCGGGCAGCCAACCTTCGAGCACGCTGCCGAGCCTCGCGACATTGAGGCACTGGACCCTGGCGCTCGCCTGCGCCTTCTATGCACAGGAGCGCGGACCGGTTCCCAGTTTCGTCCAAAGGAGCAGCGCACCTTGACTAGCGTACGCTCGCCCGATGTCCGCTAGCGACCGTGACTGGCTGCTCCAGTACCTCGACGACCAGGCGCAGTGCCGCGGACTGCAGAGGAAGGCCCCTGTCCACACACCGACTGCGATGGCCGAGCCCGAAGCGGGCGCAACCACAACAAGGTAAGCGCCGCCAACCGCTACGAACGCGCCGTAGGCAAGCGCGAAGCCGAGCAGCCCGACTGCGAAACTCGCCAGCGCCGCGGCGGCGTTCCCCCGCGTCATGTCGGCCATCATGGCGCCCTTCATGCAACGGGTCAATCGAGGTGTCGCGCGTCTCCGGCCCGAAGCGACTACAGGAAGCCTTGGGCGGGCCGCCGACGGGGCGCTGACGCTGCACCAGGTCGCCGAGCGCCTCGGCCTTGGGGCGGTCGTGGAGATCTGAGGGACGACCGGTCGGGCGCGGCTGGGGCCGCTGTTGCCCCCGGTGCCGAGGAGGGTCCGGCCTTGGCTACCGTGGCCCGATGCGTGAAACGCCCGAAGAACTCAACGAGCTCCAGGCCCTGCTCGACGCCTCCCTGTCGCGCTCCACCACCCACCTCCGCTCGATCATCACCGAGCGCACCCTGACCGCGGAGCAGCTCACCCAGATCCTGGCCGGCATGTGCACGCTCGCGCTCTCCACCGTGACGGCGAAGGGAGAGCCGCGGATCAGCGGCGTGGACGGGCATTTCCTGCACGGCGAGTGGTACTTCGGGACGGCTCGCAGCGCCGCCAAGGCCCGCCACCTCGCCGCCCGGCCCGCCGCCAGCGTTGCGCACATGCGCGGCGAGGACTTGGGCGTGTTCACGCACGGCACGGTGGAGACCCTCAACCCCGAGGATGGCGAGCCGGTCGGGGACTGGCCCGACCTGCTCGCGTACTTCAAGGACTTCTACGGCGACGACGCCTTCGACTGGGACAAGGACGTGGTCTTCTACCGGCTGCACCCGCACTGGACGACCGTCTACGCCCCCGACGTCGCGAAGCTCGCCGCCGAGTGACCGCAGCCTCATGAAGCAGACCCTCGGCTCGGCCTGTTTCATGAGCGATCGCAGCCACTCGTTGACCGCGGCGATGTGGATGGTGGCTTGGTAGCGGACGGCCGGCTTGTCCTACCGGGTCG
>JAOPZJ010000126.1 GCA_025964155.1 Solirubrobacterales bacterium
ACCCGCCGGCGATGGCGGCCGCTCTGCCTGAGGCGGTCGCCGCCGCCGCCGCGGTGACAGAGGTCTGGGGGGCGCTGGCGTGACGGCATCCCGGGCTGCCGTGCGCGCGGGGTGGGTCCCGCCACCGGCGCGCCGGGTGCGCGCGCTGCGCGCTCGCCTGCGCGAGCTGTACGGCCTGCCGTCCCTGCCGCCGCACGGCGACCCGCTGGCCGAGCTCGTGTTGACGGTGCTCTCGCAGTCCACGAACGACCGCAACCGTGATGTGGCGTACCTGCGGCTGCGCGAGCGCCTGCCCACTTGGGAGCAGGTGCGGGACGCCGACGTGGCGGTGGTCCGCGATGCGATCCAGCCGGGTGGTCTGCACGTGCAGAAGTCCCGCCGTATCCAGGACGTCCTGCGGGCGCTGCCGGAGGACCTGGGCCTGTCGTGGATGCGGGAGGCGCCGGTGGGCGGGCGGGATGGATCTCGTGCGTTCCTGTGCGCGCTGCCGGGCGTGGGACGCAAGACGGCGGCCTGCGTCCTGCTCTTCAGCTACGGCCTGCGGGACATCCCGGTCGACACGCACGTCGCCCGGGTCGGCACGCGGCTGGGGCTGCTGCGCCCACACGCGGCGCTGGACCCCGAGCTGCACGACGCGATGCTCGCCCTGACCCCGCCGCGGGCCGAGCTCGAGCTGCACGTCAACCTCCTGCGTCACGGCCGCCGCACCTGCCACGCCCAGCGACCGGCCTGCGCGGCGTGCGGCCTGCGCCGGATGTGCCCGAAGGTCGGTGTGGCATGAGTCGCACGCCCGTGATCATCACCTCGTTGCAGCTCACCAATGCGGCGCGCGTCCGGGCCCCATCACGGCCGCCGCCGCCCGGCCTGACGATCGCCCGCGCCCACGCGCCGGAGCTCAACCACCTGCTCTACACGACCATCGGTCAGGACTTCAACTGGACCGACCGGCTGCCGTGGACGACCGAGCAGTGGACGACCTACGCCGGATCCGTCGAGACGCAGGTGGCGACCCTCGGCGACAAGACCGCCGGCTACTACGAGCTGCGCGAGCGCGACGGCGCGGTGGAAGTCGCGATCTTCGGCCTGCTGGAACACGCGCGCGGCCTCGGTGTCGGGGGTCACCTGCTCGCGCACGCCCTGCGCCGCGGCCTCCAGATCGCACCCCGGGTCTGGCTGCACACCTGCACGGACGACGCCCCCCACGCCCTGGCGAACTACCGGGCACGGGGGCTGCAGATCTTCGACGTGCGTCCGGTCTGAACGCACGTGGTGGAGCGTCGCGACGGGGGCGCTGCGAGATCTACTACACTCCCACTAAGATTTCGTACGACACCAGACGGCACCCCAATGCCGCCGACCCACTTCGCTTCCCTCCCCGCGTCCCAAGGAGCCAGACCCACATGGCCAAGACCATCGGCATCGACCTCGGCACCACCAACTCGTGCATGGCCGTCCTCGAGGGCGGTGAACCCACCGTCATCGAGAACGCCGAGGGTGGTCGCACGACCCCCTCGGTCGTCGCCTTCGCCGCCAGCGGTGAGCGGCTCGTCGGCACCGTCGCCAAGCGGCAGGCCGTGACCAATCCGCAGAACACGATCTTCTCGATCAAGCGCTTCGTCGGCCGCAAGGAGGCCGAGGTCCGCGAGGAGGAGTCGATGGTCCCCTACAAGGTCGTCGCCGGTCAGGGCGGCGACGCGCGCATCGAGGCCGCCGGCAAGCAGTACAGCCCGCCGGAGATCAGCGCGATGATCCTCGCCAAGCTCAAGGCCGACGCCGAGGCCTACCTCGGTGAGCCCGTCGACAGCGCCGTCATCACGGTCCCGGCGTACTTCAACGACGACCAGCGTCAGGCGACGAAGGACGCCGGGAAGATCGCCGGCCTGGACGTCAAGCGCATCATCAACGAGCCGACCGCCGCGTCGCTCGCCTACGGCCTGGACAAGGAGGCCGACCAGACGATCCTCGTCTTCGACCTCGGCGGCGGCACGTTCGACGTGTCGGTGCTGGAGATCGGCGACGGCGTCTTCGAGGTCAAGTCGACGGCCGGTGACAACCACCTCGGCGGCGACAACTTCGACAAGAACATCGTCGACTGGCTCGCGGGCGAGTTCCGCAAGGACCAGGCGATCGACCTGACGCAGGACCCGATGGCCCTCCAGCGTTTGTACGAGGCGGCCGAGAAGGCCAAGATCGAGCTCTCCTCCGCGCAGGAGTCCCAGATCAACCTGCCGTTCATCACCGCGGACGCCTCCGGCCCCAAGCACCTGGACGTGCGCCTGACCCGCTCGAAGCTCAACGAGCTGGCCGCGCCGCTCATCGACCGCATCGTCGCCCCGGTCCGCCAGGCGCTGGACGACGCCAAGGAGAAGGGCGCGGCGAAGATCGACCACGTCGTCCTCGTCGGCGGCATGACCCGTATGCCGGCCGTCCAGGAGAAGGTCAAGGAGCTCACCGGCAAGGAGCCGCACCGCGGTGTCAACCCGGATGAGGTCGTCGCCGTCGGCGCCGCGATCCAGGCGGGCGTGCTTTCGGGTGACGTCAAGGACGTCCTCCTGCTCGACGTGACCCCGCTGACGCTGGGCATCGAGACGAAGGGCGGCGTCATGACGAAGCTCATCGAGCGCAACACGACGATCCCGACGCGCAAGTCCGAGATCTTCTCCACGGCCGAGGACAACCAGCCGTCGGTCGAGATCCACGTCCTGCAGGGCGAGCGCGAGATGGCGACGTACAACAAGTCGCTCGGCAAGTTCCAGCTCACCGGCATCCCGCCGGCCCCCCGTGGCATCCCGCAGATCGAGGTCGCCTTCGACATCGACGCCAACGGCATCCTGTCCGTCTCCGCCAAGGACCTCGGGACCGGCAAGGAGCAGAAGATCGAGATCAAGGCGGGCGGTGGCCTGAGCGACGACGAGATCAAGAAGATGGTCTCCGACGCCGAGGTGAACGCCGACGCCGACAAGAAGGCCCGCGAGCTGGCTGAGGCCCGCAACGGTGCCGAGAGTGCCGCGTACGCCAACGAGCGTCAGCTCAAGGACCTCGGGGACGCCGTCGACGAGGCGTCGCGCACCGAGATCGAGGCGGCCATCAAGGAGGTCCGCGAGGTGCTGACGTCCGAGGACGCAGCGGAGATCAACGCCAAGACCGAGGCGATGCAGTCCGCCTTCCACAAGGTCTCCGAGGCCATGTACGAGCGGGCCCAGGCCGAGCAGGCGGCCGGCAACCCGAACGGGGATGGCGCGGGTGGGGACGTCTCCGATGCCGAGGTGGTCGAGGAGGACGTCGTCGACGCCGAGGTCGTGGACGAGGGCAAGTAGTCGATGACCATCGACGACCACACCCCTGAGGTCGATCCGCAGACCGGCGCCCACGAGGCGCCGGTCACGGAATCGGCCCCGCCGCCGGCGGAGCCGGCCGACGGCGCCGCCTCCGGCGACTGCGCCGGCAGTCCGCTCGTCGATCCCGAGCTCGTCGCTGAGCCGCTGGACGACGCCACGACCCCGGAAGACGGGGAGGACGCCGCCGCCATCGACGACGCCGAGGATCAGCCCGAGCCCGCCGCGCCCGACTACAAGGACCTCTACCTGCGGTCCGCCGCCGAGATGGACAACCTGCGCAAGCGGGCCCGTCGCGACGTCGGGGTCGCCGAGGCCCGCGGGATCGGCAGGCTGGCCAAGGAGCTGCTGCCCGCGCTGGACAACCTGGACCGCGCGCTCGCCGCGGCCGAGGCGCTCGAGGGCGACGACCAGCACCAGATCACCCGGGGCACCCGCCTCGTGCAGGCCGAGCTCGCCGCCGCCCTGGAGCGGGTCGGCATCAAGGTGGAGATCCCGCTCGGGTCACCCTTTGATCCGCACCGTCACGAGGCGCTGACCCAGCAGCCGCGCGAGAACGTCGCGCCGGGCCTCGTCGTCGAGGTCTACCAGCCCGGATACGTCTACGAGGACACCGTCCTGCGCGCGGCCAAGGTGATCGTGTCGGCCTAGCGCCGGCACGCACCGCGTCCCCGCGAGGATTCCGACCATGGCCCGCGACGACCTCTACAAGACCCTCGGCGTCGACAAGAAGGCGAGCCCTGAGGAGATCAAGAAGGCCTACCGCAAGCTGGCCCGCCAGTACCACCCCGATCGCAACCCCGACAACGCGAGCGCGGAGTCGCGCTTCAAGGAGGTCCAGCACGCCTACGACGTGCTCGGCGACGCCGACAAGCGCAAGCAGTACGACCGCGGCGGCCTGACCGGGATCTTCGGTGGTGGCAACGGACCGGGCGGCGGCGCGGGCTCCGGTGGCGGCGCCCAGGACTTCGGCGGCATCTCCGACATCCTTTCCAACCTGTTCGGCAATGCGCCGGGCGGACCGGGCGGTGGCACTTCGGGTCGCGGCCAGGGCCCGCGCCGCGCGCGTGCCGAGCGCGGCAACGACGTCGACACGTCGGTCCAGATCACCTTCCAACAGGCGATGGACGGCGTGCAGGTCTCGTTGACCGTCCCCACCGCGCAGACCTGCAACACCTGCCGCGGAACGGGCGCCAGGCCCGGCACCGCGCCGAAGGTCTGCCCGCGGTGTCAGGGCCGCGGCGTCGAGGCCCAGGGCCAGGGCGTCTTCTCGATCTCCACGCCCTGCTCGCAGTGCGGAGGCGGCGGGACGATCATCGAGGACCCGTGCCCGACGTGCCGCGGCAACGGCTCGATCCGCACGGTCAAGAAGTACCGCGTGAACATCCCGCCGGGGGTCCGCGAAGGCTCCAAGGTCCGCATCACCGGCAAGGGCGAGTCGGGCTCGGGCGGCGGGCCCCCCGGCGACCTGTTCGTGCTGACGCACGTAGAGGCCTCGCCGATCTTCGACCGCAAGGGCGACAACGTCGAGGTCGAGGTTCCGATCACCTTCCCGGAGGCCGCTCGCGGCGCCGAGGTCGAGGTCCCGACGCTCAACGGGCGCAAGAAGCTGCGGGTGCCGGCGGGCACGAGCTCGGGCACCGTCCAACGGCTGCGCGGCGAGGGCCCCGCCAGGCTCGGCGGCAAGGGGCGCGGCGATATCCACTACCGCTTCGTCATCGACGTCCCCGGCGATCTGTCCAAGGAGCAGTCCGACGCAGTCGACAAGCTCTCCAAGGTGATGATCGGCGATCCACGCTCCGGGCTGTTCGACAAGGCCACCGCGGGCGACGGCGACGCGCGCAAGGACGCGGACGCATGAGCGAGCGCGGACCACGCTCCACCACGCGGACGACGACGCGCATCACGATTTCCGACGATCGCGGCGTCTTCATGATCTCCGTCGCCGCCGAGCTGGCCGAGATGCACCCGCAGACGCTGCGGATGTACGAGCAGCGGGGGCTGATCGAGCCCCAGCGCTCGGCCAAGGGGACACGCCTGTACTCGCAGTCCGACGTCGAGAAGCTGCGCCGCATCCAGGAGATGACCGGCGAGCTGGGGCTCAACCTCGCCGGCGTGGAACGGGTCCTGGAGCTCGAGGAGCAGCTTGAGCGCGCGACGCACCGCCTCGAGGCGCTCGAGCAACGCTCACAGGAGATGCGGGCGGAGATGGAGCGGGAGATCGAGTCCGTGCGCAAGTCCTTCCGCGCGGAGATCGTCCCGTACCGCAAGAACACCGACGTCGTGCCGGCGTCGCGCACGGATCCCGCCCGTGGCCGCCGGATCCGCGTGGACCGCGACTGACCTCGGCCGGACGACAGACGTCCGTTCTTCCCTGCCCTGTGTCCGGGAAAATGGACGTTGGTCCTCGGGCGGGGCCCGCGTTCGGTCAGGTGTTCCCGCGCGTCGTTCCGTCCTCGCCGATCTCCTTGACGAGGTCGGCACGGCCCGGATGGTCCTTGGGCAGGTCGTGCGGTGAGATCTCGTCGTGGACCTCGGGCGTGCTGCCACCCGGTGACTCGTCGTCGGGCGTGAACGGTCCCAGCGGTTCCTTGGCGTCCTTGTCGTGCGGCGGTGCGTGATCGGCGGTCTTGTCATCATCGGCCATGGGCGGGATATGCCCGGTGCCCGCGCCGCGCAATCCGGGCGATACCGTGTCGGCCACGTCAGGTTCAGCACCGTGGCATGAGTCGCATTGTGCGGAAAATCTTAGTCGGCTACACTCATATCCGACATGAATGCCGATCGCTTCACCATCAAGTCCCAGGAGGCCCTGGCCGCCGCGACCAAGCTGGCCGAGACCCGCCGTCACCCTCAGGTGACGCCCGAGCATCTGCTCGCGGTGCTGCTCGAGCAGGACGGCGGCACCGTCGGTCCGGTCCTCGGCAAGCTCGGCATCGACACCGCGGCCGTCCGCGCGGCCATCAACGGCGCGCTGGAGGCGCTGCCGACGATGGGCGACGGCGGTGGCGAGGTCAGCAGCGCGGCCTCCGAGCTCGTGCAGGTGCTGCGCGCGGCCGAGCACGAGATGCGGGAGCTCAAGGACGACTACGTGTCCACCGAGCACCTGCTGCTGTCGCTCGCGGGCCACAACTCCAAGGCCGGGGAGGCGCTGCGCGCTGCCGGCGCCACGAAGGAGCAGCTGCTCACGGCGCTCACCGAGATCCGTGGCAGCCACCGCGTCTCCGACCAGAACCCCGAGGACACGCTGCAGGCGCTGGAGAAGTTCGGCGTGGACCTCACCGAGGCGGCCCGCGACGGCAAGCTCGATCCGGTCATCGGCCGGGACGAGGAGATCCGCCGGGTCATCCAGGTCCTCTCGCGTCGTACGAAAAACAACCCCGTGCTCATCGGCGAGCCCGGCGTCGGCAAGACCGCGATCGCCGAGGGTCTGGCCCAGCGCATCGTCTCCGGCGACATCCCAGAGTCGCTACGCGATCGCCGCGTCGTCGCACTGGACATCGGTGCCCTGATCGCCGGCGCGAAGTACCGGGGCGAGTTCGAGGATCGCCTGAAGGCCGTGCTGAAGGAGGTCAAGGACGCCGCCGGGCACGTGATCCTGTTCCTCGTCGAGCTCCACACGATCGTCGGCGCGGGCGCCGCCGAAGGCGCCGTCGACGCTGCGAACCTGCTCAAGCCGATGCTCGCGCGGGGTGAGCTGCGCGCCGTCGGAGCGACGACGCTGGACGAGTACCGCAAGCACGTCGAGAAGGACGCGGCGCTCGAGCGCCGCTTCCAGCCCGTCATGGTCGGCGAGCCGTCCGTGGAGGACACGATCGCGATCCTGCGTGGGCTGAAGGAACGCTACGAGGCCCACCACGGGGTGCGCATCCAGGACGCCGCGCTCATCGCCGCCGCGACGCTCAGCCACCGGTACATCGCCGACCGCTTCCTGCCCGACAAGGCGATCGACCTCATCGACGAGGCCTCCGCCGGCCTGCGCATCGAAATCGACTCCGTCCCCGTCGAGATCGACGAGGTCCAGCGCCGCATCATGCAGCTGGAGATCGAGCTGGCCTCGCTGGCCGCCGAGCAGGACGATGCGTCCGCCCAGCGTCTGGACGCGCTGAACCGCGAGCTCGCCGAGCTGCGCGAGAAGGCGGCCGCGATGATGGCCGACTGGCAGCGCGAGAAGGACGCCATCAAGGGCGTCAGCGCGATCAAGGAGCGCCTGCAGACTGCGCACGAGGAGATCGAGCGCGCGCAGCGCAACGCCGACCTCGAGCGCGCGGCGGAGCTGCGCTACGGCGTCATCCCCGAGTTGGAAGCCTCCCTGGCCGAGGCCGAGCAGCGCGCCGACGCCGACGAGGCTCCCGCGGGCTACCTCAAGGAGGTCGTCGACGCCGATGACGTCGCGTCGATCGTGGCCCGCTGGACGGGCATCCCGGTCAGCCGGCTGATGGAGGGTGAGGTGGAGAAGCTCGTCCACATGGAGGAGCGCCTGCACCTGCGGGTCGTCGGCCAGGACGAGGCCGTCGGCGCCGTCAGCACCGCGCTGCGTCGCTCGCGCGCCGGCCTCAGCGACCCGGACCGTCCGATCGGCAGCTTCCTCTTCCTCGGCCCCACGGGTGTCGGCAAGACCGAGCTGGCACGTGCGCTGGCGGAGTTCATGTTCGACAGCCAGGACGCGATGGTCCGCATCGACATGTCCGAGTACATGGAGAAGCACGCGGTGTCGCGCCTCGTGGGGGCGCCGCCCGGCTACGTCGGCTACGAGGAGGGCGGCCAGCTGACGGAGGCGGTCCGCCGCCGGCCCTACAGCGTCGTCCTGCTGGACGAGATCGAGAAGGCGCACCCGGACGTGTTCAACGCGCTCCTGCAGGTGATGGACGACGGGCGCCTGACCGACGGTCACGGCCGCACGGTCGACTTCAAGAACGTCGTGCTCGTCATGACCTCGAACGTCGGCGCCGGCGCGCCGGATGGCTTCCAGGCCGCCGTCGAGCGCACCTTCAAGCCCGAGTTCATCAACCGCCTGGACGACATCGTCGAGTTCCATGCCCTGGACCGCGAGCAGATCGGCACGATCGTCGACCTGCAGGTGCAGCTCCTCATCGCGCGGGTCCGCGAGCGCGGCATCGAGATCGAGCTCACGGATGAGGCACGGACGCTGCTGGGCAACCTCGGCTACGACCCCACGTACGGCGCCCGGCCGCTGAAGCGCGTCATCCAGAAGCGCCTCATCGACCCCCTGGCGCTGGCCATCCTCGAAGGCACGTTCCGCGAGGGCGACACCGTGCAGGCCGTGGCGGCCGACGGCGAGCTCGTCCTCGTGAAGGTGCCGAGCACCGCGGACGCGGAGCCGGCTGCGGCGTAGGCGCGGCGATCTTGCATCGCGCCTCGGAAAGGCGGTAGCGTCGCCACATCTGGCATCCGGAGAGCCGTCGCATCGTGCCGCACCGGCTAATCGGATTCCTCGTGCCGATGCTCGCGACGATCGCGACGTCAGGAGCGGCTCGTGCAGAGGCTGACGTGTCGTGGCTGTGTCGACCCGGCCAGATGGCGCAGCCCTGCACCGGGGACCTTGCGACAACGGTCCAATCCCTGAACGGCGCGGCTCGCGTCGACACACCGATCGTGGACCGCGACCCGCCGATCGACTGCTTCTACGTGTACCCGACGGTCAGCCAGCAACCTGGGTACAACGCGACCAAGGACGCCGATGCCCAGGTCCGCGCGATCGCGCTCTATCAGGCGCAGCGCTTCTCCTCGGTATGCCGGGTCTACGCGCCGCTGTATCGGCAGGAGACGCTGACCGGTCTCGCGCTCGATGGCATCACCGGGCAGAGCCACTATCGCGTCCCGTATGCCGACGTGGCCGAGGCGTTCGCGACGTATCTGCGCGAGGACAACGACGGCCGTGGCTTCGTGCTCATCGGGCATTCCCAAGGGACTGCGCTGCTGAGGGCCCTGGTGCGTCGTGAGATCGATGGTGTGCCGTCGCTGCGTCGTCGTCTGGTTTCGGCGGTCCTGCTGGGCGGCAACGTGACCGTCCGCCGGGGCCAGGCGGCCGGCGGCGACTTTCAGAACATCCCGGGGTGCTCGTCGCCGGGCGAGGTTGGCTGCGTGATCGCCTGGTCCACGTTCGGGGAGACTCCGCCGGCCGGCGCGGGCTTTGGTCGAGTACCGACTGTCGATCAGGACGGTCTGGGGGCGCCGACCGGATCGCAGTACCAGGTCCTGTGCACGGATCCCATCGCTCTCAGGGGAGCGCCCCCTGGTACGCCGCTCACCACGCTGTTGCCCAGCCAGCCGTTCCCCGGCGCGATCGGCGGCTTCTTGATCCAGATGTTCGGCGGTCCGCCACCGACGGCGCCCACGCCGTGGCTGCAACCCGCCGACCGCTACATCGCACGGTGTGAAGACGATGGCGGCGCCGTCGTCCTGCGGATCTCGCCGGTCGGCGCCTCGCGCCGGTTGAACCCTGCGCCTACGCGCGAGTTCGGACTCCACCTGGCGGACGGAAACCTTGCGCTGGGCGACCTCGTGTCGATCGTGGGCGCTCAAAGCACCGCGTACCGCCTCGCCACCGCCGTGACGTCCGTGCGACTGAGCGCGCGACCGCTCCGCACGGGCCGGACGCAGTTGACCGTGCGCGTCGCGCATGCCCCGGCCGCACCCGGGTTGCGTGTCCTCCTGCGGCGCGCCGGCAAGATCGTGGCGATCAGGACCGCCGTGCCGACGACGGGTGCCACCACCCTCGTGCGGTTCGTCGTTCGTCGCGCCGGCAGCTACCAGGCGAGCGCACGCGCCACCGGCGCACGCGTGTCGAGCAGCGTGGCGTCGGGGATGGTGAAGGTCGGCACATCGTCACGGTGACGGACGCGGCAGCGACCGACGCTGGTGGCGGGCCATGCAACGCAGACCGTATGGTGGCCCGCGTGCCCCCGTCGTCGCCCGTCCCTCCGGGCGGGCGCCCGCACCTGACGCGAGCGATCGCTCAACCGGACTTGATCTTCACCGCGACGGCGAAGAAGAGGAACGTGCTCTTCGACGTGCCCTTCCTGTACGTCCAGGACGAGTCGAACTGCAGGTGCCACGTGCCCCGACGGGCGGCGAACGGGAACAGTCGCCGCCGCGCGGTCCTCTCGATCGAACCGCACGCGCCGCCGCCGGTGCCGAGCCTGACGGTCTTGTGGACCTTGTCGTCCGGGCGGATGTAGTGCACGTAGATCGGCGGCGCCTGCGTCCCCGAAAGGCCGAAGCCAAAGAGCCGGAAGCGCACCTTCAGGGTCTTGGGATCCCCGGAGGCCGGGGTGAAGTTGGCCAGCAGCCGGGCGACGGTGAACTGCGTCTCGGGCGCGTTCGCGCCTTCCTGCACCCCGAGCTTGTACGTGTGCTCGCGCACGCCCTGGTCCAGTTCGGGCGAGGTGAAGGATCCGGTGACGTTGCCGGCGGCGTCCGTCGTCCCGGTCCCGCTCGGCAGCGGCTGGCCGTCGAGCGTCACCTGGTACTGGGCGTTCGGCGTGAAGCCCACGCCCGTCAGGCGAACGGTGTCGGCGCGCTGGGACGGGTTCGCGTAGCACGCCCGATCCACGGCGATCGACGAGGCGGAGGCCGCCGACGGCGCCGCCGCCACGAGGGCGAGGCATGGCGCTAACACGATCAGACGGGGCCTCATGGGTAAACGATGGTAGAACGCGGAGGTACACGCGGTCGACCACGGAGATTTCATGCCCACATACATCATGCTTTCCACCCTCACCCCCGAGGGCGTGCAGACCATCAAGAACAACCCTGCGCGCATCCGCGAGGTCAACAGCGAGATCGAGCAACTGGGCGCCACCGTCAAGGCGCAGTGGGCCACGCTGGGCCGGTTTGACTTCATCAACGTCGTCGAGGCGCCCGACGAGGCCACGATGGCGCGCGTGTCGCTGGAGCTCGGCTCCCGCGGCACCGTCCGCTACGAGACGCTCTCCGCCATCCCTGTAGACGAATTCATCGCGTCCCTGTGAGCTCACAGCGTCGGCGATCATCCTGCTGTGACCGGCGATCCGGCGCTCACAGCGTCGGCGAATAGCAGGGCAGTTGAAGGTTCTCGTCGTCGGGGGCGGTGGGCGCGAACACGCGATCGTGCGTGCGCTCGCCCGTTCCCCCCAAGCTCCCGAGCTGTTGTGCGCGCCCGGCAACCCAGGGATCGCGGCGGAGGCCCGGCTGCTGCCGATCCCCGTCAGCGACATCGACGCGCTCGTGGCCGCGGCGCGTGACGAGGGGATCGGCCTCGTCGTCGTCGGCCCCGAAGCGCCGCTCGTCGCCGGGCTCGTCGACGCGCTGGACGCGGCGGGCATCCCGGCGTTCGGACCCTCCGCCGCGGCCGCGCGCATGGAGGCGTCCAAGGCCTACGCGAAGGAGGTCATGCAGGCCGCCGGCGTCCCCACCGGCGGGTGGTCGTCCGTGGCGACCGTCGCCGAGGGCATGGCGGCCATCACCTCCTACCCGACGGTCCTGAAGTACGACGGGCTGGCCGCCGGCAAGGGCGTCGTCATCGCACCGGACGAGGCCACCGCCCGGGCGACGCTTGAGGACTTCCTCGTGGAACACCGCTTCGGCGCCGGGCGCGTCGTGGTCGAGGAGCACCTGGACGGCGAAGAGCTGTCGCTGCTGGCGCTCTGCGACGGCGAGCGCGCGATCCCGCTGGCGCCCGCCCAGGACTACAAGCGGATCTTCGACGGCGATCGTGGGCCCAACACCGGCGGCATGGGGTCCTACTCGCCGGTCGTCGGCATCGACACGGCCAAGGCCTTCGAGATCGCCGCGCTCGTCCACCAGCCGATCGTCGACGAGCTCGCGCGCCGCGGCACGCCCTTCCACGGCGTGCTCTACGCCGGGCTGATGCTCACCGCCGACGGGCCGAAGGTCATCGAGTACAACGCCCGCTTCGGCGACCCCGAGACCCAGGCGGTGCTGCCCCGCCTGCAGTCCGATCTGCTGGAGCTCATGCTCCGGGCCACGGGGGTGGGGGGGACGGATCTGGAGGGCGCGGAGCTGGTCTGGACGGATGCCTGGGCGGTCACGCTCGTGCTCGCCGGCGCCGGCTACCCCGAGCGTTCGGCGGCCGGCGACGTCATCAGCGGCCTCGACGACGCCGGCCTGGCCGCGCTGCACGTCACCCACGCCGGCACCGCGACCCGCGAGGACGGGGCGATCGTCACCGCCGGGGGTCGCGTGCTGAACGTCACCGCGCTGGGCGCCGGCCCGGCGGCCGCGCGCGATGCGGCGTACGCTGGCGCCGACCGCATCCGCTTCGACGGGCGCCAACTGCGGCGGGACATCGCCCAGCGTGCCGTCGACCGACACGAGGACTGACCGACCACCATGACCGAGCAGCAGCTCTCCGAACAGACGCAGGCCGTCCTGGATCCCATGACCGCGACGTCCCGCGGCCCGCTCGTCGGGATCATCATGGGATCGGCCTCCGACATGCCCATGATGGAGAAGGCCGCGAAGGTCCTCGCCGAGGCCGAGGTCGGCTACGAGATCGAGGTGATGTCCGCCCACCGCGATCCCGCACGTGTGACGGAGTACTGCACCGAGGCGCGGTCCCGGGGCCTGAAGGTCATCATCGCGGGCGCCGGGCTGGCCGCCGCGCTGCCCGGTGTCGCGGCCGCGCACACCGACCTGCCGGTCATCGGCGTCCCGCTCACCTCCAGCCTTTCGGCGGCCGGCGGGCTGGACGCCATCCTCTCGATCGTCCAGATGCCGCCGGGCATCCCGGTGGCGACCGTCGGGCTCGACAACCCGCGCAACGCCGCGCACCTGGCGGTGCGCATCCTCGGCGTCGCGTAGATGATTGATTCCACGGATCCGCCGCGCGGGCTGGGCGGCCGGGAACGGCAAGGGACGCCACCCGGGCCCCTTGTCAAGGCCACTCGGCCTTGACTACGGGACCGTGCGGCGTCCCTCATCCGCCCCGACCACCCAGCCCACGGGCCGCCTCGTGAAATCAACCACCTGAGCGGACGGTCACCTCCGCCGCGGCAACCGGGGGAATACTCTCCGGCTCGTGATCACGCGCTACACCCGCCCTGAACTCGGGGACCTCTGGACCGACCACGCCAAG
>JAOPZJ010000150.1 GCA_025964155.1 Solirubrobacterales bacterium
AAGCCCGCAACCGCCGCCTCGCCGTCTTCGCGCGCCACCAAGCCCGCCCCCGCCGGTGGCGTCCGGCCCAAGCCCAAGCCCAAGGCGCAGCCGCAGGTCACGCCCAAACCCACGGCCGCCGCCGCCAAGGTCGAGCCCAAGCCCGCCGCCGCCCCGCAGCTCGACCAGCCGCTCGCCGAGTACGACGACATGACGCCCTACGAGATCACCGAGCTGCTCGACCACCTGCCGGCCGAGAAGCTCGACGCGGTCGAGCGCTACGAGCGCGCCAACGAGAACCGTGACCTCGTGCTCGTCGCGATCGTCAAGCAGCGGGACCTCCCCGACCCGCCGCACTAGTAGACGCCGCCGCTAGTTCTGATCGTTAGGCGGCGAGCTGAACGGGCGAGCACCCAGGCGTGGTTCATCAGGCCGGCGCCGTCCGACCGCGCGCTGCGGTGCCTCACGCCTGAAACGCCTGGTCCACGATGGCGCGGACCTTCTCGCCGTACGGCGGATAGAGGATGTCGATGTTGTCGTCGCCGCCGCGGATGACGACGCCGCGGGCGTTGCTGAACTCACGGAACCCGTCGATGCCGTGGTGTCGTCCCATGCCGCTGGTCCCGCTCCCGCCGAAGCCGAGGGAAGGCAGCGCGCCCTGGAGCGCGCACGCGTTCACGCACGCGCCGCCGGAGCGCACGGCACGCAGCACCGCCTCGCACTGGGCGGGATCATCGCCGAACACATAGACGGCCAGCGGCCGGTCGTCGGCGTCGATGCCGGCGACCGCGTCCTCCAGCACGTCGTACGGGATGACCGGAAGGACCGGGCCGAAGATCTCCTCGCGGCAGATCCTCAGTCCGGGATCCGGATCGAGCACGAGCGACAGCGGCATCCGGCGCGTCCGACGGTCAATCGCCCCGTCCTGTTCGAGCTCGACGATCTCCGCGCCGGAACGGCGAGCCTCGTCGAGCAGGGCCTCGATGCGCTCCAGGTGGGCGCCCGTGATCATCCCGACGCAGTCCTGCGAGCGGGAGTGGTCGGGCATCGAGGACCGGACGAGCGAGCGCGCGAGGTCTGCGAACTCGGTCATCCGCTGTCGCGGGACGAGCACGTGATCGACGGTGATACACATCTGGCCGTTCTTGATGAGCTTCGTGCCGATGATCGACTCGACGGCCTCCGGCGTGACGCCGCTCGGGGTGAGGACCGCCGGGCACTTGCCGCCGAGCTCGAGCGTCACCGGCACGAGGTGATCGGCGGCGGCGCGCATGATCTGCCGGCCGACGCCGGGACTCCCGGTGTACATGAGGTGGTCCCACGGCTGGCGGCTGAACTCCCTGGCGAGGTCGAGTCCGCCGACGGCGACGGTGACGTGGTCGCGGTCGAAGGTCGCGCTGATGAGCTCTGCCAGCAGCTCCCCGCAGGCCGGCGTCAGGTCGGAGGGCTTGACGATGACGCGGTTGCCGGCGGCGAGCATCTCCACGAGCGGGCCGCAGCCGATCTCGAAGGGGAAGTTCCACGGAGCCATGTTGCCCACGACACCCTTCGGCTCGTACCGCATCGTGGCCCGGGCGGAGCCGTAGAGGTCGCGGTTGGCGGGGCGCTCGCTGTCGGACATCCACTCCTCGAGGAACTCGAGCGCGGTTGCGGCGCGCCCTGCCGGCCCGAGGATCTCGAGGAGGTCGGTGAACGCCGCGGGGTGCGATCCGAAGTCCTCGGCGACGGCCGCGCGGATGCGCTCGCGGTTGCCGAGGAGCATGCCCGCGAGCGCCTGGATGTGGGCGGACCGCCGCGCCGCATCCGGATAGGGGTCGCGGCGGAAGGCCGCCTTCTGCAGCGCGACGCTCTCCCGCAGCGCGGCGATCGCGGGCGCATCGGTGTCGGGCTCGACCGGGCGGTCGAGGATCGTCGACGTGGCGAGGGACATGCGAACTCCGATCAAGAGGGCTGTGAGGACTGGGGTCAGGCGGACGATGCTGCGGCGACGTCGCGGTGGCGCACGGGCGTGAAGCTGATGGGCACCCGCTTGTAGCCGTCAACGAAGCAGGAGCGGATCCGCTCGGGCGAGCCGGCGAGCTGGATGTCGCGTGTCCGTCCGAGCAGCTCCTCGAAGAAGACGATCAGCTCCAGCCGCGCGAGGCCCGCGCCGAGGCAGAAGTGGCGCCCGCCGCCGCCAAAGGCCTGATGCGGGCACTGCCGCTGGCCGCGGGTGACGTCGAAGGTGTCCGCGCGCTCGATCGCGCGGGAGTCACGGCTGGAAGACTGCAGCCAGATCACCACCGAGTCGCCCTCGTGGATCAGCTGGCCGGCGAGCTCGGTGTCGCACGTGGCGGTCCGGCGCTGATGGGTGAAGGGCGGCGACCAGCGCAGGATCTCCTCGACCGCCGCGGGGATCATCGTCGGGTCCTGGTGCAGCAGCTCGAGTTGATCGGGATGCTCGAGCAGCGTGAGCAGGCCGTTGCTGATCGTGCCCTTGGTGGAGTCGATCCCGGCCGCGAACAGCTGGCTGAAGACCCCCACCTGCTCCTCCCTCGGCATCGGCTCGCCGTTGTAGGTGGCGAGCCCGAGGGCGGTGATCAGGTCCTCCGCGGGGTGCTGCTCGCGCTCGAGGAGTAGCCCCATCAGATACTCGGCCGCTGCGCCCAGGGCCTCGTCGCCGCGCATCCCGCCGGCGATCTCGTCGTCCCCCGAGAGGAACGCGTCGGTCCAGCGGTCCAGCTGACCCCGGTCGCCCTCCGGGACGCCGAGCAGCTCGGACATCGTCGAGGTGACGAGCGGCCCGGCGAGATCGAGCACGAGATCGCAGCGACCCGAGTCGAGCACGGCATCGAGCGTCCGCGTCATGCGCGTCCGCACGCTGGACTCGAGCTCCCTGACCCGCCATGGCGTGAACGCCTTGTTGACCGTCCCCCGCATGCGCACGTGCTCCGCGCCGTCCTTGCCGATCATCACGCTGCGCTGGACCTCGAGCGAGCCGATCTCGTTGCTGCGCATCGTGAACCCGCCGAACCAGGACGAGTAGGTCACCGGATCCTTGCTGACCTGCTCGACGTGCTCGGCACGGGTGACGTTCCAGAACCCCGGCTGGTCGGACGCGGGCCAGTCGGCCGGGGCGTCCGCCCACATCACCGGCGCCTCGTCGCGCATCCGCGCGAACAGCGCGTGCGGAGGGCCGTCCGCGAAGGTGTCCAGGTCACCGAGGTGGGTCTCGAACGGGGAATAGCGGCTGTCGGTCATCGTGGCCGACGCTACTCCCGCCCGTCGGCGCGGGTCTTGGGCACGCCGCCCAAGTTTCGCGCCGGCCGTTGAGCACCCGGAGCACAGACGCGGGGCCGTCGTCCGGGAGATACTCCGACCATGGCGCCCGCCCGCCGACGAAGCCCCCAGGCGACGGCCGACGCCCTGCTCCGGCAGGTCGCCGCCGACCATGCGGCGACGGCCCCCGAGCTCGAGGCCGCGATCCTCGACCGGCTGCGCGGGACCGTGCCGGAGTTCTTCACCGACGACGACGTCGCCTACGACATGGCGGCCGCGGTCGCCGCGAACGTCCGCCGCGTGCAGCAGCTGATCGCCATCGCGCCCGAGAAGGCGATGAGCGAGGCCCTTCCCCTGGAGGCGAGCGACCTCCTCCAGAGCACGATCCAGCACGGCATCCCGCTGATCTCGCTGCTCGAGGCCTACCGCAGTGCGCAGGGACTCGCCGCGGAGTGGTGGCAGCGCAAGCTCGACCACACCGCACCGCCCACAGTGCTGTCGCTCGCGACACGGACGCTGAACCAGCTGATCCTCGGCTACATCGATACCGCCGCGGCCCAGGTGCGCGCGTCCTACGAGCTCGAGCGGCGTACGCTGGAGAACAGCCCCGACGGCAGGCGCGCGCATCTGATCCGCAAGCTCCTCGCCGGCGAGCTCGTCGACATCGACGCGGCCGCCCGCACGCTCAACCACCCGCTGACCGCCCGGCACATCGCGGTCGTCCTCTGGCGCACCGACGGCGACGGTCCGGACACCGTCCTGCACGACACGCTGACGACCATCGCGGCCGCGCTCGGTCCGGTCCGCTGCCTGACCACCGCGGCGCGGCATCGCATGTACGCCTGGCTCAGCACGACCGGTGGCCTCGACCTCGGTCCCGTGCGCGCCCTGCAGGTCGCCGCCGGCGTCCACGTGGCGATGTCCGGGGTGCATAGGGGCATCGACGGCTTCGTGCAGGCACACGAGGACGCCGTGCGGACGGCGAGCGTCGTCCGCGAGCGCGACGCCGGCAGCGACGGCCGCGTCGCCACCTACGAGGAGTTCGAGCTGGTCGCGCTGCTGTCGCAGGATCAGGACGCGTGCGACCGGTTCGTCCGGCGCGTCCTCGGCCGCCTCGCCTATGACACCAAGGACGCCGCGCGCGGCCGCACCACGCTGTACGTCTTCCTCGCCTGCGGATCGAGCCCGTCGCGCGCCGCGCAGCGGCTCGGCGTGCACCGCAACACCGTCATCTACCGCCTCCACGCCGTCGAGGACATCGTGTCGGGCGGCGCGGCGGCCGACGCAGACTGGACGGCGCTCGCGTCACGGCGCCTCGAGCTCGAGCTCGCCCTGCGGATCGTCGACCACCTGGGCCCACTGCCCCCGCCCCCGCAGGGGTGACCCGGCCGGCTCCTGGTACAGCCCGGCCCCCAGGCGGCGGCGAACTCCAGCCGATACTTCCGGCCACGTCTACTAGCTTGAGGGCATGCCCTCAGCCGCGTCCCGCACCGTGCTCGTCTCCGGCTCGACGTCCGGGATCGGCGAGGCGATCGCCACCGCCTTCGCGCGGGACGGCGCGACCGTCGTCGTCAACGGCCGCGACGAGCACCGCACGCACGCGGCCGCCGACCGCATCCGTGCCGCCAGCGGCGACGACAACCTGATCCCCGTCGCCGCCGATCTGGCGACGGCCCGGGGCGCCCAGTTGCTGCTCGACGCGGTCCCCGACGTCGACGTCCTCGTCAACAACGTGGGCATCTTCGAGGCCAAGCCCGTCTTTGAGATCCCCGACGAGGACTGGCTGCATCTGTTCGAGGTGAACGTCCTCAGCGGCGTGCGGCTGGCGCGCCACTACGTTCCGCGGATGGTCGCCCGCGGCTGGGGACGCGTGATCTTCATCAGCAGCGAGTCGTCGGTCTTCATCCCCACCGAGATGGTCCACTACGGCATGACGAAGACCGCCCAACTCGCGGTCGCGCGCGGCATGGCCCAGGAGGTCGCGGGGACCGGGGTGACCGTCAACTCGGTCCTCCCCGGCCCGACGCTGACCGAGGGCGTGCGCGAGTTCATCGCCGACCGGGTCGGGCGCGACGTCCCGTTCGAGGAGGCCGAGCGGCGCTTCATCGCGCAGGAGCGCCCGACGTCGCTGCTCGGACGGCTGGCCCGGCCGGAGGAGATCGCCAGCCTCGTGCACTACGTGGGCTCCGACGCGGCGTCCGCCACGACCGGCGCGGCCCTGCGGGTGGACGGCGGCGTGGCGCCGACGATCATCCCCTGACACGGCCCCGGGCCCACGCGTGCAGGCGCATGCAACCGCGGGCACCCGGCGGAACGACTCACGTAAGTCTCATGTAGCCGCAACATCCTCCTCGGAATGCGTTTCCCGCCCGTCCTCGGTGCAGTCGGCCTGCTCGCCATCAGTGGCTGCGGCAGCACCCACGCCACCGCCTCCGCGCCCGGCACCGCCGCCGGTGCCGGTGCCACCGCCGCGGGGACGTCCAGGACGACGACGTCCACGCCTCGCGGCCGTACTCCGCCGGCCGCCGGCCCGCTCAGGGTCAGGGTGCTCGGGGTCGGGCACATCCCCGCCCCCACCCAGGACCCGGCCACGACCGCGCTGGCCAGGGGGGGCGCCGTGCTCTTCGGCGGCCTGAACCAGGCGGATGTGTCGGTCGGGTCGATCGTGCGGATCAGGAACGACAAGGCGACCGCCACCGGCACGCTCCCGGCGGTCATGCACGACATGGCCGCCACAGCGATCGGGTCACACGCCTACACCTTCGGCGGGGGCAACCTCGGGTCCAGCGGCGTGATCCTGCGCGACGGGACGGCGCAGGTCTCCACGCTGCCCGTCGCCGCCTCGGATGCGACCGCCACGACGGTCGGCGGGACCGCGTACGTCGTCGGGGGCTACGACGGCGCCACCCCGCTGGACACGATCGTCGCGTGGCGCCCGGGCACGCGCGCACGCGTCGTCGCCCATCTTCCGCGTCCGCTGCGCTACGCCGCCGTCTCGGCCGTCGGCGGTCGCGTCCTCATCGCCGGCGGAACCAGCGGCGCGGCGGCGCGCCGCGAGATCCTCGCCTTTGACCCCGTCACGGGGAAGGTCAAGACGATCGGCCGTCTGCCCGCCGTCCTCACGCACGCCGCCGGCGCGACGCTCGGCGGGCGCTTCCTCGTCATCGGGGGCCGTGCGGACTCGCTGACCGCGCAGACCGACGCGATCCTTGCGGTGGACCCCGCCACCGGTCGCGCCACGACGGCCGGCCACCTGCCCCGCGGCCTTTCGGACGCGGGCGCGGCAACGCTGGCCGGGCGCGTGCTGGTGGTCGGCGGGCGGGACCAGGGGGGCGTCGTGCACGACGGCATCTACAGCGTGAGCGCGAGATGAGCCGGTCCGGCGTCCCCGCGCTCGCGGCCGCCGTGTGCACCGCCGCGGCCCTCACGGTCACCGGGTGCGGCGCCGGCCGGCATACGACCACGACCACCGCCCCCGCGGAAGCGGGTGCGCGACCAACCCCAACGCTCACGCCCCCGGGGACCACCCCGCCGTCCGGGTCGCCGTCGGCGCTCGCCCCCGCGGCGGTCCCGCGCGCGGGCACCGTGCCGCGCCCGCTCAGCGCCACGAACGTCTACGCCGCGGCCGCTCGCGGCCGCCTGAGCCCGACGGTCGCCAATGTGCCCGCACGCGTCTACGTCCCCAACTCGCAGAGCGACTCGGTCGACGTCATCGACCAGCGCACGTTCAAGGTCATCAGGCACTTCAAGGTCGGCCGCCAGCCCCAGCACGTCACGCCGTCGTGGGACCTGAAGACGCTGTGGGTCTCCAACGACCTGGGCAACACGCTCACCGCCGTGGACCCGCGGACGTCGGCGCCGATCCGCACGGTCCCGGTGCGCGACCCGTACAACCTCTACTTCACGCCCGATGGCCGCCGCGCGATCGTCGTGGCCGAGGCGCTGCAGCGCCTGGACTTCCGCGACCCGCATACGATGAAGCTGCACAAGTCCCTCCCCGTCGGCTGCAAGGGTGTGGACCACATGGACTACACCGCCGACGGCCGCAAGGCCCTGGCGTCGTGCGAGTTCAGCGGCAAGCTCGTCGTCGTCGACCTGCGCCGCGAGACGGTGCTGCGCTACGTCCCGCTGCGTGCGTCGGCGATGCCGCAGGACGTCAAGCTGTCGCCCGACGGACGGCGGTTCTTCGTCGCCGACATGGCCTCCGGCGGGGTGTGGATCGTGAACGCGCGCACGATGGCGCGGCGCTTCGAGACCACCGGCAAGGGCGCCCACGGGCTATACGTCAGCCGCGACTCACGCGTCCTCTATGTCACCAACCGGGACGAGGGGACGATCTCCGTGCTCGGCGCCAACAGCGGCCGCCGCCTGCACAAATGGCGCCTGCCCAGCGGCGCCAGCCCCGACATGGGCGGCGTCTCGGCCAACGGCCGCATCCTGTGGCTGTCAGGCCGCTACGACAGCGACGTCTACGCGGTCAACACGCGCACCGGCAGGCTCATCCGCCGCATCATGGTCGGCCAGGGGCCGCACGGGCTGTCGGTCTGGCCCCAGCCCGGCCGCTACAGCATCGGCCACACGGGGATCATGCGCTGACGTTGACGCGGCTTATGCGGTCACCGCGGCCGCGCCCGGCAGCGGCCGCGTGACGAGGCCCTCGCTGACCGCCCACTCCATCGTGCGACGGAACGTCTCGGCGACCGGCGTGTACCGCAGCCCGAGTTCGCGCGTGGCCAGCGAGCCGTCGTAGCGGTGGCCGTGGAGGATCGTGTCCACGCGCGCGCGGCAGATCGACGACGTCTTGCCGCGCACGCGGAAGGCGGACTCGACGATCGTGGCGGCGCCTCGGGCGACCCGCGGCGGGACCATCGGCACCTTCTGCTGGATCCCGGACAGGTCGGAGACGAGCGCGAGCGCCTCGGCGGAGGTGATCGTCGCCCCGTTGAGGACGTAGCGCTGCCCCGAGCGGCCGCGCTCGGCGGCCAGCAGGTGCGCGTCCACGACGTCCTGCACGTCCACGACGCTGACGTGCGTGTCG
>JAOPZJ010000179.1 GCA_025964155.1 Solirubrobacterales bacterium
GCCTCGGTGCCCTCCTTGAGGGTCTCGATGCGGCGGATGTCCAGGCGCTGGGAGGAGTAGAACTTCAGCGCGCGACCGCCCGGCTGCGTCTCCGGGGAGCCGAACATCACGCCGATCTTCTCGCGGATCTGGTTCGTGAACAGGATGATCGTGTTCGTCCGGTTCAGGTTGCCGGCGAGCTTGCGCATCGCCTGGCTCATCATGCGGGCCTGCAGGCCGACGGTCTGGTCCCCCATCTGGCCCTCCAGTTCGGCGCGCGGGGTCAGCGCGGCGACGGAGTCCACGCAGATGACGTCCACGGCGCCGGAGCGCACGAGCATGTCCGCGATCTCCAGGGCCTGCTCGCCGTAGTCGGGCTGGGAGACGAGCAACTCGTCGATGTCCACCCCGATGCGCTCGGCGTAGAGCGGATCCATGGCGTGCTCGGCGTCGATGAACGCGCACACGCCGCCGAGCTTCTGGGCCTCGGCCATGATGTGGTACATCAGCGTCGTCTTGCCGGAGGACTCCGGGCCGAAGACCTCGACGATGCGCCCGCGGGGCACGCCGCCGATGCCGAGAGCGAGGTCGAGCGCAAGCGAGCCGGTCGGGATGGCCTGGACCCGCACCTGCGCGTCGGGGTCCCCCATGCGCATGACCGAGCCCTTGCCGAATTGGCGTTCGATCTGCTGCAGCGCGCCCTGAAGCGCGGTATCACGGGCCTTTGCGGCCTTCTCATCGGAGGTTACGGCCATGTGGGGACTGCCTTTCTCATCTGTGGTGCCGCCAATGGTGCCCGTCGCAGCGGACGGAACGGCACGGTATGACCGGGGCCTGCGTCAGCGAAACCGCGAGGCTGTGCCGTGGGCGTGCCAGAACTGCGCGCCCATCGCCGCATCGGCTCTCGCCCACAGCCCGAGGCGCAGCCGGACGCCTCAGTGCGCGGCGATCGTCGACGAGCGCTTCACGGTCGCTGCGTTCCCGGTGGTGGTGCGGAACGTGATCTGGGCGGACAGCCGCCGAGGCACGTATCGCAGCTTGAGCAGCGTCGGCGCCAGGCTCGTCATCGGCACGGCGACGGTCACGGAGCCGTCCTTGGCCAGGGCGATGGCGTCCCGCTTGGCCACCGTCACGGTGCCGCCGGTGATGCGCACGTCCGCACGACACGCCGTCACCGGGCAGCGCAGTGTCACCAGCACGCGCCCGCCGCGGCGCAGCGCCTGCCGCGTGATCCCCTGCATCGTCGCCGACACCCGCTTGACCGCCGGTGCCTTGCCCGCCGCACCCGCGCGGGGCAACGAGTTTGCGTCACAAGGATCCACGTCCACGACCTGCCCGCGGTCGGCGAACACCGACTTCACCACCGTCGTGCTGCGATCACAGCTGAGCGTCCACGTCTCATGCCTGCCCTGCTCGCGGAAGAACGGCCGCGTGGACGGGCCCGTCTGCCAGGCGAACGTGCCATCGTCCCCCACCGTCAGATGTATCCGCAGGGCATCGGGCAGGCTCAGCGCCGGGGTCGTGGGCCCGCATGCGTCGGCGGCCAGCGTGTCGCTGCACACCGGGCTCGTGGTCGTGCTGAACGACTTGCTCAGCGTCAGCACCGTCCCCGGCTGCGCGTGCCCGCGCACGACTGCGTGGTCGCGGGTGTTCATCGCCTCTTCGGCGGCCAGCAGCAGCGCCTCGCGCACGCCTTTGCCGGCGGAGGACGTCCCCGCCCGGCCGAGGTACTGATCCACGACGTGCGTCTGATAGGTGCCCTGGAAGTCCGGGTCGCCGGGGAAGGCTCCGCCGAGCTCGATCGTGTACCCGAAGGCGCCCTGGGCGACGTAGTTCCAGTCCTCGGCCGCGCCGGTCACCTCGTACAGCTCGTAGCCGTAGCGGCTGTCGTAGCCCGTCGCGGCGGCCATCGCGTCGCCCAGTGCCTTCAGCCGCCCCTCGTCCGGTGCCAGACCGAGCGCGCGAAAGCCCGGGGGACGCAGGACCAGCGCCGCGACATTGTGGAGCGACTGCACGCCGGTCACGGGCAGGCCCGCGGTGAACTCGTGCACGGCGGCGCTCTCGGGCTCAGACCACGGACGGGAACCGCGGTAGGTGTCGGCGTCGTGGGACGTCGAGGCGCCCAGCCCACCCCAGAACGCGCCGTAGTTGCGGTTGAGGTCCACCCCGCGGTGTCCCGCGCAGCTCGTGCCGCTGTCACCGGCCAGTGCGCGGCAGTTGCGCCGCTTCGTGGCGGCCAAGGGATCCGGCTGCCCGTCGGCGGCCGTGCCGCGCGAGTACGCGTACGCGTCCGGGTTGACGACGGGGATGACGATGATCCGCAGGCCCGCCAGCAGCCCTGCGATCCGCGGGTCGGACTGGTGGGCGACGAGGTCAAGCGCGAACTCGACGGAGATCTCGGCCGAAGGCCATTCCCGGGCGTGGGTCTCGCCCATCACCACGTAGACCGGCCGTCCATCGTCGGCGCGGTTGACGTTGGTGGCGATCTCCACGCCGGTGATCTGGCGTCCTTCGACGGACCGCCGCGGCAGGACGACGCGGCGCACGAGGCCGGGATGGCCGGCCTCGAGGGTGTCCAGGTCGGCCTGCACCTCGGCCGCCGTCCGGTAGGCGATCCGCCCGCTCGGCAGCGCGGACGGGGTGGCGGCAAGCACCGCGCGCAGGTCCGCGCCCTGGCGCGCGCGGCGCAGGGCGCCGTAGTCGGAGATGAGCGTCCTGGTGGCGAAGCCGGCGTCGCGCAGCACCCGTCGCTCGCGGTCAGAGCCCGCCACGACGGTCGCGGCGGTCGCCGTCACGTCCTCGGCGACGTCGAGGCCCAGCGCCTGCAGCTGCGGGACCTGGATCGCGGGGGCGGTGAGCGTCACGCGCTCGAGCGAGATCCGCGGCGGTGCTGCCGCGACCGCGACGCCCATGTCGTCGCCGGCACCGAGGGCCGCCCCCAGCATCCCGAGCATCAGGACCGCCACAGCGTGGACCACCCGCTGCCGGCGGCGCGCCATCAGCTGCGCGGCCCTCCCGCGAGGTCGTCGCCCATGAGCAGCACCCGGCGGAGCAGGTGCATGGCCACGGTGGTGGAGCGGTCGCGGACGTCCGCGCGCCCGCCCGGCAGGTTCAGGGAGCGCGACAGCGCCGGGCCGTCACGCGTGGCCACCGCAAAGCAGACGGTGCCCACGGGCTTCTCCGCGGAGCCGCCACCGGGCCCGGCGATCCCGGTGACGCCGACGGCGATGTCGGCGTCCAGGCGCGCCACGGCACCGGTGGCCATCGCCTCGGCCACCGGGACGGAGACCGCGCCGTGCTCGGCGATGAGCGCGGGGTCGACTCCCGCCACCGCCGCCTTGGCATCGTCGGCGTACGTCACGAGGCCGCCGGCGACGTAGTCCGAGGAGCCGGCCAGGTCCGTCAGGCGACCGGCGATCAACCCGCCGGTGCACGACTCCGCGGTGGCGATCCGCATGCCGCGCTCGCGCAGCAACGCGGCGACCTGCTCGTCGACGGTCGTGCCGTCGTCGCTGAAGAGGGTGTCGGCGTGGCGTTCTCGGATCACGGAGACCAGTGCGTCGTACGTTGCCGTATCGCGCGGCTCGTACCGGGTGACGATCTCCACCTCCCCGCCACGCAGGCAGGTGGTGACCTCCAGGGCGTCCAGGTCCACCCCGCCGTCCTGCGCACGGCGCAGCGTCTCGGCGATCTCCGACTCGGGGATCCCGAAGAGCCGCAGCATGTGCTGCTCGTAGCTCACGCGGCCGGCCGTGGCCGCGACGAAGGCCTCGGTGGCCACCGCGGTCTGCCACATCGGCTGCAGCTCGCGGGGCGGGCCGGGCAGCACGACGACCGTCGGATGGGCCGGACCGGTGCCGTCAGCGGGCGGGACGACGAGACCTGGAGCCGTCCCCACCGGCTCGAGGATCGTCGCACCGGCCGGCACGACGGCCTGCTTGCGGTTCGCCTCGCGCAGCGCGTCCATGTCGAGATCCGGCCAGCGCTCGGCGAGCGGCCGCAGGATCTCGGCGATCCGGGCCTCCAGTGCCTCGTCCAGGGCCATCTCGCGGCCCTGGAAGGCGCCGACGACGGCGGCGGTCAGATCGTCGGCCGTCGGGCCCAGGCCGCCCGTGGTGACCACGAGGTCCATGCCCTCGGCGGTGAAGAACCGCAGCGCGCCCGTGATGTCTGCCGGCCGGTCACCGACCACCGCGATGTGGGCGACGTCCACCCCGAGCTCACGCAGGCGCTCGACGACCCAGGGGCCGTTGCGATCCACCACCCGCCCGGTCAGCACCTCCGTCCCGGTGACGACGATGCCCGCCCGACTACTCATCGGTCCTTCCATGGCCGCGTGAGCGAGCCTGCATCATCCGGTACAGCCCGGCCTGATCGCCGTGGGCAGGGCGCTGAGCCCCTTACGCGTGATCTGGACGAACACGCCCGCGGCTGCCTGGGCGCTCTGGGGGATGGGGCGCTTCTTGCCGTTGACCCGGAGCTCGGCGTTCGCGTTCCCCAGGACGAGACGGAAGCGGCTGGACTTGAAGGCGGCGGTCGGCGTGCCCGGCGTGAGCGTCGCGCCGTTGATGAGCGGCGTCGACCGCCCCTTGGCGACGAGGCAGGCGTAGACGTCGCCGGTGGGCACGATCCGGAGCGTCACGAGCGTCGAGGCCTTCTTCTTCGCCGGGGCGACCGGGGTGACCTTGGCCGGCCCGGTGGATGTGGTCTGCGTCGTCGTCGCGGACCCGGTGTTCGTCGCGGCGCTACCGGACCCGCCGGTGCCGTTGCCGCCGACCTTGCTGAGGATGAAGACGACGACGCACAGCGCGAGCACCACGCCGGCGACGACGTAGGACCGCGGGACGAAGGGCTGCGAGGCACCGTGCGACGCGTTGCGCCCGCGCCCGCTCGTCGTCGTCCGCGGCGGGCCGATCGGCCTGGCCAGCTCGTTGTCGGACAGGCGCTCGTGCCGGAGCTTGTACTCCTCCACCAGCAGCTTGGCGTCCAGTCCCAGCGCCTCGGCGTAGGTCCGCAGGAACGTCTTGACGTACGTCGGGCCCGGGAGGAGGTTCCACTCCTCGTTCTCCAGCGCGCGCAGGTACTTGGCACGGATCTTCGTCTCGGACTCGATCTCCGAGA
>JAOPZJ010000197.1 GCA_025964155.1 Solirubrobacterales bacterium
CGTACTCGTTGACCTTGTAGACCAGCGGTGTCCAGATCGTCGTCTGCCGGCCCTTGTCCAAGTCGTGCTGGTATCTCTGGTAGAGCGCGCCGTTGACCGCGATCACGGCGAGCGCCGCAGCGACCAGGCCGGTCCGGACCACGCGGGTGCGGGCGCCCGCGATGAGCCGCAGGCCCGCCGTGACGCCGTAGGCCGCGACGATGGTGCCGTAGGGCAGTGGCCCGGCGTAGTGCCACGGCGCCGTCGCGCTGGCGATGACGAGCGTCTGCGCGGCGACGAGCAACGTGGCGAGGGACAGTGCGGCCACGGGCCAGCAGCGGGTCGGTCGCAGCAGGCTGAGCACCGTGCCCGCGGCGAACAGCACGAGCAGCACGAGCGTGACGGCGGTGTGCGGCGCCATGGGACCGATGGCGAGCTCGTGGAACGCCGTGCCCGAGAGGGCGGCGTTCGTCCCACGGACGAACTGCGGCCATGTGTACGACAGGACGCTCCCGTCGTGGACAACCTTGTTGTAAGAGCCGATGTCGAAGTGCAGGTAGTACCAGCCGAACACGCCGTACAATGCCGTCATGCCGGCCGCCCACGCCAGCACGGGGCGGCGCCAGGGGCCCCGCAGGATCGACCGGCCTTGCGCGAGCACGAGCACCGCCGAGGCCGCGGCGATGCCGTTGACGGTCCAGATGAAGTTGAGCTTGTTGAATGTCCCCAGCGTGAGGATCGCCACGAGGGCGAAGCTCCAGCGCATCCGTCGCGTGGCCACGATGCGCGCGACGCAGGCCAGCGCGCCGCACTTGCACGCGAACTCGATCGCGGTTGGCCCCACGTCGTCCCGGGTCAGCCAGAAGACGCTGGAGTCCAGGACGAGTGCCGCGACCACCAGCAGTGCGGTCCGCCGGTCCACGAGCGATCGCACGCTGAGCACGAGGACACCGATCGCCGCCGACGTCAGCGCGATCGGCGGGAGCCGGATGGTCGAGGGACGCACGTCGAACAGCGAGAACGCGGGCGCCAGCAGCCACGACTTCAGCGCCCCGATGTATGGGAACACCATCATCGGAACGCCTGCCATCTCCTTGAAGATGAAAAGGCCGGGCTGTCGGTCGGTGGCCGCGTTGACGAAGAGCGTCTCGTCGTACTGGAGCCCGGGCCGCTCGATGTGGCGGTAGGCCAGGACGGTCCGCAGCACCAGGGCCAGGCCGATGAGCAGCCAGACCGTCCGGTCGTTGAACACCCGCCGTGCCGTCGTGCTCAAGCGCTGGATTGCGATGCTGCGGACGGGGACGCCATCGGGCGCGACGTTACCAGCGGACGGCGGCACGTCCGGCCCCGGCGGGGCCGCGGACGGACGCGACGAGCTACTGTGACGACCGTGGTCGAGGACTCCGCAGGGCCGTCGGGGGCCCTCCACCACCGCGTGCGGTACGGTATACGCCGCGGCGAGAACTGGCTGCAGCTCGTCCGCTTCGTCGTCGTCGGCGCGTCGGGCTTCGCTGCCAACGTCGGCACGTACACGCTGGCCGTGCATCTGCTGGGCTTGGACTTCCGCCTCGCAGCGCTCGTGGGCTTGTGCGCCGGCGTCGGCAACAACTTCGTATGGCACCGGATGTGGACCTTCGGCGCACGCGACGGGCATGCGGGCTTCCAGGCGATGCGGTTCACGGTGGTGTACGGCGTCACGTTCGTCGTCGGCCTCGGGATCCTGCAGTTGCTCGTGGACGCGGGCAGCTCGAAGGTGATGGGGCAGGCGGTGTCGCAGATCCTGATCACGCCCCTGAACTTCCTCGGACATAAGCTGTGGAGCTTCGACGACTGACCCTGCGCGGGACCGCGGCGGGCGTGCCGCCGTCGACCCCCTCAGCGCCCGGAGCGCAGCAGCATGAACATCCGCTCGTCGCGATCGGGCGAGGACGGGTCAGACCGCTCCGGCGCGCCGACGCTGCCTTCGTCGAGGATCTCCCAGCCGGCGCGCTGCACGAGCAGGCGCAGCCCGGCGGGGGAGAACATCCAGTAGTTCGTGGGGTCCGCATTCGTCTCGAGCGCGCCGACGAGATAGGCGACCGGCAGGTCGGCGATCGGCGTCTCGTCGGGGCCGGCGAACCGCGCCACCCGCGTGGAGAGCAGGCAGTGGTCCGCGCGCTCGCTCAGCCCCTTGAGCACGTAAAAGGGGTTCTGCAGGTGGTACAGGATCCCGAGCAGGAGCACGAGGCCGTACCGCTGGCGGGGCAGCTGGAACTGGGCGTCCAGGTCGATGTCGTGGACCTCGACCGAGGACGCCAGGTGCGTGGCCAGGGCGCGGGCGGCCTCGAGCCCGTTGGCGTTCGTCGGCGGGTTGTCGATGATGTCCACCTGCCAGCCGCCCACCGCCTCCAAAATGAAGGCGAGGTCGCCGTCCGCGGCGCCGATGTCCGCGACCGGAAGGCCGGCGGCGAGGCGGTCAAGGTCACGGTTCTCGCCGGTCAGGACGCCATCCAGATGGACGATATTCCCAAGGATGTCGTAGGGATACCAGGCGATCCCACCGCCGATCTCGCGACGCGCGCGATCCAGGCGGTCGACCTGCCGCGGCAGTTCGGCGTGGAGCTCGGAGATGTCCATCGCCGAGCAATCTACGGGACCCACGAGCGTCAGGCTCGACCGACGCTGGTGCTGGTATGAATCAGCGCATGCCATCCCGTCGTGCTGCTGCAACGCGTCTCATCGACTGGACCGGTGAACGAGCCGTCCCGTGGACGCCGGACGTCCAGGTTGTCTACGAGCACTTCCATCGCTACCTCTGGGCCCGCACCCTCGTGCGCGGCCGCCGCGTGCTGGATATCGGCAGCGGCGAGGGCTTCGGCGCGGCGCTCCTCGCTGGCGCCGCCGCCTCGGTCACCGGGATCGACATCGACCCCCGCACGGTCGAGCACAGCCAGCTGCGCTACGGCGCTGAGGCGCTGACGTTCTCGGTCGCCTCCGCCACGGATCTCGGGCACCTGGCGGATGGCGCGTTCGACGTCATCGTGGCGTTCGAGGTCATCGAGCACGTCGAGGACCACGAACGGGTGATGGCCGAGATCGAGCGGCTACTGAGCGCCTCTGGCATCGTGATCATGTCGACGCCCGATCGCCACACGTACTCGGAGGCCATGGCCCAGGAGAACGTCTTCCACGTGCGGGAGCTCTCGGCTCTGGAGTTCCGCGACCTCCTCGGCACGCGCTTCGCGCACGTGCAGCTCTTTGGGCAGCGGGCCGTGACCGGCTCGCGCATCGAAGCGGTCGACGGCGGTGAGTACGGACCCTCGTCGTCCTTCGCGCTCGAGCGCCCCTACGACGAATGGCAGGAGGCAGCCGCCGACGTCCCCCCGCTGTACCTCCTGGCGGTAGCCGGACGCAGCCCGCTCCCCGAGATCGCGCGGCAGTCCGCGCTCTCGGACTACGGGCTCGGCCTCCTTCGCGAGGCCGAGGGTGCCGCAAACGAGCGCGCAACTGAGCTGATGGCCCGGTCGGAGGCGGCAGAGGCCGACATCCGGCGTGCGCTGAAGCAGATCGACGCCGAGCGCGTTGAGCGGTATGAGGTCCAGGAGCGGGTCAGGATCAGCGCCGCGGACCGGGACCGTGAGGCGGTGGAGTGGGCGCGCAAGCTTGATCTGGCCAGCCAAGAGGCCGCCGCGGCGCACGCCGGCCGGGAGCGCGCGCAGGCCGAGCACGAGGCGGCCACGGCTGCCATGAGGCGGGAGCTGCAGCGCATCAGCGAGTCAGTGAGCTGGCGGGTCTTCCAGAAGGCCCGCGGCAGGCTCTACGGCGTCCTCGGTGGACATACGTCGCCCGCAGGGCGGGCCGTGAGCGCGACGCTGCGGACGGTCAACCGGGTCGCGACGCGACGGCGGCCCACGGCCGCAGTCGCGACCGGGGCCGCCGCCGACCCGACCGTCCACCAGGACGAGCAGTCCCGTGGCTGGACGATCGCCTTCCCGACCTTCGCCGAGCCTGTCGTCTCGATCGTCATCCCCGTGTACAACGGAGCCGAGCTGACGGAGCGCTGCCTGCGGGCGGTCCTCCACGCGACGGACGAGATCCCGTACGAGGTCATCGTCGTCGACGACGGGGACGATCCCGAGGTGCGGCGACTGCTCGACGGTCTCGAGGGGGTCGTGGTTCTGCGCAACAAGGAGAACCTCGGCTACCTGCGGAGCGTGAACCGCGGCTCGGCCGCGGCCAGGGGCCAGCACATCCTGCAGCTCAACAACGACACGGAGCCCCAGCCGGGATGCCTGGCGCCGCTTCTGAGCCGACTCGACTCGTCTCCCGACATCGGCATCGTCGTCCCTAAGCTCCTGTTCCCGGACGGGCGCCTGCAGGAGGCCGGGAGCATCGTGTGGCGCGACGGCAATGCGTACAACTACGGGTTCGGGGCCGAAGAAGCGGCGTTTCCCTACAACTTCACGCGGGATGTCGACTATGGCTCGGCCGCGGCGATGCTCGTACGGGGCTCGCTGTGGCGGGAGCTCGGGGGCTTCGACGAGCGCTTCGCCCCCGGGTACTACGAGGACGTGGACCTCTGCTTCGCCACGCGCCGTCACGGGCAGCGCGTCGTCTACGAGCCGGCCTCGCGCATCATCCACGTCCACGGCGGCTCGATGGGGACGGACATCACGGTCGGTGCCAAGCGCTACCAGGAGATCAACCGCTCGACGTTCGCCGAGAAATGGGCGCACGCGCTGACGGAGCAGCACAT
>JAOPZJ010000210.1 GCA_025964155.1 Solirubrobacterales bacterium
TCTGCCGCAAGCTCGGCGTCAAGAACCGCACGGAGGTCGCCCAGGCGACGGGCGGACGGTCGTTGCTAGCTTGACCGCCCGGCGCGCCGCCCGGAGACTGCGCGCGTGGAGACGGTGGCGTGGGAGCACTCCGGCAGTTACCTGGAGGCGACGCGGCCCTCGCCGAGGCCGTCGGCGGCGCGATCACGCGCAGTCGCGTGCGCCACGCCGCCGCGAACCGGTAAGCCTCCCCCGGCTCACACCCGCAATGGACGTGGTCGATCCCGTCACCGGGTAGCGCGAGACAAAGGTCTTACGTCAAGTTGTACCCCCCAGGACCAGCATCTGCGTTTCGTCTCTATGAAGGAGGTGGGGGTGACAATGGGCGATGGCGGTGCGGGTCGTTGAGCTCCTTGTTGATCGTGGGCGAGCGGCGCTCATCTCTCTATGGCCTCATCTGCGGGAGGACCAGGCGACATTGGAGTGGCGCCGCGCTGGCGGCCGAGGCGGCGTTCGTTGCGCTGGTAGCGCTCGTTGTAGGCGGGGTGGCGCAGCGCAAGCGAGCGTCTTCGCAGCCGGTGCCGCGTCGATGGTCTGATCTCATGATCCCCGCGGCGCCGCAGCAGAGGAGAGAACCGAGCTGAGCTCATTGCGCGCGGTGATCCCGAGCTTCGGGAAGGTCCGGTAGAGGTGGGTGCCGATGGTGCGGTGCGAGAGGTAGAGCCGTTGGCCGATCTCGCGGTTGGAGAGGCCTTCGGCGGCGAGCTGCGCGATCTGGAGCTCTTGTGCGGTCAGTTGGTCGCGAGCTTGGGAGTCTCGGCGCCGGCTCGACTCCCCCGATGCGCGCAGCTCGCGCCGGGCTTGCTCGCTCCATGACGCGCAACCCAGCGTGTCGAACGTGTCGCGGGCGGCGCGCAACGGCGCGCGCGATTCGGCGATTCGGCGCTGGCGTCGCAGCCACTGGCCGTGCGCGAGCAGGATCCGGGCGCGTTGGAAGGGCCAGCGGCCGAGGTCGGCAGCGAGCGCCTCGTCGAAGCGCTCGGCGGCCTCTTCCTCGCTGTCGGCGAGCAGCGCGCGGGCGTGGCGCAGGCTGAGCGCGATCCAGATCGCCGGCGTATCGCCGGTCGCGGCTTCGACCTCGGCCACGCGTGCCCGCGCCTCCTCGACCCGGTCGACGTGCAGCGCGGCCTCGGCGAGGTCTGCGATAAGCCAGCACGCGATGACGGGATGGTGGGCCGGGTCGGCGGGGTCGAAGAGGCGCTCCGCTGTCTCGTAGGCGTCGGCGTGCCTGCCCGCGCCGAGCGCGGCCAAGACCCGTCCGAACTGCGCCAGGGCGACCGTGACGTTCGCGGCTGCCGGCAGTCCGATCCGCTCGGCGCTCGCCGCCGCCCGCTCGGCCGTTGCCTCGTCGCCGCGCATTCCGGCGATCGTCGCGACGACGGTGTCGGCTGCGGACTCCCACATCGGCTCGCCGAACTCGGTCGCGAGACGGC
The DNA here is from genome assembly GCA_025964155.1 of Solirubrobacterales bacterium. Classification (GTDB taxonomy): domain Bacteria; phylum Actinomycetota; class Thermoleophilia; order Solirubrobacterales; family Solirubrobacteraceae; genus Paraconexibacter. Next base: position 1,473 of record JAOPZJ010000210.1, read on the forward strand.
GTGCTTCCTCCGCCGCCGGGATCGCGACGTCCCAGTCGGCGAGCCGCGCCGCCACGGTGCCGTACAGCGCGAGCATGCGCGGCAGGTGCCCGAGACGCCCCTCGGCGCGCAGCCCGTCGACCGCGGTGCTCAGGAAGGTCATGCCGATGTCGAACGCGCCTACGACGAGCGCGGCCGGGCCCAGGTGCCGTGCGAGCTCTGTGTCGTGGCTGCGGTTCGCGGCGGCCACCCTCAGGCGCGCGAGGACCGTGGGCGCGTGGCCGACCGGATCGGCGTAGGCGTAGAGCGCGAACACGCGCGGGTCGGCCGCATCGGCGTCGCCCAGGCGAGACGCGGCCTCGACGAGGAGCCTGCGCGCCGCGGAGCCGGGGTCCGCCCACCACGCTCGCAGGGCCACGAGCCAGAGCAGGTCGATGTGCAGGTCGCGATCTCCGGCGGCGCCGGCGCGCTCGGCGGCGGCGATCAACGCAGTGGCCCGCGCGGCGCTCCCAAGCGGGCGTGGATCGGCTAGCTCCTGAAGCCAGGTTGCGCGCGCCCGATCGAGCGGCCCCGGACCGAGGCGCTCGACCTCGCGCAGCAGGGGAACGACGACGTCGGGCCGCCCAAGTTCGTAGGCGAGCTCGGCGGCGCCGAGAAGGCGGCGGCTGCGCTGCGTGGGCTCGCTCAGCTCGGCGGCGCGCCGCAGCGCGGTGGCCGCGACGTCGACCGCCCCACGCCGCCGGGCGCGCCGGCCTGCGTCTTCGAGCTCGGCGGCGACGTCGCCGTGTGCGCCGGAGATCAGTGCCGCGCGGTGCCAGACCCGGCGGTCCGGCTCGTCGTTCAGCGTTTCGGCCAGCGCCTCGTGGACGCGCCTGCGCTGCTGCACGCTCGCGCCCTGGCGTACCGCCGAGCGCATCAACGGGTGGCGGAAGCGCACCGTCTGCACGTCCAGGTCGACGATCGCGGCGTCGGCGGCCGGCTGGAGATGATCGAGCTGCAGTTCGACCCCCGCGATGCTGCTGCCGGCTTGCAGTACCTCACCAACGCGCTCCTCGTCGTTGAGGGCCGCGACGAGCAGTAGCAACCGGGTTTCGTTGGACGGGTCAAGGACGCGCGCGGCGAATGCCTGCTCCAGGCGCTCGGTCAGGGGAAGCAGACCGGCGATCGGCGTGTCCGGCTCCAGGCGAGCTGTCACCGGGAGTTCGATCAGCGCGAGCGGGTTGCCGGCGGCTTCGCGCAAGAGCCGGCTGCGCACCGCCAGGCTGAGCTGCTGCGCCGACGCGTCGAGCAATTCGCCCGCGAAGGCCGGGTCGAGGGCGCCGAGACGGAGCTCCGGCAACCGGGTGTCGCCCAGCGCCGAGCGGTGCCCATCGCGCGTTGCTGCCAGCAGCACGATCGGGTCCGACTCGATGCGGCGCGCCACGAACGCGAGCACGTCCGCCGTCGGGCGATCGAGCCACTGGGCATCCTCGACGATGGCGAGCACGGGCCCGTCCGACGCGACCTCGGACAGCAGGTCAAGGACCGCCATGGCGATGCGAAATTGCTCGGGCGGCGCGGCGTCCTCGCCCAGGCCGAACGCCGCATCGAGCGCGGCGCGATGACCCGGCATCAGCTCCGCGGCGCGGGCGCGCACCGGGCGCAGCATCTGGTGCAGGCCAGAGAAGGCCAGATGCGCCTCGGACTGCACGCCCGTGGCGTTCAAGACCACGATGTCGCGTTCGCGCGCGAGCCGCGCCGCCTCCTCCAACAGGCGGGACTTGCCAATGCCCGGCTCGCCGCGGAGCACCATGGCGCCGCCGCTGCTGTAGATCCCGTCCACCAGCGACGTCAGCAACTCCAGCTCGGCATCTCGACCGAGCAGCGGCCCAGCATCAACGCGTGCAGCCCCGAACATACGGGACGGATGGTCCCAGAACGCGAGCTCCCCGGGGCCGAGATCCCCATCGCGGCTGGCGTGCCTCGCGCTCGGTACGAGCGCGAGCGCGAGGCACAGCATCAGGCTGCCGTGGGCCCGGATCCTCGATCAGGCGGTGACCGTGGCCGTCGAGACGGCGTCCACCGCGGTCCGGATCAGACCGGCAACCGCCTTCGGCTGCGAGAGCGCGATCGAGTGCGAGGCCTCGACCTCGATCGTCTCGGCGCCGGCACGGTGCGCCATGTGGCGCTCGGCGTCCGGATGGATCGCGTTGTCGGCAGTCGCAACGACGGCCCAGGACGGCAGCGTCTTCCACGCCGCCGCCTGCGCCCGGTCCTCGAAGATCGCGGCGAACGGACGCTGCATGACCGCCAGCACCTCGGTGACGTCGCTGGGCAGGTCGGCCGCGAACGCCGACCGGTAGAGCTCGGGCGCGATCGACAGCTCGACCGCCGTGCCGCCGCCGGGCAGCGGGTAGTTGCCCGGGCGCACGGCCTCCAGAAGCGGGGTAGCGGGAAAGCCGGCGAAGACCTCGCCGAAGGACTCGCCCTCGTCGAGGATGAACGCGGCGACGTACACGAGCCCGACCGCGTTGTCGGTGGCCGCGCCGGCGACCGAGATGACCGCGCCGCCGTAGGAGTGCCCGACCAGGAGCACAGGTCCGTCGACCTGGTTGACGAAGCTCGCAATGTACTCGGCGTCGCTCGCCAGGCCGCGCAACGGGTTCGGCGGAGCCAGCACGGGCAGCCCGCTGGCTTGCAGCTCCTGAATGACGGGCGTCCAATAGGACGCATCGGCGAAGCCGCCGTGCACGAGGACTACCGTGGGGGTGTTGGTGTTGCTTGTCATGGCCGTTCCTTTCGAGGTGTGACGGGGTGTGCGGACGGCCCGAACCTACGGTGCACTCCGCGTGGCTCGCGTCCGTCGGGCGACTGGCCTGAATGCGGCGATGACGTACATCGCCGCACATGCGACGGACCCGAGCGCACGCTCACGACTGGCGCGACCGGACGATAGGGCGGTCGCTTCCGCCTCGCTTCGCGCAAGATGCAAGCGCTCGCTACTAGCAGGCCCCTACTCCTGCGGCGCGCACGACACCGTCTTCGGCGCGCGCCTAGGCGACGAACTCCGCCGCTGCGCTTACGTCAACGGGCTGCCCCAACTCGCGAAGGTCGTTCGCGAGGCAGGTCATCTCGTCGCCGCGCACCCCGGGGTCGATGAGCCACGCCGGCCCGGCCTTGCACGACAACGGCATTGCTCTGCAAGACGTTGCGCTGGTGGACCAGTACACCTTCCACGACCTGTATCAGCATGGGGCCCCCGGAAGACCCAGCGCGGCGAACTGGCCGGGGACGAAGGTGAGGATCTCGGCGACCACGCCGTCGGCCATGCGCAGCACGTCGATCGCCAGTGGCCGATAGTCCTCCTCGCCCTCGCGCCGCCGGTAGACCCCGACCGCCGGCTGGCCGTTGGCCCGCGTCACCACGCAGCGCAGCTCCCCGAACTCGGCGGTGCCAAAGCCGCCCTCCCGCCACGCCGCGTACATCCGCGCACGCCCCGTGATGGACACCGGGTCCGGCGGCATCGCCCAGCGCGCGTTCTCGGCCAGCAGCGCGAGCAGCTGCTCCTCGTCGTGATGCTCATGGACATCGACGTAGCGCTCGACGAGCTCGCGCTCCTGCCCCTCGTACTCGGCGCTCCAGGCCGCGCGGTCCGGCGGCAGGTGCTCCTGCAGCACCGCGCGCGCCCGCTGCAGCGAGGAGTTCAGCGCCGCGACCGACACGTCCAGCAGCGTCGCGCTGTCGACAGCCGACCACCCGAGCACGTCCCGCAGCAGCAACGCCGCGCGCCCCTGCGGCGGCAACTGCTGCACCGCGACGATGAACGCCAGCTCGATCGTCTCCCGGGACACCGCGACGGCCTCCGGCTCCTCCGCCGCGGCGGCCACGAGCAGGTTCTCCGGATACGGCTCCAGCCACGGCACCTCGAAGGCACGGTTGCCGTCGGCGGTGACCGACGGGACGGACGGCCGCCGGCCGATGATGTCCATGGCCGCGTTGGTGGCGATGCGATAGAGCCAGGCGCGGAACGTCGAGCGCCCCGCGAACGTCTCCCGCGAGCGCCACGCCCGCAGGAACGTCTCCTGCACCGCGTCCTCCGCATCCTGGACGGACGCGAGCATCCGATAGCAATGCAGGTGCAACTCGCGGCGATGCTGCTCGGCCAGCGCGGTGAACGCCGCCTCGTCGGTGGGCAAGGGCTCGATGGAAGACATCATGCCCGTGTGACTGCCGCCCGCCCAAAAACTCATCACGCGAATCCACAAGCGCGACCGCGTCGTCACTTCTCGGGCAAGCGACTACGCGCCACGTCGTGTCCTTCCGGCGGTTTGGCGTCGTCCGCTGACTGTTACCTGGAGGCAGAAGCGGGAGAGCAGAGCCTGACACCACGGCGCAGGAACCACCCGCCGATGACATGTCACCGACGAGTGGACTCAGCGCGCAGTCAACGATGACAACGGCCGCTCAAGATAGACAGGCACAGCCGCGCCAGGCCGCCGCGCGTGCGGACCTTGACCCAGCGCGCTCACTGGAGCCATACGATCGCCTCGCGCGCCGTGACGATGAGTGTTGGCTCGCGACCAAGTCATGGACGGCGAAACACGTCACCAGAATGGTTGGGTTCAGCGCCGGCCCATATGACCCCGGATTTGACGTCGAGATCCATCCCTGCATCGGGTCGTTCCCGGGGCCGACGTCGAGGCTCGCCGGGCGGTGGGCTAGGCGATGGCGCTGCTCATCGTCTCGGCCGCACGAGCCTGAGCCGCTCGGCGCAAAACGGCGCGGCGCCGGGCCCGAGGCCCGGCGCCGCGCGATGCCTAGCTCGTCGAGAACCGCTTGCTGCTGCTCGCCCTCGGCAGCTTGGGCTTGTTGTAGTTGTTGCTCGACGACATGATCTTGGTGTCGAAGGCCATGCGGACCGTCATGTCGGCAAACGCCTTCGACATGAACGTCAGGACCTTCGGGTCGTTGTTGGACAGGTTGTCGCACCAGCGGAACGGGTTGTCCACGCAGCCACCGTCGGTGCTCGGGAAGTTGCCCTCGAAGTTGCCGGTGAACCCGCCGAACAGATTGACCTCTTCCTGGCTCTTGCAGCAGTCCTGCCCGGTGAGCAGGCCGCTGGCCGGAATCCCGATCTGGTTGAAGCTGAACGCGTCTGTCCCGGTCGGCGACAGGAACTCGTGGTTCTTGCCGATCGAGTCGAAGTAGTTCGCCCCGAAGTCGCGGGCGACCAGCGAGGGCTTGTAGACCCTGTTGGGGAAGATCGGCGACGAGGTGCGGTCGAACAGGTCCGGTGCCGCCGGATCGAGGACGCCGATCAGGTAGTTCGGCGTCGCCGTCACATCGGCGTCGAGGTCGTAGCCGATGTGGTTGGCCTCCGACGACGTCAGGTTGTTGACGTAGTAGGCGGAGCCCAGGAGGCCGAGCTCCTCACCGCCGAACCAGATGAACCGCAGCTTGTTGCGCGGCGTGACGTTCTTCATCTTCTCGGCGACGTCGAGGATCGTCGCCGAGCCCGAGGCGTTGTCGAGCATCCCGGCCCCATAGATCGCGTCGAGGTGCGCGTCGACCACCACGACGTGGTTCGGGTCGCCGCCCTTGGACTCCGCGATGACGT
>JAOPZJ010000214.1 GCA_025964155.1 Solirubrobacterales bacterium
CGGCTCCGGCGCCCCGAACACCGACGCCGGGCGGGGTCACGACGACGCTGCCGTCCGCGCGGCCGACACCGTCCTCCTGGGACCCGAGGACCTCCAGGACGCGTGGCTCACCGTGCACGGACGGCACCGCCGCCAACTGCTCCAGGGCACCGCGTAGCAGCGCGGCGGGGGCCGCCCGCGGCGCCGGGCCGACCACGAGGGCCAGCACACCGCGGGACGCCAGCAGCGGCGCCGCGAGGGTCGCCACCGCGACGCAGTCGTCCTGGCCGGCCGTGGCGTCGAGCACGAGCGATGGGAACGGGCCGTCGCCGGGGGGCAGGTGCAGGGTGGCCGGCACGTCGCCGCGCCAGCGCCGGATGCGCACCCCCTCGGCCACGAGCAGGCGCTTAAGGGTGCGGGTGGCCGCGCGGCCGTCCGGCGCCTCGACGCGAACCTCGAGCTCGACCGGGCGCCGCGACGTGAGCGCCATGAGCATGCTCGTGCTGGACTTTGCGGGCACCCATGCGCCGGGCAGATCCTCCACGCGATCGGCGATCGCCCGCCACACCCGGCCATCGTCGTCGCGGATGCGGCCGCGCCACACGAGCCCTGCCGCGCCCCCGCTGCCCCGCACGCGAACGGCGAGCGGATCGTCGAGCAGGCCCTCCGGCGGGCCGCTGAGCTCCAGGGCGGTCATCCGCACGAGCGTCGCACGTCGCACCGAAATTCGCCTTGTGGTTGTTCTGGTACGCCCGTACTGCATACGATCGCCGCCATGCTCGTACAGCGCCCACGCGGGAGGGTCCGGGGCGGCCTCATCGCTGTCGCCGGTCTGCTGGCCGTCACCGGCCTCGGGGCCCTCGCCCCCACGACGCAGGCGGCGGACAGGCTCGTCTCGGACGCGCGCTACGCGCTCGTCCACGGCTGCTACGCGCTGCGTTCGGAAGCTGCCGGCAGGCTCGTCGTCAAGACGGCCGACGGGTACGCGGCCACCGCCACGGACCCCACGACCGCGGAAGGCTTCCGCATGCAGGCCACCGGACTGGGGAGCTACATCCTCTACGGCCGGGGTGCGGACTTCCTCTCGACGAACGGCACAAGGGTCGTGACGACAAAGGACTCAGGACCCGCCGCGGACTTCACGGTGGCGCCGACGGCGGCCGACACCGCCTTCACGCTCGTCAGTGCGGCGGGCAAGGCGCTCGTCACCGGGCCCGGCGGCGTCCTGACGCTGGCCACCCCGGGCGCCGCCGGTGACGCCGGCACATTCACCTTCGTGCCTGCCACCGGATGCCAGGACTTTCCGGAGGCCGAGCTGAACGCCACCGGGACGCCCGCGAAAGGCGCCACGCCGTACTCGCAGACCCGGGGCCTCATCGACGCCCACATGCACATGATGGCCTTCGAGTTCCTCGGCGGTGACCTGCATTGCGGCAAGCCGTGGGACCCCTACGGCATCACGCACGCCCTGCCGACGTGCAGCAAGGACAACCTCGTCAACCAGCAGGGTGAGATCGTCGTCGACAACTTCCTGGCCGGCAATCCCAACGTGGCGCAACCGCAGGATCCCGTCGGCTGGCCGACGTTCAACGACTGGCCCGAGCACCGCTCCCTCACGCACGAACAAAGCTACTACCGGTGGCTGGAGCGCGCCTACCTCGGCGGCCTGCGGGTCTTCGTCAACCTGTTCGTCGAGAACCACGCGCTGTGCTCGCTGTACCCCGTCAAGCACAACAGCTGCAACGAGATGGAGAGCGTGCGCCTGCAGGCCAGGCGCCTGCGCCAGCTGCAGGACTACATCGACGCCCAGGAGGGCGGGCCCGGCAAGGGGTGGTTCCGGATCGTCAAGGACCCGTTCGAGGCGCGGCGCATCATCAACGCCGGCAAGCTCGCCGTCGTCCCGGGGATCGAGGTGTCCAACCTCTTCGACTGCGGCCTCACCAACGGCACACCGACCTGCGACCGCGGGCAGGTGGACCGCGGGCTGGCCGAGGCCTACAACGAGCTCGGCGTCCGCGACATGGAGCTCATCAACAAGTTCGACAACGGCTTCGGCGGCGTCGCCGGGGACACCGGGGCAACCGGGGTCGTCGTCAACGTCGGCAACAAGACCGAGACCGGCAGCTTCTGGGACCTGGAGACGTGCAACGGGCCGGCCGAGGAGTCCGACCACGAGCAGTACACGCTCCCGGGCACCGGCCGCGACGAGTTGCTCGGACGGGCCCTCGGCATCCTGGCGCCCGGCGGCGCGACGCCGGTCTACCCCCCGCCCCCGCACTGCAACAAGCGTGGCCTGAGCGCTCTGGGTGAGTACCTCGTGCGCAAGATGATGCAGCGCGGCATGATCGTCGACCCCGACCACCTGAGCGTCGTCGCGCGCAAGTCGCTGCTGGCCGTGACCGAGGCCGAGGGATATTCCGGCGTGATCTCCAGCCACAGCTGGTCCACGAAGGATGCCTACCCACGGCTCTACCGGGCCGGCGGCATCATCACCCCGTACGCCGGTAACACGACGAGCTTCCTCAAGGCGTGGACGCAGATCAAACCGACGCGGGACCCGCGGTACGTGTTCGGGTTCGGCTGGGGCGCGGACATGAACGGGTTCGGCGGCCAGGGCGGCCCGCGCGGCGGCCCTAACCCCGTCGCGTACCCGTTCACGTCGTTCGACGGCGCGGTGACCTTCGAACGCCAGAAGACCGGCGTGCGCACCTTCGACATCAACACCGACGGCGTCGCGCACTACGGGCTCTACCCCGACTGGCTGCAGGACCTCAAGAACATCGGCGGCCAGGAGATCATCGACGACATGGCGCGCGGCTCGGAGGCCTACCTGCAGATGTGGGAGCGCGCGGTCGGCATCAGCCCCGAGTTCCGCGTGCGCCGCGAGGCACGCCTGAAGTTCGGCCCGCGGGGCCTGGGCCTCGTGAAGCTCGGTGTCGCCCCGGAGGAGCTGCTGCGCGGCGCCGGCCAGCCGGCCGACCGCAAGGCACGCGTGTGGTCCTACCGGGTCAAGGGTCGCGGCAACGACAAGGCGCGCGTGCGCGCGGTCTTCACGCCGTCCGAGCGGGTGGGCCTGATCACCTCGGTCGCCCCGCGCCACCGCGCCGCCGACGTCGGCAAGGGGACCGCGGCGACCCGCCTGGCCGGGAAGGTCCGCGCCTTCGGCCCGGGCATCCTCATCCGCAGCGCGGGCCAGGGGCGGCGCTACGTCTACGGCGTGCGCAAGGGCAAGGTCCAGTGGACGGCGGTCGCCACCGCGACGGCGGCGAAGAGCCCGGCGCGCCTGCGGTCGTATCTGAGGCTCGCTGGACTGCGGTAGCAACGTCCCGGAGGGCCGCCTCCCTGGTAGCAGATCTGAGGCGGCCTATCGCCGAGAGGTGTGAGCAGCCATGTGACGGTTGATCGGTTGCAGTTCACACTGACGGTCACCTTCCACTACCTCTTCCCCATCTTGACCATGGGCTTGGCGCTGTTCATCGCCTGGCTCAAGACGGTGGCCTATTTCGGGCGCGAGGGTCGGCGCTTGCGACCCCTCCGCAAGACCGCCGATGAGCGCGAAGCCTACGACCGCGCCGCACACTTCTGGGCCAAGATATTCGGCGTGACCTTCGCGGTCGGTGTCGTGACCGGCATCCCGCTCGAGTTTCAGTTCGGGACCAACTGGGCGCGCTTCTCGAACTACGCCGGAGGCGTGATCGGCCAGACGCTGGCGATGGAAGGCGTGTTCGCCTTCTTCGCCGAGTCGGCGTTCCTCGGCGTGTTCCTTGCCGGCCGGCGCCGTGTGGGCGAGCGCGCGCACTGGCTCGCGGCGGTGATGCTGTTCGTCGGCTCGTGGGTGTCTGGGTTCTTCATCATCGCCACCAACGCCTGGATGCAGCACCCCGTCGCCTATTCAGTCGACGATGGGCGCGCGCAGCTGGACTCGTTCTGGGGGGTGTTGACGAACCCCTGGCTGCCGTGGCAGTACGCCCATAACATGAGCGGCGCGGCGATCACGGGCGCGTTCGCGCTGGCCGCGCTGGGCGGGCTCTACACGCTGCGCGGCGTCCACCTCGAGTTCTCGCGGATCTGCCTGACGGTCGGCGTGATCGGGGCGCTGGTGCTCTGCGTCGTGCAGATCTTCCCGACCGGCGACCAGCACGCCCGGCAGGTCGCGCGCTATCAGCCGTCGGCCTTCGCGGCGGCCGAGGGACTCTTCCCCACGCAGAAGGGCGCGCCGCTGGTGATCATCGGCAATCCTGACACGAACCGCCGGACCTTGGAGTCGACGATCGAGATGCCGCACCTGCTGTCGTTCCTGACGTCGCGGCGCTGGGACACGCAGATCACGGGCCTGAACGACATCCCCATCGACCGCTGGCCGGACTCGGTCCCGCTCGTCTACTACGCCTACCACATCATGGTGGGGTTGGGCACGATCCTGCTGGTGATCGCGGCGCTGGCGGCGCTCCTGCTCTGGCGCGGGCGCCTGTTCGCCTCGCGGACCATGCTGTGGGTGTTGATGCTCGCGTTCCCGCTGACCTGCGTCGCGAACATCGCGGGCTGGACGGTGGCCGAGACCGGGCGCCAGCCGTGGGTTGTCTTTGGCGTGATGCGGACGTCGGACGGGGCCTCCCCCGCGTCGTCGGTGCCGGCGGGCACCGGCATCTTCACGCTGCTGGGCTTCGCGGGGCTCTACACGCTCGTCGGGCTCCTCTACGTCGTGCTCGTCCTGCGGCTGGTCGTGCGGGGGCCGGATTGATCATGGAGACGCTCTGGTACGCCGTGCTGGCCGGCATGATCACGATGTACGTGATCCTCGACGGCTTTGACCTCGGGGTCGGAGCGCTGCACCGCGTGCTCGCCCGAACGGACGCCGAGCGCCAAGAGGCCGCCGGCGCGATCGGGCCGGTGTGGAACGGCAACGAGGTCTGGCTGATCGCCGGCGGCGGAGTGCTGTTCCTGGCCTTCCCCCGCGCCTACGCCGCGGCCTTCAGCGGGTTGTACCTGGGCTTGATCCTGGTGCTGTGGCTGCTGATCGGCCGCGGACTCGGGCTCGAGCTGCGCCATCAGGTCGACGACCCCATGTGGCGTGCGGCCTGCGACACGGTCTTCTGGCTGGCCTCCGCCGGGCTGGTCTTCGTGCTCGGCGTCGCGCTCGGCAACGTCGTGCGCGGCGTCCCCCTCGGCCGGGACGGGTACTTCCACCTGCCGCTGTTCGACATCCTCAACGGCTACGCGGTCCTCGTCGGCGTGCTGTCCACGGTGCTCCTGGTCGCGCACGGGACCGCGTTCCTGGCCGTGCGCGGCACCGGCGCGCTGGCCATCCGCGCCCGGCGCTGGGCGCGGCGGCTGTGGTGGCCCGAGGCCGCGCTGGTTGCGGTCCTGGCGTGGCCGACCCACGCCGTGCGCCCGTCGATGCTCTCGAACTTCACCGACCATCCATGGCGCCTTGTGTTCCCGGTGCTGGCGGTCGGCGCGCTCGTCGCCGTGGCCGTGGCCCAGCGCACCGGCGCGTGGGGCCGCGCGTTCGTCGCCTCGTCGCTCCTGCTCGCCGGGCTGTTGAGCACGGCGGCCGCCGGCCTGTACCCCGACATCCTGCCCGCGCGCGAGGGCCGGCCGTACGGCCTGACCATCCACAACGCCGCGTCGAGTGATCACGCGCTGACGGTGGCGCTCTACTGGTGGCCGGTCGGCATCGCGCTGGCCGCCGCGTACTTCGTGTTCACGTACCGCCTGTTCTTCGGGCGCTCCCCGGGGGCGGCGACCGATGCCTGAGGACCCGGCCGACGCTGGTAGCGCGCGCGGGGTGCGCCCACGCCGCGGCTTCACGCTGCAGGCGCCGATCGTTCTCGCCGAGAGCGCGCTCTACATCGTGATCACGACCCTGCTCGTTGTGGCCGCCGTGTGTGCGCTGGTCGACACCGCGGTGAACCTCTTGCGCAGCAGCAGCCACCGCGACGTGGCCGATCTGGGCGTGTTCGTCCTCGAGCGCACGCTGTTGCTCTTCATGATCGCCGAGTTGCTGGCCACGCTCCGCATCATCGACTTCGGCGCGCGCATCGTCGTCGAGCCATTCCTGCTCATCGCGATGATCGCCGTCGTGCGGCGGGTCCTGGTGGTGACCGCGGAGTTCGAGAGCGGTCAGGGCCGCGGGCGGCTGGAGGACTTCCTCTTGGAGCTGGGCGGACTCGCCGGCCTGGCGCTGGCCCTTGCGCTGGCGGTCTGGCTCATGCACCGCACGCGCAGCTGAGCGTTGCCCGCGGCCCCCGGGCTCCAGAACGACACAGGGGCGAGCTGCAGCGCACGCCGCGCCGCGCCGTTCACGTTTCACTGCGGCGCCGGCGAGCGGTCCGCAGGAGCCGCAGTGGCAGCGCCCCGATCGGGCTCCGGCGTCCCAGGTCGTCGCGATCCTCACGGTTGAAGCCCCGGGCGTAGAGCGCCGCCTGCGCGGCATCGGGATAGCGCTTGGCGCCTCCTGCGCCGCACCCGCGCCGGCAGTCCCAGCGCATCGTGTCCCCATCGCTCGTAAAGCGGAATCGGTGGCCGAGGAACCGGCAGCGGAGCATCACTCAAGACGGTACCGCGCCCAGCCCGAACCAGGACGTAGCGCTACAGCGACGTCACGAAGCCGCCGATGGAGGCCTATGGCGATCGGCCGCCCCAGCGCGCGCATGCTTCCTGAGACGCGCCCCGCCGCACGAGCGACGCTCGTGCTCGCCGTGCTCCTCGGCGTCGCCTCGCTGACGCTGATCGCGGCCTCGACGCTGCTGACCGTTGCCTTCACCGACTATGAGGTAGAGGCGCTCCCGTCGATCACGGCGTTCGTTCACGGCGATGTGGCGGGCTTCCTCAGCCTGCTGCCGGCCTACGGCGGCTCGCTGATCCTGCGCGCCCCGGCGGCCTGGCTCGCCCACGCGGCCGGCGGCGGAGAGTTGGCCGTGTACCGGGCGCTCGCGGTGCCGTGCCTGGCGGCCGGAGCGGCCTTCGGGGTCGTCCTCTGGGGCTCCTTGGCCGGGCGGCGCGCCCGCGCGGCCGCATGGCTGGCGCTCGGCGTCGTCGTCGCCAACCCGCTGCTCCTGCCGGCGCTGGACACCGGGCACCCCGAGGAGTACCTCGGTGCGGCGCTGTGTGCAGGCGCCGTCATCGCCGCGCTCGGCGACCGGCCGGTGGTCGCCGGCCTGCTCCTCGGGGCGGCGGGCGCGAACAAGGCGTGGGCGGTCCTCGCGGTCGTGCCCGCGCTCCTGGCCCTTCGCCACGGCCGCTTCAGCCTCATCGTCACCGCCGGAGTCGTCGGCGGCGTGGTGCTGGCACCCGCGCTTATCCACGGCACGCAGGCCGTCGGCAGCGTGCAGGCCGTCGCGAACCAGTCCGGTGACATCTTCCAACCCTGGCAATGGACGTGGTTCCTCGGCCACCACGGCGACGTGGTGCGTGGCCTCAACGGCGGCGAGAAGCCGGGCTTCCGGACCGGGCCCGCCTGGCTGGCTTCCATAGGGCACCTGCCGGTGGTCGCCCTCCCGGTTGCGTTGTCGGTCCTCGCGTGGGTCCGGCGCGTGGACCGCCAGGACGCGCTGCTCCTGCTCGCACTCTGCTTCCTCGTCCGATGTGTCGTCGACCCGTGGGACACCGCCTACTACCACCTGCCGTTCCTCCTGGCGCTGGCGGCGCACGAGGTGATCGGCCGCCGGCGGGCACCCGTGGCCACGCTCGCCGCGACGCTCGCCGTGTACGGCGCGACGGTGATCGCCCGCGACCATGTCACCCCGGACCTGCAGGCCGCCGTGTACCTCCTGTGGTCGGTGCCCGCGGTGGTCTGCTGCGCGCTGGCCCTCTACGCCCCGGCGCGCTGGCGGACGCTGACCGCGGGCGTGCTCCGATGGACGCACGCCACGCTGCCATCACTGTCGCGACTCGTCGTGGCGACAGAGCGGCCGGTGCACCCTCAGCCTCAGCCGACGGTCGTCAGCGCCTTGGGCAGCCCGCTGAGCACCTCGTGGCCGTCTTCGGTCACGACGACGAGGTCCTCGATCCGCACGCCCACCGCGCCCGGGACATAGATCCCCGGCTCCACGGTCACGACGTGTCCCGGGGCCAGCGCGACGGTCCCGAGCTTGGACAGGCGCGGGCCCTCGTGCACCTCCATGCCCACACCGTGACCGAGGCCGTGGCCGAAGTGCTCGGCGTGCCCGGCGCCGTCGATGATGGCGCGGGCCACCGCGTCGACGTCCTTGCCCGTCGGCCCGGGGCGCACGGCCGCCAGCGCGGCCTCCTGCGCCTCCAGGACGGTGGCGTAGATCTCGGCGTCCCGCGGGTCAAGGTCACCCGTCGCGTAGGTCCGCGTGCAATCGGACGCGTAGCCGTCCAGCTGTGCGCCCCAGTCCACGACCACGAGCGTGCCGGACGGGATCTTTACGTCACGTGGCTCGGCGTGCGGCAGGGCGCCGTGGGAGCCCGCGGCGATGATTGGCGGGAACGAGGCCGCCTGCGCCCCCATGCGCCGCATCGTGAACTCCAGGTCCAGGCCGACGTCGCGTTCTGTGCGGCCGACCAGGCCACGCGTCAGGACGTCCTGGAGCGCGGCGTCGGCCAGGCGGGCGGCGGCCCGCAGCCGGTCGAGCTCGCCGTCGTCCTTGACGGCCCGCAGCCCCTCCACGAGCCCCGCGGTCGGCACGAGCGTGACGTCGTCCCCCACGAGCTCAAGCAGGCGGCCGTGGTCCTTGACGGTGACCGCCGCGTCGTCGAACCCCAGCCGCGTGGCACCGTCCAGCAGCTTCGGGATGGCGGCCGCCAGGTCCGGGACGATATGGCGCTCCCAGCCGGCGTCCAGCTGCTCGGCGGACTGCGACAGGTACCGGAAGTCGGTGACGAACTCGCGCAGGCCGTCGGCGCCCACGAGAGCGAGACCGCTGGAACCGGTGAAGCCAGTAAGCCAGCGCACGTTGACGGCGTTCGTCACGAGCAGGACGTCGGCGCCCGCGTCGTCGAGCAGCGCCGCGACGCGCCCCGCGCGCTCCAGGTCGGTCGTTGCGGTCATGCCGCTGCCTCCAGTTCGCTCTTGCACCGGGCCAGCGCGTCGCGGTAGCCCTCGACGCCCTTCCCCTTGATCGTGGCCACGCAGAGGTCGGCGATGACCGACACCCGGCGGAACTCCTCGCGCGCCTGCACGTCGGACAGGTGCACCTCGACGGCCGGCAGGCCGCAGATCTCCAAGGCGTCCCGGATCGCCCACGAGTAGTGCGTCCACGCACCGGGGTTGATGACGATCGCGTCGGTCAGGCCCTCGAGCGTGTGCAGGTGCTCGACGAGCGCGCCCTCGTGGTTCGTCTGGAAGAAGCGGACCTGCAGGTCCAGGTCGTTGGCGTACGACTCGATCCGGAACTGCAGCTCGTCGAACGTCAGCGCCCCGTACAACTCAGGGTCACGGCGTCCCAGCTGGTCCAGGTTGACGCCGTGGATGACCTCGATGCGGTTGCGATGACTCACGGCCGCGATTCTGGCACGTCCCCGACGAGCGACGCGATCGCCTGCTGCACCTGGTCCGCCGGCAGATGATGGCCGTGCGAGACCCGCCCGGGCGCATCCACGAGGACGAACGGCGTCGTCTCACCCACGCGCTTCTTGTCCCTCGCGGTCGCCCGCAGCACATCGTCGCGGTCGATGGACGGGTCGATCGTCGTGGGCAGCCCGGCGTCGTGGAGCAGCGTCCTGACCTCGTCCCGCAGGTCGTCCCGGCCCGAGAGCGTCAGCGCCGCCAGCAGACCGAGGCCCACGGCCTCGCCGTGACGGTAGCGGCCGTACGCGGTGACCGTCTCGATCGCGTGACCGATGGTGTGGCCGAGGTTCAGCACCTGGCGGCGTCCGCCGTCGCGCTCGTCGGCGGCGACGGTCGCGAGCTTCGTGCGCGCACAGGCGAGGATCACGTCGTCGTCGACGGGCGCGCCGGAGCTGATGCGGTCCCACAGCACCCCCCCGGCGATGAGCGCCGTCTTGACCACCTCGGCGTACCCGGCGGCGTGCTCTTCGGGCGGCAGCGTCGCCAGGGTGCTCGTGTCGACGATCACGCCCGCCGGCTGGTGGTAGACGCCGACGTAGTTCTTGGCCTCCGGCAGGTCCACGCCCGTCTTGCCACCGTACGCGGAGTCGACCTGCGAGACGACCGTGGTCGGAACCTGCACGACGGGGATCCCGCGCTGGTAGCACGCCGCCGCAAAGCCGGCCAGGTCACCGACGACACCTCCACCGACGGCGACGACATGGTCTGCGCGCGTCGCACCGGCGTCCGCGAGCGCCCGCCAGACGCGGCCGGCGGTCTCGAGCGTCTTGTACGCCTCGCCCGGCGGGATCTCGACGAGGCCCGCCAACTGCGGCACGAGACCCGCGTGCAGTTCGGCGACCGTCGCGTCGCTGATGCAGAAGCGGCGGCCGGCGGGTACCGGCCAGGCGAGGTCCTGGTGGCCGAGGAGCGCGCGGCCGATCCAGACCGGATAGTCGCCTGACGCGGCGCTGGCCCACAGCAGGCGAGCGCCGGGTGGCGCGTCGGGCACCGACTGGATCGCCGCCAGGGCGCGGCGGACGGCCCCCAGCCC
The DNA here is from genome assembly GCA_025964155.1 of Solirubrobacterales bacterium. Lineage (GTDB taxonomy): Bacteria > Actinomycetota > Thermoleophilia > Solirubrobacterales > Solirubrobacteraceae > Paraconexibacter. The sequence goes on from JAOPZJ010000214.1 coordinate 10,548, forward strand.
GGTTCCCGAGGGAAGGATGACGTCCGCGACGTCGAGGTACGTCGCCTCACGGGCGCGATACAGCGCGACGAAGGCGTCGCGATCACCGGCCAGCGGGCGGCCCTTGCCGTGCGCTCGCTGCCAGGCGACCTCGACGTCGACATCGACGAGAACGGCGACGTGGCGGACAAGCGCCTCACGGACGCGCGGGCTCGTAAGGGCGCCGCCCCCGAGGGCGATGACGCCGCCGTCGGCGCGCTCGAGCAGCTCGCGCACGACATGCGCTTCGCGCTCACGGAACGCCGCCTCGCCGTCGGACGCGAAGAACGACTCGATCTCCGTCCCCAGGTGATCGGTGAGCAGCGCGTCGCTGTCCTGCAGCGGTACGTCGAGCGCGTGCGCGACCTCCCGGGCGAGCGTCGTCTTCCCCGCCCCCATGAAGCCGGTGAAGACGATGGCGGGTCGCAGGGCGCCGGGCCCGGCAAGGGTCGCTACGCCGACCACCCGATGCGTGTCCGGTAGGCGTCCACGGCTCCGCGCACGTCGTCGATGTGGTCGCCGCCGAACTTGTCGCGGTAGGCGGTGGCCAACACGTGCGCGACCATCGCCTCGCCGACGACACCCGCGGCGGGCACGGTGCAGGAGTCGGTGCGCTCGCGCAGCGCCTGGGCGGGCTCCTTCGTGGAGATGTCGACGGACTGCAGCGGCTTGGTCAGCGTCGGCAGCGGCTTCATCGCCCCGCGCACGATCAGCGGGTCGCCCGTGGTCATGCCGCCCTCCAACCCGCCGGAGCGGTTCGTGTGGCGGTGGTAGTGCCCGTCGTCGTAGAAGATCTCGTCGTGGGCCTGGGACCCGGGCCGGCCGGCCACGTCCCACGCGTCGCCGATGGACACGCCCTTGACCGCCTGGATCGAGCAGATCGCCATCGCCAGGCGGCCGTCGAGGCGCTCCTGCCAGGAGACGTGGGAGCCCAGACCCGGCACGACGCCGAACGCGACGACCTCGAAGACGCCGCCGATCGACTCGTTCGCCTTGCGCTGGGCGTTGATGTGGCCGACCATCGCCTTGCTCGCGGCCTTGTCGAGGCAGCGGACCGGATCGTCGTCGATCGTGTCGAAGTCGGCAAGCGCGGGCACGGGCGGGTCCGGTGCGTGCACCGAGCCGATCTGCACGACGTGGGAGCGGATCTGCACGCCGAGCGCCGCGAGGAACGCCTTGCACAGGGCGCCGCCGGCGACGCGTGCGGCGGTCTCACGGGCGCTGGCGCGCTCCAGGACGTTGCGCACGTCGCTCTGCCCGTACTTCCACGACCCGACGAGGTCGGCGTGGCCCGGGCGTGGGAGATGGACCTCCGGCACGTCGGCCTCGACCGGCCACGGGTTCATCCGCTCTTCCCAGTTCTTGTAGTCCCGGTTGTCGACGCGCAACGCGATCGCCGAGCCCAGCGTGAAGCCGTGCCGCACGCCGGAGGTGACCTCCGCGGAGTCCCGCTCGATCTTCATGCGCCCGCCACGGCCGTGACCGAGCTGGCGGCGGGCCATGTCGCGGTTGATCGCGTCCTGCTGAAGCTGCAGGCCGGCGGGCAGGCCGTCGACGATGCAGGTAAGGCCGGGACCGTGGGATTCGCCGGCCGTGATGAGAGTCAGTGCCATGTTGACCGCCCAGTCTATGTGGCGGCCCGTCGTCGCAGCCGCCCGGTGCGTCCGGCCGCAGACCCTGCGTCAGCCCGTCGTGCGGCTGGTCCCGGTGACCTGCCGGCCCGGTGACAGGTGCAGCGCCGACAACCCGGTCGCGGCGCGGCTGGTGCTCGCTGTCGGCAGCTTCGGTGTCACCTCGATGAGCGCGATGCGGCTGATCATCAGACGGTAGTGCTTGATCGCTCCGCCGTTTGCGGGTGTCCGGGCGAGCAGGACGTTGTCGCCCGCCTTGAGCTCCAGGAGGCGACAGTTCGTGCGGGACGGCCGGCAGACGCGGTCCGCACCCGAGACGGTGACGCCGTCGGAGACGAGGAACGTGGCTGTCTTTCCGTCGGTCTTGACCCCGAGGTACGAGAGCAGCGTGTAGGCGGGCGACGGAAGGTAGGTGATGGCGCGCACGCCGCGGCGCGTGGTGAGCTTGCCCGACCGCTTGAGCTGAAGCGAGAGGGCGTAGTCGAACCACGTCGTCTTCGTCGTCTGCGGGCTCGTCGTCGTCGTCGACCCCGATCCCGGGGACGCGTTGCCGCTCCCGGCGGGCGCTGAGCCCCCTGAGCCCGGCGTTGTGCCGCTGGATGACGGTGCTGCACCGGCGGCTCCGGCGGTCGTGGCGCTCGCGGCGGCCTTGGCCGCCTTGGCGAACACGAGCGGCCGGAACGGATCGCGGGCCTTGCCCGCACGGGTGACCGGCTTGTCGTCGGTGTTCACCGCGACGGCGACCTGGCCGGTGCTCGCCTCGGCCGTTGCGGGTGTCGCGGCCGGGGCGGCGGCGGTGGGTTTCGAGGAGCCGGTGTTGATCAGGAACGGGACCGCGATGGCCGCGAGGATCAGCACGATGGCCACCGGCCACAGGCGCTTGTCGACGAGGTCGCGCCAGAGGTTCTGGAAGAAGGTCATCGTCCGACTCCTGCTGTTGGGATGGCGGTCGCCACCGGGGTGACGGGTGCGGTGCCGCCAGGAGCGGTACCCACGGCGGGGACCGCCGTCCCCGGAGCCTGCGGCGTGGCGCCGTTGAGAAGGCCCTGTGCGTCAGGAACAAGGAACGCGGTGGCGTGGATCACGGCCTTCATCGCTGGGAAGCCGGTGAGGCTGATGCTGTCGATCGTCATCAGGCGGCCGTTGACCTTGATCTGCCCGTTGCTCGTCTTCGTGAATGCGTCGATCCGCTTGAGCAGTCGCTCCAGGCGCAGGAACGGCCCGCTGAACTCAAAGTCGAACGGCATCGTCGGCAGGCCGGCGGGTCCGACGGTCGCGCCCGGCGGCAAGCCGGCGAATGCGGTCTGGGCAGCGGCGACCGCAGGAAGTGCGGCTGCCTGCGTGGTCGTCGTCGCGCCGGTGGTTGTCGGTGGCGTTGCCGGCGTCGTGCCGGTTGTCGTGCCTGTGGACGTGGTGCCGCCGTTCTGCTGCTGGGCGAGCTGCCCGGCCTGAGCGGTGGTCGTGGATGAGACCGGCGCGGCGGCCGGGGTGGACGCTCCGGTCAGCTTGATCGAGTCGAACGCGATCTTGCTGTCCTGGGACGCCGTCTGCAGCTGGTAGACCAGCGAGGGCACGTCGTCGTCCGCCGGAACCGCCTTGCCGAGGTTCGCCACCGCCTTGTAGTCGGCGGCGTACTTCGCCTTGGCGGCGGCAGCGGACTGCGCCGATGCGTTGGCGGTATCGAGTCGGGTCTGCGCGGCGACCACTCGATCCTTGACACTCGCGAGGTCCTGGCGCTTGGGTGAGAGCAGCAGGAACCAGAAGGCTGCCACCAGAGCAAACAGCCCCAGGACCATCACGACGGTGCGATCACGGGTGGTCACTTGACACCTCCGTTGACGGTCTGGGTGGTGCCGACGCCCGCGGTGGGTGCGGCACCCGGGGCAGCCGCCGCGGCCACCGCAGGCGCAGGCTTCGGGTCGAAGAAGATCACGGCCTGGAAGCTGCGACGACAGTCAGGAGCACGGGTCTGTGTCGTGCCGGAGCTCGTGGTGCTCGCGGCTGCGCCGTTCGCGCCCTTGATGGACTGCTGCAGCGCCACGCGCCGGACACCGTCGACCTGGCGGAGGCTGGCCAGCATCGGCGGGATGGCCGCTTGGCCGGGCGCGCAGCCGTTGAGCTCGATGGCCGGCACGTCGTAGGCCGCGCGCAGCGCGACGCCGCCCCCACCGGACGAGGATTTCGAGACGCTCCCGGTGAGCGCGGTCAGCGTGATGCTCTTGGGAAGCGTGCGTCCGAGTTCGTGCATGGCGTGGGCCCAGTCGAAGCGGCTGTCGGCAATCGACTTGACCGTCGCCACCCGGGCGGCGCGAAGCCCCGCGAAGACCGTGTACGGCGCCAGCTTCACGGCCGTGGCCTCGCTGACTGTCGCCTCGCGATCGATCCGCGCGAACCGGGCCTCTTGATCATTCAGCGACTTGGTTGTCGTCGCGTAGGCGGCGAGCATGGCCACCATCAATGTCAGCGCCCCGAAGAGGACATAGGCACCGCCGCCGGTGCGTCCGGCGGCTCCGCCGGCGCCACGGCGCTCTTCCGGCGGGATGAGGTTGACGGCCTTCATGCGACCAGTGCCTCCTCGA
>JAOPZJ010000401.1 GCA_025964155.1 Solirubrobacterales bacterium
CGTCGTCGGTGACCGAGTCGATGCCGCCGCCGGTCTTGCGTGCGAGCTCCAGGGCGTACGGCCCGTCGGCGGGGTTGCCGATGGCCAGGGACTTGGCGATCGTGTCCGGCTTGACCGGCCGGCAGATGTCGTGCCCGGCGGCGAACGCGGTGGCGACCGGCGAGCAGCCCAAAGCCTGCGCGCCGTTCATCTTCGGCAGCTCACCCGTGGCGATCCCGAGGTCGATCCACTCCTGGAAGCCCTTGGCGATCTTCGTGAACAGCGACCCGGAGGCGATCGGCGAGACGATGCGATCCGGCGTCGTGAAGCCCAGCTGCTCGGCGATCTCGTACGCGAGCGTCTTGGAGCCCTCGGCGGAGTAGGGACGCATGTTGACGTTCACGAAGGCCCAGGTCTCACGCTCGCCCGACAGCTCGGTGCAGAGGCGGTTGACGTCGTCGTAGTTGCCCTTCACGGCGACGACGTTCGTGCCGTACACGCCCGTGGCGAGGATCTTCTGCTCTTCCAGGTCCGACGGGATGAAGACGTAGGAGCGCATGCCGAACGCCGACGCCTGCGCGGCGACGGCGTTGGCGAGGTTGCCCGTCGACGCGCAGGCGAGGGTGTCGAACCCGAGCTCGCGGGCGCGGTGCGTCGCGACGGACACGACGCGGTCCTTGAAGGAGTGCGTCGGATTGGCGGCGTCGTTCTTGACCCAGACCTCGTTGAGGCCGAGCTCGGCGGCGAGGCGGTCGGCGCGGATGAGCGGCGTGCAGCCGGCCGGCAGTCCGGAGCGTGACGCCCCGCGCGTGGACGCCCCGGGGGACCCGCCGGCCAGCGGCAGGAAGTCCGAGTAGCGCCAGATGTTCTGCGGCCCCGCCTGGATGCGGCGGCGCTGCTGGTCCGGGTCGCTCGAGAGCGCTGAATGGTCGTACTTGACCTCGAGGGGGCCGAAGCACTTGTTGCAGACGTAGAGCGCCTCGAGCGGGTACTCCGTGTTGCACTCTCGACACTTCAGGGCTGTGGCCGGCATGAAAAAACCTCCGCTGTGATTCGTGGCGGAGGTTCGATGCTGCGTGAGCGCGGAACTCCGGCCACATCTGTCAGGAATTGGCACCCTTCCCGCTGCTCGCGCCACTGTGGCGTCTGCGTGCGGGGGGTTGCCGGGGTTTCATCGGGCCAGTCCCTCCACCCCTCTGGATGTGTCCAGCTATGTGGAGACGAGTGTACACATGTTCATCGGCCCCGGCCACGGTGCCTTGACACCTCATCACCACTTCACCCGACCCGGCCACCCCTGGGTAGAATGACCCACGACGCCGAAAGACCGTCACACCATGCCCCTGACCGACGAGCCCCGAAGTCCCCGTGCCCAGCCTTCCCAAGCCCCGCTTGCGGAGGACCGCGCGCGCCCGCGGCCCGGTCGCCGGATTCCAGCCTGAGCCGGACGCCCCCAAGGTCGAGATCGTCGAGCACGACGGGCTGCGCTGGATCAACATCGAGCGTCCGCGACAGTCCGACCGCGCGTGGATGGAGGAGCACTTCGACTTCCACCCGCTGGACTACGAGGACGTCTTCTCGCGCAACCAACGCCCGAAGGTGGACGAGTACCCCGACTACCTCTTCGTCGTCCTCCACTTCGCCGCGTTCGACAAGAACGTGGGCCGCCTCAACGCCGCGGAGGTCGACATCTTCATCGGCCCCGACTACGTCATCACGCTCCCGAACGAGCCGCTGGCCCCGCTGGAGTACCTCTTCGAACGCTCCCGCTCCCGTGATGACTTCCGTGAGCAGCTCTTCTCCAAGGGCGCGGGCTACCTGCTCTACAAGATCGTCGACGACTGCGTCGACGCCTCCTTCCCGATGCTGCGCAAGATCGGCAACAAGCTCGAGCAACTGGAGGAGGACATCTTCGAGGGTCGCTCCAAGGAGGTCGTGCGGGACATCTCCAACGCCAAGCAGGAGATCATCAACTTCCGCAAGATCGTCCGGCCGCAGCGCTCGGCCCTCGCCGATCTGGAGCGCACCAAGCGCTACATCCCCGAAGGGCTGGACATCTACTTCGACGACATCAACGATGCGTCCGAGCGGATCTGGGACATGCTCGAGAACTTCAAGGAGGTCTCCGAGGGTCTGGAGTCCACCAACGAGTCGGTCCTCTCGCATCAGGTCAACGACATCCTGCGCGTGCTGACCGCCATCAGCGTCGTCGTGCTTCCCCTGACGCTCGTGGCCAGCATCTTCGGCATGAACACGCGGGTGCCGGGAGAGCAGTCGCTGGTCGGGTTCTACGCCGTCATCGGCGTGATGGTCGTGCTGCTCGTCGGCATGATCCTGGCGTTCCGAAAGCGCGGGTGGCTGTAATTCGATCGGCGCTCTACCATCGCGTGATGCTCTTATCCCCCGGTGGTAGGCCGGCGGTGCGTCGTGCCGTACCTGCGCTCCTCGTCGTGGGCCTCGTCCTTGTCACCCTCCTTCAGTCGGCCGCCCCTTCCGGCGCCATCACCAAGGCCGATCACAGCGCCTGGCCCGACATCACCGGCGCACTGGTGCTCAACCGGCTCAATCAGAGCCGGCCGATCGACATGCGGCCCGGACACGACCCGTTCCAGCGCACCGACTCGACCTACAGCTGCGATGGCGTGCACAAGAACAACCTGTGCTTCGTCAAGGCGGGGGCTTGCGAGGCACGCGGCAACTACTGCGCCGAGCCGCCGGTGATGCCCGACAACAGCCGCAAGCACCACGAGCTGCTCGGCGGCCATGGCAACGATACGATCTACGCCGGCGACGCGGGCGACGTCATCTGGGGTGACTACAACTACCCGACCAACCCGGTGAACCAGCGCGACAAGCTCACCGGGGGTCCCGGCCCCGACTTCATCTACGCCAGCCACGGCTACAACGAGATCCACACGGGCGGCGGCAGGGACGCGGTCCTCGCCCGCTACGGCTACGGCCAGATCCACTGCGACTCGGCCAACACGGTGGTGAATCTCAGCCAGCGCTCGAAGAAGAAGTACAAGCTCTACGGCTGCAAGAAGATCACGCTCAAGGCGGTCGGTACCCAGCAGTTCCCGACCTGATCCGGACTGCGCCGTGCGGCGTGGTGATCGCCGGACACGGCTTCCTCACGCGCAGGAGACCCGAACGCACCCCTGGGGGCCCGGCCTCCCCCCGGGCTGCGTCGGACGGGTCCTATCACTTGGCGGATGGATCTTTCCGTCCGTCGTGGACCGCTCATGCGCCGTGTCGCTCCGGGGGTTCTGGCGTTGGTGCCGGCGCTCGTCGTGCTGCTGCTCGTGGCGGCACCCTCGGGCGCGAAGCGAAAGGCCAACCACGACGGCTGGCCGACGATCGACGGTGCGCTGATCATCAACAAGTTGGGCCAGTCGCGGCCGATCGACGCACGGCCGGGCCAGGATCCGTTCGCGGGCACCGACCCGACCTACCGGTGCGACGGCGACCACCAGTACCAGGGCTGCTTCATCCGCGCGGGAGCTTGTATCCCGCATCCGCGGAGGACGAACAGATGCGCGACGATCCCCGTGATGCCGTACGGCAGCGCCAAGCACAACGAGCTGCTCGGCGGCCATGGCAACGACACGATCTATGCTGGCGACGCGGGCGACGTCATCTGGGGTGACTACAACTACCCCGCGAACCCGGTCACCCAGCGTGACACGCTCACCGGAGGTCCCGGCCAGGACTTCATCTACGCCAGCCACGGCTTCAACGTCATCCATACCGGCGGCGGCAGCGACCAGGTGAAGGCCCGCTATGGCCGCGGTGAGATCCACTGCGACTCGGCTGACACGACCGTGAACCTCAGCAGGCGCTCCCGGCGCCGGTACAAGCTGTTCGGCTGCACCAAGATCACGCTCAAGCCGATCGGGACCAGGGAATACCCGAACTGACTACGGACGTCGCCGGCGCAGCCGCACCAGGCAGAACTGCGTCCCGGCGTTGACGACGAGCTCGACGTCGCAGCCCCCGTCGCCGGCGGCGGCGCGCACGGCGTCCGGCGTGACGGCGCTCCCGCGCCAGGCGGGGTCGTCCTGCCCCTGCGGTGCGCGGCCGAGCAGCCGTTTGAGCCGTGAGGGCATCTTGTAGTCGGCCGCGTGGATCGCGGGGTCGTCGGAGACGTGGAGCCCGGCCCAGCCGCCAGGCTTCAGCACGCGCCCGATCTCGCGGACGTAGCCCAGCGTGACCTGGGGGTCGGGGATGTGCTGGAAGACGACGAGCGACACGACGCCGTCCACGGAGGCGTCGGCGACCGGCGCCAGCGTGGTGCCGTCCCCGTGGTGCAGCGTCACCGGGAGGCCCGCGAGGTTCGCCCGGGCACGGCCCACCATCTCCTCGGAGACGTCGATGCCGATCGTCGCGGCCACCTGCGACGTCAACGCCTTGAGCAGGCGGCCGACGCCACAACCGACGTCAAGGACGGTGTCATCCGCCGCAGGGCTGATCTGCAACAGCTCGAGCATCTGCCGCAGGTCGCGTTCGCCCTGCTTCCAGAACCAGGCCTCGTCACCGCCGGCGTAGTTCACGCGGTTGTCGACGAAGTAGTTGGCGTTCTCGCGGGCGCGGGCGTCCCAGAATCGGCGCATGTGGTCGGCGTCGGCCATCCGGGCGGACCGTAGCGGCTGTACGGTGCGCGTGTGGCCGCGGTCAGCGTCATCGTCCCTGCCCGCGACGCGCTCGCGACCCTGCCGGCGCTGCTGGACGCGCTGGCCGCACAGGATCCCGTCCCCGGCGGATTCGAGGTCGTCGTGGCGGACGACGGCTCGTCGGACGGGACGGGGGACGTCGCCCGCGCGCACCCGGCGGTGACGCGGGTCGTGGGTACCGGCGGCGTGGGACCCGGGGCGGCGCGTAACGCCGGCATCGCGGTGGCGACGGGCGCCGTGCTGGCTTTCACCGATGCGGACTGCATCCCCGACCGCGGCTGGCTGGTGGCGGGGGTGCGCGCCCTGGACGCCGGCGCCGACCTCGTCCAGGGCGCCGTCGTCCCGGCCGGTCCGCTGGGGCCGTTCGACCGCACGGTCCGTGTCGGGCAGTTCACCGGCCTCTTCGAGACGGCCAACCTCTTCGCGCGCGCCGACCGGGTGGCCCAAGCCGGAGGCTTCGAGCCCTGGCTTGATCCGCGCCGCTCCAAGGAGCTCGGCGAGGACGTGTGGCTCGGGTGGCGGCTGCAGCGTGCCGGCGCGCGCGTGGCGTTCGCCGCCGACGCGCAGGTCGCCCACGCCGTGTTCCCTGGAACGCCCGCGTCGTTCGTCGCCGAGCATGCCCGGTTGCGCTTCTTCCCGATGATGGTGGCGCGGATCCCGGAGCTGCGAGCGACGTTCGCCTACCGGCGCCGGTTCCTCAACCGGCGCACCGCGGCGTTCGACCTCGCCGCCGCCGGGATGGTCATGGGCGCCCTGACGGGGCGTCGCGCGCCGCTGCTGGCGGCCGTGCCCTATGGGCGCCACGTGTGGCGCTTCGCTCGGCCCTGGGGACGGCGCCGCGGCCCCGTCGTGGCCGCCGCGCGGGTGGCCGCCGACAGCATCGGGTGCGTCGCCCTGGTGGCCGGTAGCGCGCGCAGCGGCAAGCCGTTGCTCTGAGGGGCCGGCCGCACCTTGAGCGCGCAGATTCGGTGGTAACGCCTGCGCCAATCGGGTGTACTGGGGCCATATGCCGCCGATCGACACGCTTGAGCGCAGCCCCGACGCCTTCACGCTCGACGCGCCGACCGATCGCAAGCGGATGCTCGTCATCGTCAACCCGTACGCGACCACGGTGTCCGACCGGTTGAAGAACCTCGTCGTGTACGCCCTGCAGGGGCGTTACGAGGTGGACGCGATCGACACGAAGGGCAAGAACGACGCCACGGCCATCGCCCGCGAGGCGGCGCTGGAAGGCTACGACGTCGTCGTGGCCTTCGGCGGGGACGGCACCGTCAACGAGGCCGCCAATGGTCTGCTCGGCTCCGGGACCCCGCTCTCCTGCCTCCCCGGCGGCGCGACGAACGTGTACGCCCGCCTGCTCGGCATCCCGAACGACATCATCGACGCCACCGAGCACCTGCTGCGCCTCGCCGATGACTTCACGCCGCGCAAGGTGGACGTCGTGCAGGTCAACGACCGCGCCTTCACGTTCTGCGCCGGTCTCGGCCTCGACGCCAGCGTCACCCAGCGTGTCGACAGCCACCCGCGCCTCAAACGCCGTTTCGGCGCGTACTACTTCATGTACGCGGGCCTGTCGATCTTCACGCGTCGCTACATCGCCCGGCCCCCACGCATGCAGCTGACGCTGCCGGACGGGCGTGAGCTGGCCGGCGTCACGACGCTCGTGCAGAACGCCGACCCGTACTCGTACTTCAAGCAGATCCCGCTGCACATGGCCGAGGGCGCCGCGCTTGACAGCGCGACCGTGTCGGGCATCGTGCTGAAGCGCTCGACGCCGACGATCATGCCCGGGATCATCTACCGCATGCTCTCCCCCAACGCGCGGCTGGCCAAGCACCGCGCGGTCGACGATTTCGCCGGCGTCGACGGCCTCGTCGTCACGAGCAGCGACGGCCGCGGCATCGCCCTCCAGGTGGACGGCGACTACATCGGGGACGTTACTGAGGCCCGCTTCACCGTCCTGCCGGGCGCGCTGACCGTCATCGGCTGACGCGAGCGGCGACGTCCAGGCTCGGGTGGTCCCTGCGGACGTCCCGGGTCCGCGGGCGGCGGTGCACATCCGTCGACCCCACGACGAGAAACGTGCGGCGCCGGGGCTGGACCGCAGGGATCCACGAGTGGCGGCGCACATCCGTCGGCCCCACCACGACGAACGTGCGATGCCGGAGCCTCATCACACATACGGGCGACTACCGGGGCGCCGAGTCCGGTCAGGCCTGCCATGGCTGCAGGTCGTAGCTGAAGTCGGTCAGCGTCTCGCTGCCGTCCTCGGTGAGGAGCAGCAGATCCTCGTAGCGGACGCCGCCGAGGCCCGGCAGGTTCTCGACACCCGGCTCGATCGCCACGACGTCACCGGGGAGGAACGGGTCGGCGCCCGTGAGGCCTAGTGCCGGCTCCTCGTGCACCTCCAGGCCGACGCCGTGGCCCAGGCTGAAGGAGAAGCCGTGTTGCAGGATCTCGCCGGGCGCGCGCGTGCGCAGCGTCGGGTGGCCGGCGTCCTCGATCACCTGCGCCGCCGCGTCATACGCCTCGCGGCCGGTGACGCCGGGGCGGATCTGCGCGCGCGCCGCCTCCAGCGAGGCCCGCACGACGTCCCGCAGTGCCGCGACGGGCGCGGTCACCTCCCCCACGACGAACGTCCGCGTCATGTCCGCCGAGCAGCCGGTGGCCTCGTCGCGCGGCCAGAGGTCGACCACGATCGGCAGGTCGGCGGGCAGCGGCCCGCTGCCGGCATCGTGCCCGCCGCCCGATCGCACCGAGGTCACCATCACGTCCGGCGGTGCGGGCGCCCCGGCCGCCGCGCAGGCCGCTCGCAGCGCGGCGCGGACGTCCTCGGCCAGCACCGGGCGCCCGTCCCGCATGAGCTCACCGCCGACGCCGGTCGACGTGCGCAGCAGCTCCACCGCGGCCGCCATTCCGGCGTGCGCCGCGACCTGCGCCCGCCGGATGCCGGCGAGCTCGGCCGCGTTCTTCACGCGCCGGCGCAGGTCGAAGGCGGCGTCGTCCACCGTCAGCTGCACGCCCTCGGCCCGCAGCCGGTCGCCGAGGACGAGCGGGAAGGTCCCAGGGACGATCGCCTCGCGCACGCCGACCCGTGCCACCGCACGTACGGCGAGCTCGAGCTGGATCTGCGCCCACGGCAGCCCGGCGGCGCGGAGCTCGTCGATCCCGAGCTCCTCGGGCATCAGCAGCTCGAGGTCCGGGAGCGCCGTCGACAGCCGGTGGGCCTCCAGGGAGTTGGTGAGGACGACGCGACGGCCGGCGACCTCCAGGTAGAGGAACGGGTCGCCGATCGCGAGCGGGATCTCGTGCCGGAGGGTGGCCGATCGCTCGGTGTCGCCGTAGATCAGGGCGTCGGGCATTAGGCCAGGCTATCCGCGGACCGGCACGCCGGCGGCGACCCGCCGCGCGCGGGCTGATCCGGGCGCGGATCGTTGATGCCTGACGCCGCGCCCAACGCGCAGGAGTGCGCCAGCACTTCAAGCGATCGGGCGTGGCGTCAGGCGCCGCGAGACGCCCGCGGATCAGCCCGCGCCGGGGGTGACGCGGTAGGCATCAAAGACACCCTCGATGTTGCGCAGCTTGTTGATCGTCGCCTTGAGCGCGCGCGTGTCCCCGACCTCGACGACGAACCGGTTCTGGACCATCGGCGTGCTGACGACGCAGCGCGCCTCGACGATGTTGATCCCAGCCTCGGCGAACGTGCGGCTGAGGTCTTCGAGGAGGCGATGGCGGTCCCAGCCGTCGACCTGCAGCTCGACCTTGAACGACGTCTCGTGGTCGCCTTCCCAGTGCACGCGGACGAAGCGCTCGGGATCCTTGCGCAGCGCCGCGGCGTTGGGGCAGTCGTCGCGGTGGATCGTGATGCCGCGTCCGAGGGACACATAGCCGACGATCGGGTCGCCGGGCACGGGTCGGCAGCATTTGGCCATCCGTAGCAGCACATCGTCGACGCCCTCGACGACGATGCCGTACTGGCCCGAGGAGCCTGTCGGCTGCCGCCGTTCTCGTTTTGTCGAGACGAGCGATTCGATGGTCGTCGCCTGCTCTTCGGCCGCCTCGCCTTGCTTGAGGCGCTGGAGGACCTTGTTGACGACGACCTTCGGCGAGATCTTCGCCCCGCCGAGGGCGATGTAGAAGTCCTCGGCCTTCTTGAAGCCCATCTCCCGGATGACGTCCGCCAGGAGCGGTGAGCCGGCGATCTTCTGGGGTGGCAGCCCGGCCTTGCCCAGGTGCTCCTGCAGCAGGGCACGTCCGGTGTGCTCGGTGTCGTCGCGCGACTCGGCCTTGAACCAGGCCTTGATCTTGTTCCGGGCGCGCGTGGTCTTCACCACCGCGATCCAGTCACGCGACGGCCCGCGCTCGCGGTTGGCGGTGAGGACCTCGACGATGTCCCCGCTGCGCAGCTCGTAGTGCAGCGGCACGATCTTGCCGTTGACGCGGGCGCCGACGCAGCGGTGACCGATCTCGGTGTGCACCTCGTAGGCGAAGTCCAGCGGCGTGGCGCCGGCGGCCAGCGACTTGACCTCGCCCTTGGGCGTGAAGACGAAGACCTCCTCGTCGAAGAGGTCGACCTTCAGGTTCTCCATGAACTCCTTGGGGTCCTGGAGTTCCTGCTGCCAGTCGAGCATCGAGCGCAGCCACTTCAGCTTGGCCTCGCCGTCGCCCGCGGCCGGCGGGCCGCCCTTGCCGCCCTTGGCCTTCGACGGGTCCTGCTTGTAGATCCAGTGCGCGGCCACGCCGTACTCGGCCATGTCGTGCATCTCGCGCGTGCGGATCTGGATCTCGAGGGGCAGCCCCTCGGGCCCGATCACCGTCGTGTGCAGCGACTGGTACATGTTGAACTTCGGCATCGCGATGAAGTCCTTGAAGCGCCCGGGCAAGGGCTTCCACAGCGAGTGGATGACGCCCACCGCGCCGTAGCAGTCCTTCACCGACTCGACGATGACCCGCAT
>JAOPZJ010000232.1 GCA_025964155.1 Solirubrobacterales bacterium
ATCACGTTCCGGCCGGATGTCGCGAAGGCGGACGCGAGGTTGATCGCCGTGGTGGTCCGTCCTTCCCCTGGTGACGTCCCCGCTATGAGAACGGACCTGGACGAAAGCCAGCGACTTGGCACGGCCGAGACCATGGAGCGCAGCCGCCGGTACGCCTCATTGGACGCGGACGAGGCCTGGGCCGGGGTCAGGGGCAGCTTTTGTCCGCGCGCCGATCGAACAGCCGGGACGCGCGTCAGGACAGGAAGCCGGAAGAGGTCGCGGACCTGCGCTTCGCGGCGGAGGCGCGGATCGATCGCCTGGAGGGCGAACGCGGCGACGACGCCGAGGGCGAGCCCGATCAACCCGGCCACCGCGATCGCTCGCACGAGCCTGGGGGAGGAGGCCGTGGACGGGATGCCGGCGAGGGCTTGGATGTGGAGTTCGGGGCTGTCTGTTGCGCGCAGCGCGTCGAGAGCGGTCATGCGCTGCCGCAGTTCCGCGATGGCCTGCCCGGCTCCGTTGCCGTCCCGGGCGACCCTCTGTGTCTGCGCCTGCAAGGCCCGAGTCGCGGCGTCGATCTCGCGGCGGATGTCGATGGTTCGGCGTGCGATCGCCTCCGCCACGAAGGCATTGGCCAACGCGGAGGCCCCGCGCGGTGTGGGCGCCTGCGCCGCGACGTCGACGACGTTCGATTGTCCGACCGGCTCGGCGCGGACACGGTCCAGCAGCCGCTCGGGGCGGGACGCGATTCCGAGTCGGCCACGGACGCCTGCAGCGACGGTCCGGTTTGCGATCAGCTGGGTGGCGGTCACGATGTCACGGTCCGGCGCGCCGCTGTCACGCAGGAGGCCGAGGCCCACCGTTGTGGTGTCCCCTTGGGGCAACGGCGTGACGAGGAGCTGGGCGTGAGCCGTGTACTCCTTGCTCGACGCGAGCGTCGCGGCGACCGCCGCGCCGACGCACACGGCCACAATGACGGCGATGACGAACTTCCGCTCCCATAGCGTCGCGAGGTAGGACCCGAGGTTGCCGGTGCCCGTCTCGGGCTTGATCCAGTCGTCGTCCCGCTGCGTCACAGCCTTGGCGGTAGTGCTTTCGGTCATCGTCTCTCCGAATTGCGGTGCATAGGTTGTGGCGGTCGTGGCGTCAGTAGGCTTGGCGGCGGGCGAAGAGCTCTCGGACCGTCCGCCCGAGGATCAACAGGTCAAGGCGAATGCTCAGGCTCGTGACGTACATCTCGTCGAGCCAGAGCCGTTCGGCGTAGGTCGTCGACGACCGGCCATTGATCTGCCAGTAGCCCGTCAGGCCGGGTCGGATGCGGTCGAACTCCCAGTAGGGCCTGGGACCGGCGTGGCGATCAGCGAAGGTGAGGTCGTCGTACTCTTCGACTCCGACCGCGCGCGGTCCCACGAGCGACAATTCGCCGCGCACGACGTTCCACAACTGCGGCAGCTCGTCGAGCGACGTGCGGCGCAGCAACGCGCCGATCTTCGTCACACGTGGGTCTTCTTGGAATTTGTAGGACCGGTGGAACTCGGCGCCGTGCGATGGATCGCTCAGGAGCTCGAGGAAGGCCGTCTCGGCCGACGCGCCTCCGTACGCCGCCCCACGGCATGCCTCGAGCCGCATCGTGCGGAACTTCAGGATCGCGAACTGACGCCTGCCCCTGCCGACGAGCTCACGGCGGTAAAGGACCGGTCCCGGCGAGTCCAGCCGCACGCACAGCGCGACGACCATGAGGAGGGGAGACAGCACGACGAGGCCCCCGGCGGCGAGCGTGACGTCGAGCGCGCGCTTGGCGACCGCCGTGCTTCGAGACGGGCCGCGCGGGGGAAGGCCGATCATCGGCAGCCCTTCGATCGTGTGGAACGCCGCCCGGGGACCGACGAGCTCGAAGAGCGCGGGCACGATGTCGACCTGGACGCCCATCCTCTCGAGCCGGCGTGCGGCGCCCGTCAGGACCTCCTCGCTGCGCGCGGGACAAGGCGTGATGAACACCCGGTCGACGCTCTCGCTTTGCACCGTCTGCTCGAGCGTCTCGAGCGGCCCCAGGACGTCGCCGGACGTGGTGGCGTGAACCAGATCCGGGGAGTCATCGAGGAACCCGATGAAGTCGATCCCGTACTCGCGGTGCCGGCGGAGCTTCTCGGCGAGCAGGCGGCCGACGGTGTTCGCGCCGACGACGATCGTCCGCTGCCGGAAGGCAGGATGGCGGCGCACCAGGGCCCTGGCCGGCATGCGGACGAGGGCCATGAGCGCGGCGCCGACGACGACGAGGATCGTCAGCTCCTGGAGGGAAGGGGCCGGCTCGGGCCCGAAGAGGCCCGATACGACGGCGGCTAGCCATACGGCCGCCAGCAGCGCGCCGGCGACACGGACCACTTCGTTGGCGGTCCCGTGGTCGGCCCGCTCCGCGTCGAGGAGGTTCAGACGGTAGATGAGGCTCGTCACGAGCCACGCCGGCAGCAGCAGGATGCCGAGGACGAGGAGGTCGGCGCCCTCACGCAGGTGCCAGGCGGCGGACGCCAGGCTCGTCACGAGCACGGCGAGGAGGATCCCGACGACGTCTGCCTTGAGCAACGTGTGGTGTACGACCGCCCGCCGGGCGGCTGCACGGCCTGCCGGTGCGCCGTAGAGGACCTTCGCCGACTCGTCGTGGCGTGGTAGGCGCCGCAGCTCGTCGGCACTGGGGCGTGGTTGATGAAGGACCTCGGACAGAGAAGCGA
>JAOPZJ010000403.1 GCA_025964155.1 Solirubrobacterales bacterium
AAGATCCAGCAGCGCCGCTCGCGCGACCTGCTCCGGGGTGACCTGGATGGCGACGAGCTGGAGGAGTACGTCCAGTCGCGCATCATCACCACGACGCTCGACAAGGCCGTGGCGTGGGCACGTGGCAACGCGATGTTCCCGGCGACCTTCGGCCTCGCCTGCTGCGCCATCGAGATGATGTCGATCGTCGCGGCGCGCGTCGTAGTCGCCCGCTTCGGCTTCGTGGCCTTCCGCGCCTCGCACCGGCAGGCCGACCTGCTCATCCTCTCAGGCCGCGTGTCGATCAAGATGGCGCCGGTCGTGCGCCGCATCTACGACCAGATGCTCGAGCCCAAGTGGGCCATCGCGATGGGCGCCTGCTCCTCCTCGATGGGTGTCTTCAACAACTACGCGATCGTCCCGGCCGACAAGTTCATGCCGGTCGACGTCCACGTCCCCGGCTGCCCTCCGCGGCCCGAGGCGCTCATGCACGGCATCCTCAAGCTGCGCCAGCAGATCCAGCTGGATCCCGCGCTCGGCTGGCGCACCCGCTATGGCGCCAACGACACGATCGAGGTCCTGCCCGACGAGGGCGATGCCCTCACGGTCGCCGCCTCCAAGGAGGACCCTGCCACCGTCATCCTGCCCGCGGCCGGCACTGAGGCCGCCGGTGCCTGACCAGACCGGCCTCGAGCTGCTCGCCCAGCAGGTGGGCGACGCGGTCCCCGACAGCGTGCTGGGGACCCTCCACTTCCGCGGCCAGGCGACGATCCTCGCTGCTGGAGGCCAGATCCGCGAGGTCTTGCAGACCCTCAAGGACGCGGGCTTCGCGCACCTCATGAGCGTGCATGGGGTCGATTACTACCCCGAGGAACCGCGGCTCGGCGTCATCTACGAGCTGTTGGACCGGAGCGCCCTGGACCGCGTGCGCGTGAAGGTCCGCGTCACCGTCGACGCGCCGCAGGTGCCGTCCGTCACGCCGGACTGGCCCACGGCCGAGTTCCAGGAGCGCGAGGTCCTGGACATGTTCGGCGTCCAGTTCGCGGGCCATCCGGACCCCCGGCGGATCCTCATGCCCGAGGACTACCAGGGCTTCCCCCAGCGTCGTGACTTCCCGATCGGCGGCGAGCCGGTGCTCTTCACCAAGGACCACGGCGCCGGCGACTACACGGAGCAGCGATGAGCGCGAAAAGCCTCGCCCAGATGGCTCGCTTTCCGTTGGCCTCACGGGCGACACGGAAGGTTTCGCAGTGAGCAGCACCGTCGACAAGTCCGCCCCCGGCCAGGCCACCCCGGCGAAGAGCGCCTACCGGCAGATGGAGGAGAGCATCGACCTCTCCGCCGTCCAGCAGCCGGTCTTCGTGGACGGCGCCACCCACGAGCTGCTGACGCTCAACATGGGCCCGCACCATCCCGCCACCCACGGGGAGCTGCGCCTGCTCGTCACGCTCGACGGCGAGATCGTCCGCGACATCAAGCCGATCATCGGCTACGTCCACACCGGCATCGAGAAGACCGCCGAGCAGAAGGCGTACTGGAAGGTCATCCCCGTCGTCGAGCGGATGGACTACCTGGCGTACTTCTTCAACGCGTACGCCTTCTGCGGTGCGGTGGAGACGCTGACGGAGACCGAAGTCCCCAAGCGGGCCCAGTATCTGCGGGTCATCCACATGGAGCTCAACCGGATCATGAGCCACCTTGTGTGGCTCGGGACGAGCGCCCTGGACCTCGGCGCGATGTCCATGTTCTGGTACTGCTTCCGCGAGCGCGAGGCGATCCTCGACCTGTTCGAGTACTCCACCGGCCAGCGCATGCACACGCGCTACTTCCAGGTCGGCGGCGTCATGGAGGACATCCCCGCCGGCTGGGCCGCGAAGACCAAGGCCTTCGCCGAGCAGATGCCCACCCGCGTGGACCAGTACGGCGCGCTGCTGAACAAGAACGAGATCCTGCTGCAGCGCCTGCGCGGTGTCTGCCCGCTGGACGAGGCCACCCTCCTGGAGCTGGGCGTGACCGGCCCGCTGCTGCGGGCCAGCGGCAACCCGTGGGACCTGCGCAAGGCCATGCCGTACTGCTCCTACGAGGACTTCGACTTCAAGATCGCGGTCGGCGAGCACGGCGACAACTACGACCGCTTCGCCGTCCGCATGCAGGAGATGAAGGAGTCCTCGAAGATCATCCTGCAGGCCCTGGAGGGCCTGCCCGAGGGCCCGTTCATCACCGACGACCGCAAGATCGCGCTGCCCCCGCGCCACGAGCTGGCGACGTCGATGGAGGCGCTGATCCACCACTTCAAGCTCGTCACCGAGGGCTTCCGCGTCCCGCCGGGCGAGGCGTACTTCCCGATCGAGGGTCCCCGCGGCGAGCTCGGGTGCTTCGTGCGCTCGGACGGCTCTTCCAAACCCGCGCGCGTGCACATGCGCGACCCGTCGTTCGTCAACCTGCAGGCGACCGCCCCGATGTGCAAGGACGCCTACATCGCCGACCTCATCGCGACGCTCGCGATGATGGATCCGGTCCTCGGAGGCATCGACCGGTAATGAGCACCCCCCGCATCGTCAACGGCATCGCGCGCTACGAGCACGGCTCGCGCGTCCCCGGCTGGGACGAGGCCGCGGACCTGACGAAGGATCCGGCCGGCGTCCCGGACCCGGCCGTCGTCGAGGTGCCCGCCGACCTGCGCCTGGAGATCGAGTCGTACATGGCGCGGTATCCGGACAGCCGTTCGGCCGCGATCCCGGCGCTCAAGGCCGCCCAGCAGCGCTACGGCTGGTGCTCTCCCGAGGCCATCGAGCAGGCCGCGTGCGTCATGCGCCTGACGCCGGGCTACCTCGCCGCCGTCGCCGGCTTCTACGACCAGCTGGAGACGCGCCCGGTCGGTCGCCGTCCCGTCTACGTCTGCACGAACATCTCGTGCTCGCTGCGGGGCGCCGACGCGCTGCTGGCCGCGCTGCAGGACGAGCTGGGCGACGCGCCGGACGTCAACCTCCGCGGCTTCGAGTGCCTCGGCGCCTGCGACATCGCGCCGATGGTCTCCGTCGAGGGCGTCTACGTGGGCCCGGTCGACGCGGACGAGATCCCCGAGCTCGCGCGCCAGATCCGCGCCGGCGACGAGCCGCTGCCGGCGAAGCAGCTGATCAACCGTCCCAGCCAGGACCCTGACGCCTCCGCTGCCTGAGCGAGCTCGCACCCCACCTTCCCGACTGCCATGACCCAGAAGATCCTCTTTAAGAACATCGACGAGCCCGGCCTCGCGACGCTGGACGTCTACCGCGCGCGTGGTGGCTACGGCGAGCGGCTGCGCATGGCGCTGTCGATGTCGCGCGACGCCCTCGTCGAGGAGCTCAAGGCCTCCGGGCTGCGCGGCCGTGGCGGCGCCGGCTTCTCGATGGGCACGAAGGCGTCGTTCCTGCCCAAGGGCCAGCTGGACAAGTACCTTGTCTGCAACGCCGACGAGTCCGAGCCCGGCACCTTCAAGGACCGCGAGCTCATGCAGAAGTGCCCGCACATGCTCATCGAGGGCATGATCATCGCGGCGTACGCGGCAGGCGCCAACCGCTCCTTCATCTACCTCCGCGGCGAGTACGAGCAGCAGGCCGACATCCTCGAGCGCGCGGTCCACGAGGCCAAGGTGGCGGGCTTCATCGGCGACCGCATCCTCGGCACGGACCTGTCGCTGTCGATGTGGGTGCACCGCGGGGCCGGCGCCTACATCTGCGGCGAGGAGACGGCGCTGCTGGATTCGCTGGAGGGCAAGCGCGGCAACCCGCGCCTGAAGCCGCCGTTCCCGGCGAACCAGGGCCTCTACCAGGGCCCGACGCTCATCAACAACGTCGAGACGCTCGCGACGCTGCCGCACATCATCGAGATGGGCGCGGAGCACTACGCGAAGATCGGCGTGCAGAACTCCACGGGCACGAAGCTCGTCTCCGTCTCCGGCCACGTGCAGCGGCCCGGCAACTACGAGATCGAGCTCGGCATGTCCTCGCGCGACATCATCTACGGCCTGGCCGGCGGCCCCGGCGAGGGTCGCAGCGTGAAGCTGTGGTTCCCCGGCGGCTCCTCCTCCCCGGTGCTGACGGGCGACGACCTTGACCTGAGCTACGACTTCGACACGCTGGCGAAGGCCGGCACGATGCTCGGCTCCGGCGCCATCATCGTCGCCGACGACCAGTCCTCGGTCGTGGACATCGCGCTGAAGACGGCGCAGTTCTACCGCCACGAGTCCTGCGGCAAATGCACGCCCTGCCGCGAGGGCACGAACTGGACGGTGAAGATGCTCGAGCGCATCAAGAGCGGCGACGCCACCCCGATGGACCTGGACCTCATGGCGAGCGTCTGCGAGAACATCATCGGCAACTGCCTCTGCGTGCTCGGCGACGCGATGGCGATGCCCATCGGGTCGATGGTCAAGAAGTTCCGCGGCGAGTTCGAGGAGTACATCGAGGCCGCGCGCGCCGCCGCCGAGCGCGAGCTTCTCGCCGGCCTCGCCCCCACCCAGCCCGTCGCAGCCTAGTGCCGCGCCCCGAGCACCGCAGCATCACCTTCACGATCGACGGTCGTGAGGTCCAGGCCCCCGAGAACACGATCCTCGTCGACGCCGCCAAGCTCGGCGACGTCGAGATCCCGGTCTTCTGTTACGAGCCCAAGCTCGGCCAGCCCGTCGGCGCCTGCCGCATGTGCCTCGTCGAGATCGAGGGCATTCCGAAGCTGCAGACCGGCTGCTCGACCCCGGTCAAGGACGGGATGGTCGTCCATACGCAGACCGCGCGGGTGAAGGAGGCCCAGGCGGCCGTCGTCGAGTTCCTGCTCATCAACCATCCACTGGACTGCCCCGTATGCGACAAGGGCGGTGAGTGCCCGCTCCAGGACATCTCCTACGGGTGGGGCGGCGGCACGACCCGCTTCATCGAGCCCAAGCGCCACTTCGTCAAGCCGCTGGAGCTCTCGCCGCTCATCGCGATCGACCGCGAGCGCTGCATCCTCTGCTACCGCTGCGTGCGCTTCTCCCAGGAGGTCTCGGAGGACTACCAGCTCGTCCTGCACGAGCGCGGCGCGGCGACGTTCGTCGGCACCTTCGACGGGCACCCCTACGTCGCGCCCTTCAGCGGCAACATCATCGAGCTGTGCCCCGTCGGCGCGCTGACCTCCCGTCCCTACCGCTTCCGCGCCCGCCCATGGGACATCGAGGGCTCCGGCTCGGTCTGCACGCTGTGCCCGGCGCAGTGCAACGTGAGCTTCACCGTCCGCGACGAGCGCGTGCTGCGCGTCCTGGCGCGCCAGAACGACGGCGTGGACGACGGCTGGCTGTGCGACAAGGGGCGCTTCGCCTACCAGTCCGTGCACTCGGACGAGCGCGTCACCCAGCCGCTCCTGCGCGACGGCGGCGAGCTGCGTCCGGTGTCGTGGGAGCGCGCGCTGGCGACGGCCGCCGGCCTGCTGAAGAAGGCGGGCGCAGGCGTCGCGGGTCTCGCCGGCGGCGAGAGCACGAACGAGGAGGGCTTCCTCCTGCAGCGCCTCATCCGCGAGGTGCTCGGCTCGTCGCACGTGGACGCCGCGGGCGTGGACCCCGTCGACCTGTGGTCGCTCGCGCGCCCGGACCTGCAGGCGTCCCTCCAAGACGTCGAGTACGCCCACACCGTCCTCGTCCTCGGCACCGAGCCGGTCGACGACATGCCGATCCTCGACCTGCGGATCCGCAAGGGCGTGCGCCGGAACCGCGTCAAGCTCGCGGTCGCCACGGCGCGTCCGTCCTCACTGGATGCGAGCGCCGCGCTGAGCGTCCGCTACGCCCCCGGCGGCGAGGGCGCCTTCGTGACCGCCCTCACCGCCGCGGTCTACGGCGGGGATGTCGACGCGCCGGCCGCTGCCGCCGGTGCCGACGTCGACGCGATCCGGACGTTGGCGGAGCTGCTGCGCACCGGTGGCGGCGACGACGACAACCGCGCCCCCGGTGACGTCGTGATCGTGTGGGGCACGCGCCTGCTGGGCGCCGACGGCGGTGCCGTGACCCCGGCGCTGCTCAAGCTCGCCAGCGGCCTGGCCCTGACCGGCCGCGACGGTGGCGGCCTGCTCGCCGTGCCCGCCTCGACGAACGAACGCGGGCTGCTCGAGGCCGGCGTCGCGCCCGGGCTGGCGCCGGGCTTCGGCGATACCGGCGCCGCCGGCGAGTCGTACGCGGAGGCCGGCATCGCCCGAGCCCTGCGCGACGGCGACCTCACCGCCCTGTACCTGCTGCACGACGACCCGATCCTGTCGCGTCCGGACGCGGTGGGGTGGGACCGCGCGCTCGAGAAGGCCACGACGGTCGTGGCACACGCGCAGTTCCTCACCGCCGGCCTCCGTGAGCACGCCACCGTCGTCTTCCCCGCGGAGTCCTACGCGGAGAAGGAGGGGACGGTCACCCACCCCGACGGCCGCGTGCAGCGCCTGCGCCCGGCGATCGGTCGTCAGGGCCAGACCCGCCCGGAGTGGTGGGTGCTCAGCGAGCTCTCCAGGCGCCTGGGCGCGGACATGGGCATCCTCACGGGCGCGATGGCCTCCCGCCAGCTCTTCGACGCGGTGCCGTTCTACGCGGGCCTCACGCTGGACCGCATCGGCGGCCGGGGCGTGCGCTGGCCGGCGGACCCCGCCGCCGCCGCGGCCTTCCCGCCGCCGCCGGAGGTCCGCCGCGACGTCGCCTACGAGACGACGGCGACGCCGAACGGCGCCCTGCGCCTGGGCACGTTCCGGTCCATCTGGGCCGGCATCGAGGTGGAGCTGTCCCCGGCGCTGACCTTCCTCACGCCGCGCCAGCAGGTGGAGATGGCCCCGGCCGACGCGCGGCGCCTGGGCGTCGCGCACGGCGACAAGGTCGTCGTCGCCGGTGACGGCGCCAGCCTCGAGGCCACCGTCGTGCTGCGCAACGCCGCGTCCCCCGGGAGCGTCTTCCTGCAGACCGGCATCCAGACCGACGCAGCGAACGGCCTCGACGCCGCGCTCGTGGAGATCCACAAGGCATGAACGCGAAAAACTTCGCCCAGGGGGCTCGTTTTCCGTCCACCTGGTTGGCGCCTCGAAAGGTTGCCCAGTGAACCCCTCCTTCGCCGTCGTCAGCTACTACGAGCCGTGGTGGATCCAGATCCTCAAGGCGGTCGTGATCTTCGCGATCATCCTGCAGCTGCAGCCGATCCTCATCGTCGGCGAGCGCAAGCTCCTGGGGCGCTTCCAGGGCCGCTACGGGCCCAACCGCGTCGGGCCCTACGGCCTGGCCACCCCGCTGGCGGACGTCATCAAGCTCGCCACGAAGGAGCAGTTCCGGCCCGACACGTCGATCGGCTGGATGTTCGCCCTGGCCCCGATCATCTCGGTCGTGGCCGCGATCGGCGCGCTGTCGATCATCCCGTTCGGCGACACGCAGGACATCTTCGGCACGCAGGTCGGCCTCTACGGGCTGGACGTGTCGATCGGCCCGCTGTTCGTCTTCGCGATGGGCGCGGTGGCGTTCTACGGGATCATGCTCGGCGGCTTCTCGTCCGGCTCGAAGTACTCGTTCCTCGGTGCGATGCGCGCCGCCGCGCAGCTCATCTCCTACGAGGTCTCCCAGGGCCTGGCGCTCGTCGGCGTCGTCATGACCGCCGGGACGCTGTCGCTCACCGAGATCGTCCACGCCCAGCAGGGCATGTGGTACGTCATCCCGCAGTTCCTGGGCTTCCTCATCTTCCTCGTGGCGTCGTTCGCGGAGACCAACCGCGCGCCCTTCGACCTCGTGGAGGCCGACGCCGAGATCGTCGGCGGCTACTTCACCGAGTACGGCGGCACGCGCTTCACGTCCTACCTCTTCGCCGAATACATCAACATGTGCGTGGTCTCGCTCATCATGGTCACGGTGTTCTTCGGCGGCTGGCTGCTGCCCTTCGGGATCAACCCGCCCGGTTGGCTTGACCCCTTCATCGTGCTCGGCAAGACCTCCGTCTTCCTCGTCTTCTTCATCTGGATCCGCGCGACGCTGCCGCGTGTGCGATACGACCAGCTGATGAGCTTCGGCTGGAAGGTCCTGCTTCCCCTGGCCACCCTGAACACGCTCGTGACGGCCATCGTGCTCGTCGCGACCGACTGAGTCTGATCGATATGAGCTGGCATCCCGGAGCTGACCAGATCGAGGTCATGCGTCCCCCCGCCCCCGGCGCCGCCGGCGGCACCTACCGTGCGTTCGCCGAGACGATGCGCGGGCTGAAGACGACCTTCGCCCGCGTGATCGAAGGCGTGCACACGCTGCAGTACCCCGAGCAGAAGACGCCGGTCTACCCGCGCTTCCGCGGCCGGCATCGCCTGCACAAGTTCGAGGACACCGGCCTGGAGAAGTGCGTCGGCTGCTCGTTGTGTGCCGCCGCCTGCCCCGCCGACTGCATCCGTGTCGTCGCTGCCGAGAACACCCCCGAGCTGCGGGTCTCGGCCGGTGAGCGCTACGCCTCCGTCTACGAGATCAACCTCTCGCGGTGCATCTTCTGCGGCTACTGCGAGGTCGCGTGCCCGTTCGACGCGATCACGATGGGCCACGACTACGAGATGAGCGACTACCAGCGCTCGGACCTCATCTTCACCAAGGAGATGCTGCTCGCCGAGCCGCTGGAGCGCGCGCCGCTGCGGGCCGAGGGGGAGTAGAACGCTCCCCGCTCCCGGAGGGGCGCCCCGGCGCCCTGTCGGATAGTTTTCGCACCCACCCCATGGCCGAAGTCCTCTTCTTTCTCACCGCGATCGCCACACTCGGCGGCGCCGTGGGCGTCATCGCTTTGCGCAACCCGTTCTACAGCGTGCTCGCGCTCGTCGTGCACCTCATCAGCCTCGCGATGCTCTTCCTGCTGCTGCGCGCCGAGTTCGTCGCGGCCGCGCAGGTCATCGTCTACGCCGGCGCGGTGATGGTGCTGTACGTCTTCGTCGTCTCGTACGTCGGTGGCAGCGAGGAGCCCATCGGCGTCGGCCCGAGCCGCGGCTTCAGGGTCGCGTCGGTCGCCTTTGGCGGCGCGCTGTTCCTCGTGCTCGCCATCGCGATCCTCGGCAGTGGGCTTAAGGCCATCGACAGCCAGGGCGCGCCGTACGTCTCGGGCTTCGGCTCGCCGGGCGCGATCGGCAAGCTGCTGCTCACCGACTTCCTGCTCCCGTTCGAGGTTGCCTCCTTCCTGCTGCTCGTCGCCGCGGTCGGCGCCGTGACCCTGGCCCGCCGCCGTGGTGGCCTGGAGACGCCCGGCGAGCTGGCGACCTACAGCGCCCTGGACTTCTTGCGCCCGGCCGGAACCGGCACCATGGCCGAAGGCGTCGGCGGCCGCCGACGCCTGCCCGCCGCCACACCGGAGTCGGGCACGGAGGACGCGCGCGCGTGAACATCGCCTGGTTCCTCACGGTCAGCGCGCTGATCTTCTGCGTCGGCGCCGGTGGCGTCATGACGCGCCGCAACCCGCTGGTCGTCCTGCTCTGCCTCGAGCTGATGCTGAACGCGGCCAACCTGGCGCTCATCGCGTTCAGCCGCATGCATGGCAACCACGACGGCCAGATCTTCGCGATCGTCGTGATGGTCGTGGCCGCGTGCGAGGTCACGGTGGGCCTGGGCGTGATCGTGGCGATGTACCGCCG
Source organism: Solirubrobacterales bacterium (assembly GCA_025964155.1). Classification (GTDB taxonomy): domain Bacteria; phylum Actinomycetota; class Thermoleophilia; order Solirubrobacterales; family Solirubrobacteraceae; genus Paraconexibacter. Next base: position 9,589 of record JAOPZJ010000403.1, read on the forward strand.
CCGCGTGCCGATCGACGTCGACGAGCTCCGTGAGCTTCAGGGCTAGGAACTGATGCAGACCACCGCATGGCTCGTACTGGGCCTTCCCCTCTTCGGCTCCATCCTCATCGGCCTGCTGTACAAGCAGCTGCCGGGCAAGCGGGCCGGCTACATCGGGACCGCCGTCCTGGCCGGAGCGTTCCTCTGCACCGTGCTGACGCTCGTGGCCCTGCAGGACCGGGCCGCGGAGGCGCGTCAGGTCGTGTTCGTCGGCTGGGACTACGCCAACACGGTCGGGGTGGACGGGCAGGTGTCGATCCTCATCGACCCGCTGTCGCTGCTCATGATGGGCGTCGTCACCGGCGTCTCGACGCTCATCCACCTGTACTCCATCGCGTACATGGACAGCGACCGCGGCTACGCGCGCTTCTTCGCATACCTGAATTTCTTCGTCTTCTCGATGCTGCTGCTCGTGATGGCGGCCAACTTCCTGCTGCTCATCGTCGGCTGGGCGTTCGTCGGCTTGGCGTCCTACCTGCTCATCAGCTTCTGGTACCGCCGCACGACCGCGACCGCGGCCGGCATCAAGGCGTTCGTCATCAACGTCGTCGGCGACGTCGGGCTCGTGCTCGGGACGTTCTTCATCTTCAAGCACTCCGGGTCACTGGACTTCCTGACGACCTTCGAGGGCGCCAAGCAGTCCTTCGGGCCGTCCGGCGACGCCGACCTGACCGCCGGCCTGCTGATGCTGCTCGTCGGCGCGTGCGCGAAGTCTGCGCAGATCCCGCTGCACACCTGGCTGCCGGACGCGATGGAGGGCCCGACGCCCGTCTCTGCGCTCATCCACGCCGCGACGATGGTCACCGCCGGCGTGTACCTCATCGCCCGCATGCACCCGCTGTTCGAGCTGTCGTCGACCGCCGCCGCCACCGGCGCGATCATCGGCGCCGTCACGCTGCTCGTGGCCGGGACGATCGGCCTGGTCGTCACCGACCTCAAGCGCGTCATCGCCTACTCCACGATGTCCCAGATCGGCTACATGATCATGGGCGTCAGCTCCGGTGCCTACGTCGCCGGCCTGTTCCACCTCATGACGCACGCCTTCTTCAAGGCGCTGCTCTTCATGGCGGCCGGCTCCGTCATCGCCGCCATGGCCG
>JAOPZJ010000259.1 GCA_025964155.1 Solirubrobacterales bacterium
ATGGGCAACAACGGCATCTGGGCGCTGGAGAAGCACCCGATGGAGTTCCTCTACGGCTACTCCGTCGCGGCCGAGCTGCGCCCCGGGACGCGCTATGACCAGGTCGTCGAGGCGCTCGGCGGTCACGGCGAGCTCGTGTCGGACCCGGACAAGCTCAAGGGCGCGCTGCACCGGGCGTTCGAGGCCGGCAAGCCGGCGCTCGTGAACGTCCTCACCGACCCGGACGTCGTCTACCCGCGCAAGTCCAACCTCGCTTAGCCGGTCGGGTCTGGCCGACGTCTCGACGCGCCCAGGCGGCGCCGTTGGTCGGGGGCAGTGCTGACGCACGGCTCCCCGACAACGTCACCGCCTGGAACGCGACGATCCGTGGACCAGATCCGACCGGCACGTACGCAGTCTGTGCGATGACCGCATCCCCGGGCGTTGTCGGTGGTTGGGGAAGAAGTGCCCGACGTCGGGGCACCGGGTTCACCCAAGCCCACGTCCCAAACACCCAACACGGGAGAACGTATGCATCCGCAAGACCACGCTGAGGAACGCCGCAGCCTGCGCGCACGCCTCGGGCGCAGCTCCGTCCGCACCCGCTCCGTCATCGCTGCCACCGGCATCCTCGTCGTCGGCATCAGCGCCACGGGGGTCGCCGCCACCGGCAGCTCCATCCTCGAAGGCAAGCGCAACGGCACGGCCACGGCCGAGACGCAGATCATTTCCAACGTGAACGCGTCGACCTCGTCCACCGGCGGCTTCTCCACGCGTCAGTCCAACCTCTCCGCTACCGGTGGTGGCGCCATCTATGGCTGCCGCTCCACAGTCGGCGGCACGGCGGCGACCCCGCCGACCAACCCGTGCATCCGCGCGAACAACCTCTCCAACGGCTTCGCGTTCGAGTTCAACGCGCGTGACGGCCTCGTCGGTGGCCTCATCACCGTCGGGAACGGCGGCGACGCCAGGAAGCCCTTCACCACGAACGCCACCGGCGTCGCGACCGGCCTGAACGCCGACCGCGTCGACGGCCTGAACGCGGGCGACCTGCTCGGCAAGACCGAGAAGGCCGCCGACTCGGCCAAGCTCAACGGCCAGGACGGCACGTTCTACGCCAGCGCGGGCGACCTGCTGTTCGCCGCGGTGAACGCCGCCGGCAACGTCACCGCCAGCCGCGGCGGGACCGCGACGGCGTCCGTCGCCGGGAACACGTTCACCGTCACGCTCGCAAAGGACGTCAGCAAGTGCTCGTTCACCGCGACGCCCAACGCGGCCATCGCGACTCCCGGCCTGAGCCTCGCGGTCGCGTCGGCGGGCACGAACAAGGTCACCGTCGACGAGTCGGCCGGCCCGGTGCCCTTCCACCTGCAGGTGATCTGCTGAGGGTGACCGCCTGACCGCACCCGGTACGGCGCCGCAGCAGCACGGCACGCCGCACCACCGCTGGACCGAAGGGGCGCCTCGCGGCGCCCCTTCGTCGTTCCCCGGCGGGCACCCACGGTGTCCCCGGCGACACGTGTCCGACACACCGGGTCGGTTTTCGGGTACCCTAACCACGCTTTGGTCTTAGGTTTGCCTAATCAGGACACCCTAAGCGCCTCGTCACACCGACCAGCGGAGCCCACCAATCCCATGTTGCCCACCTTCGTCATCGGCCTGCGAGAGGGACTCGAAGCCGCCCTCATCGTCGGGATCCTCGCCGCGTTCCTGGTGCAGGAAGGACGCCGCGACGCACTGCGCCCGATGTGGACCGGCGTTTGCATCGCCGTGGCGATCTCCGTCGCGGTCGGTGCGGGCCTGCAGCTCGCCAACAACGAGCTGCCCGAGCGCGAGCAGGAGGGCCTGGAGACCATCATCGCCGTGATCGCGGTCGGCTTCGTCACCTGGATGATCCTGTGGATGCGGCGCAACGCCCGCAGCCTCAAGGGTGAGCTGCAGGACGTGACCGCGTCGGCGCTGGCCAAGAACTCGGCGTGGGCGCTCGTGGCCATGGCCTTCTTCGCCGTCATCCGTGAGGGCTTCGAGACCGCCTTCTTCCTCACCGCGGCCTTCAACGAGTCCTCCAACCCCGGGACCGCCGGAGCCGGCGCCGCCCTCGGCGTGGCGCTCGCCGCGGTCCTCGGCTTCGCCATCTACCGCGGTGGCGCGCGCATCAACCTGCAGAAGTTCTTCCGCGCCACCGGCGTCGTCCTCGTCTTCGTCGCCGCGGGGCTCGTGGCCAGCGCCTTCCACACCGCCCACGAGGTCGGGTGGATCAGCGCGGGACAGGGCGAGGCCTTCGACCTTTCGTGGCTCGTCGTCCCCGGTACCGTGACCGCCTCGCTGCTGACCGGGATGCTGGGCCTGCAGCCGCGCCCGGTCCAAGTCGAGGTCATCGGCTACCTCGTCTACGCGGTCCCGATGCTGGCCATCGTGCTGTGGCCCGCCGGCGCGAGACTGGCTCGCCGCGCGGCACGCGCCACCGAGAGCGATCAGGACGCTGCCGCCCCGGGCGCCGTCGCCGGCGCCAGGACGGGCGCCGTGTAGTTCAGCGACGAAAGCGTCCTCGCCCCGGTGCGAGGTCGGCGCCGACACTGCTGGTTGCCTGTGCAACCATCTGGGTATGTCTTCCGCCTTGGCACCCATCTCCGTCACCCACTTCTCCGATCCCGGCTGCCCCTGGGCCTACTCGGCGTCCCCCGCGATCGCCGCGCTGCAGTGGCGCTACGGC